>CAYMHJ010000541.1:0-3433 GCA_964390165.1 uncultured Prosthecobacter sp. | reverse complement strand
ACCGCAGAAATGCTTATAGAGGCACAGACACTTTATTCCGCACTGCCCTACCGGGCTCCTGCTGGAACCGCAGCCAGACGGAAGCCCAGGTAGACGCTCCGGAGGCCTGGCGTGTTCTTGCTGCGAAAGGCGGCACGGCAGACCTCGGCGTAGCGGTACCAGGAGCCGCCTCGGTACACGCGCTCGGAGCCACTCGGAACACCAGCAGGATCGGTGCCACCCGCCAGCTTAGCGCCATACCAGTCGGCGCACCACTCCCAGACATTTCCGTGCATGTCATGCAGCCCCCACGCGTTCGCACGCTTCGCTCCCACGGAGCGCGTCTTGGCACCGCTGTTTCCGTCATACCAGCCCATCTCCTCCAACTGCCCAGTCCCCGCATACGGCCCCTCCGTGCCTGCACGGCAGGCATACTCCCACTGGGCTTCTGTGGGCAGCGCATACTTCCAATCCACCGGCAGCGCTGCCGTTTGATTCAGCTTGCCGATGAACGCCTGCGCATCTTCCCAGCTCACCTGCTCCACCGGCAAAGCGTCACCTTTGAAACGGCTCGGATTGCGTCCCATCACCGCCACCCATTGTGCCTGCGTCACTTCATATTGTCCCAGCCAGAATCCTTGCGTGATCCTCACCGAAACCGGGTCTTCATCATTGCCACGCTCAGCCTCGCTCGGCGGGCTGCCCATCGTGAAGCTGCCAGGCGGGCAGTAGCACAGCGTCAGCTTCACGCCGCTGCCGAGATCGACCACGCGGGTGTCGCCGATCTGCCCGGCGTTGAAGTCGTTGCTGGTGGCGGGCACAGGAGCCGCAGATGGGGGTGATTTCGACACCGCTGGAACTGCGGCAGGCACGGGCATGACTGCTGGCGCTGATTTAGCGGTGCCCGCCGCCATCGGCGCAGCGGAGCTGCCGCCCTCTGGCAAAGCCGGCAAAGGCACGCTTGAGGCGCTGGATGTCGTCGGCAGTTCCAGGACGACGCGAAAACCAAAATCTTTGCCTGATGAGTCTGTGTGCCCGCCAAATCGGCACCCACTGAGAAACCCATTTTTTTTAGCAATGCCCCAACCACCTCCACGCAAAGTGCCGCCGATTTCATCTTTCTCCCAATAACGATCCGAAACCCATTCCCACACATTGCCGCCGAGATCATACAAGCCATGCTCATTTGCTTGAAACGTCATCACCGGCGCTGTGGTTGGAAAGGTGTCTGTCGAAGGAGTGAACTCTCCAGAATAGTTTCCAGCTTTAGCAGGTGGAGGCCACTCCATTCCCCACGGGTAGATTTTCGCTGCTTTTTCTGACACCGCTTTCTTGTGAAGATCATCGGGAGTTTCCGATGCGCTTCTTGGCTCGTCGAAATCTGCCGCCAGAGACCATTCCGCATCCGTGGGCAGGCGGTAACGGTGCGGTGACTGCGCCGAAAGCCATTTGCAAAAAGCCTCCGCATCAGGCCGCGAAACTTTGGCAATTGGATGTTGATCAAACGGTTCGCCGACAAGAGGGCGGTCATCTAACAATGCTGCTTCCCAGTTGCCACCGACGCCTGGATTTGTCTTCGTGAAAGCCGCGTAATCCACCCTCCGTGTCTCATGAATGCAGAACAGCACCTTCGTCCCCGGCACCGGCACGAATTTCATGCCGAGGGAGTTCACGAAGGGGCGGTCCTTGGTGGCTTGGGTGGGGTCGTTGGTGGTGGCCGGGTTAGATTGATCGTGATAGTCCCGTGCCAGCTTCTGACTTGCCGCCGAGAGCGTGTTCAGCGGCACGGGCGCCACCTTGCCCGCGATGTCCAGCAGCACGTTGCCGCTGGCGATGGCCTTGAACGTTGCCGTGATTTTGCGGCCTTTGGTGTCCGTCCAGGCCGTGGGGCCGGTAGGGAGAGTGGGAGTGGCGGACTCTGCCATTGTAGTCGGCACCTGATTGGCTAGAGCAGGCTGCGGTGCGTTCAGAGGCACAGCCGGAGCCTTCGTCGTCAGGCTTGGCTGGTTTGCCAATTCGATCACGCAGCGGAAGCCGAATTCGTTGCGCCTGTAATCAGGATCGCCGCGATTGCGCGAGGAAGAAAGCATTCCGTTTTTGTCCGATATGTACCATGAAGCTCCCCTCAATACTCTTTGCTCCTCAATTGCATCCCAGCTGCTGTCACACCATTCCCAAACATTGCCTCCCATGTCTAGCAAACCCAGCCGGTTCACGGAAAAAGATCCGACAGGTGCCGTTTCCAAAAAGTCGTCCCTATATTCAGGAATTATTTTGCGTGCCTCATTGTTTGCACGTGTTGGTAGAGACGACTGGCCCTCAATGCCAGCGTAGTTTCCGGCATTCGCGGGCGGCGGCCAATGAGTCCCCCATGGAAACTCCATCGTTAGCTTGCGATGCTTCTCGCTTGGAGTGGCTTTAGCATCCTCCAAGTCGCCAATCCCGACCGCAATGCTCCATTCATGATCGGTCGGGAGTCTGTAACGACCGAACACCGACAGCCGCGAATGGTTCTGCTCTGTCTTGGTCAGCCATTCACAAAATGCGGTAGCTTCTTCGAAATTGACGCGAGTTGCGGGATGAACGCCGGTTTGCGCAAAGGGTGGTTTTTCGACAGTCCGTCCAGTTTGCTTGGCAAAGGTTTCATAATCTTGCACGCGTGTCTCCCAAACGCAGAACAACACCTTCGTCCCCGGCACAGGCACGAACTTCATGCCGAGGCTATTCACGAAAGGACGGTCTTTAGTGGCCTCCGCGGGATTGGTGGTGGTCGCGGCTGACGATTCATTGACCGCCGGCTCTGGCTGCTTGTTGGTGACCATGGCTGAAGGCGGCGACGAAGCGCTTTCAGGAACGGTTCTGTTCCAATACAGCCAAGCTGCCACCGCAGCCAAGGCCACCACCGCCGTCCACAGCAGCGGTGAGCCTTGTTTCTCCGTGCGCACGATCACCTCCGGCTGCGGCGGGCGATACGGCTGGCCGCCGGGGCGCTGCGGACGCGCTTGAGTTTGCAAGGCGGCGGGAGCCTTTTCAGCGGAGGGTTCCACCTTCACCACGGGCTGGGTCAAGATCGCATCCAGGTCATGGCGCATGGCCAGCACGGTCGGGTAGCGCAGTTCACGGTCCTCGCGCAGCGCTTTGCCGATGATGCCGTCGTAGCGCGGGTCCAGGCCGGGCACTTGCAGCGAGGGCAGTTCAAACAGGCCCTGTGGGATCTTGCCGGTCAGCATCTGGTATAGCATCACGCCCACGGCGTAGATGTCCGCACGATGATCGACACCCGCACCGAGCATGAGTGCCTCTGGGGCCATGTAATGCAGCGTGCCCATCGCCATGCCGCTTTGAGTGAGGCCGGAGTTCTGGCTGTGCGTCATCTTTGCCAGGCCAAAGTCGGCCACCTTCACCACGCCGTCGTAACCGACCATGATGTTCGCCGGCTTGATGTCGCGGTGGA
>CAYMHJ010000540.1:0-3445 GCA_964390165.1 uncultured Prosthecobacter sp. | reverse complement strand
TCATAAATGCCGCGCAGGTAGATGCCGCTGTTGCTGGCCTCCTGGGTGCGGACCTCGGTCTTCAGGTTGAAGTCCTCAAACTCGGCGTCGGTACGCAGATTGCCGAAGTGTTTGCCCTTCTCTTTGACGACACGGTTTTGCAGCACTCCGTCCACCACGCTCCAGCCGTTGTCAGCTTCCTTCACCAGACGCCAGCCGGTGAGATCCTTGCCGTTCAAAAGCTGGATCGGAGTGCCGAACTTCACTTTCAAGAGATCAGGTTTGGCTGGAATGGCAGGGATGCGCTTCCCGGTAAATTCAGCCGGCTGGCCCATGGCTTTGCCCTCGGCGTTTTTCTTCGATGTGCTGAGCTTCAGCACATCGCCATCGGCCTTGGCGGTGATGGTTTCGACGGACACTTTGCCCTCTTTGTTTTTCTGTTCACGGATGACGATCAGTGTGTCGCCCTCGACCTTGGTGCTGGTGGTGGGCACCACGCTGCCACCTCCCCAAAGTACGCTGGAACTGAAGCCGCCATCCTTTTCCTCTACACCGAGCCAGCCTGCTCCGCCTCCGGGGATGGTGAGAGCCCAGCGCCCAGTGAAGACGGATTCAGCCTGCGTGGCTGTGGCATTGGACAGGCTTAGGAGGAGGGAGGTGGTCAGTGTGCGGATCATAGGTCGGTGAAGGGTGCAGAAAACGCCCGGCACCGCCAGCTTTATCGCGCTTAGTGGTAAAGATGATCGCAGGAACCGGATGGTGTAGCAGTGCCTTGAAACCAGAGGTGCTTCGGGGCAGGTGTTTAATATTGTCGTTTCATTTTTTTTGAAACTGTCGCGGGGGCTCTGCGTTTCACGGGCCGCGCAAGGGATTGGTTTCAGCCAACGCCCCCAGGCCCAAACCAAACCACACCCACACCTCATTAACATGAAAGTTATCACCACCATCCTCTCCGTCCTGGCCCTGGCCAGCTTCGTGAACGCCGCCGAAGGCGACGCCAAGAAGGAAAAGCCAAAGGCCGATCCTGCCAAGGCATTCGCCAAGCTCGACGCCAACAGCGACGGCTCTCTCAGCAAGGAAGAGTTCCTCGCCAGCCCTCAGGCCAAGAAGGACGCAGCCAAGGCTGAAAAAGCTTTCGGCGGCAAGGACAAGGACAAAGACGGCAAGCTCTCCAAGGAAGAGTTCAGCGCTCCTGGCAAAAAGAAGAAGGCCGAATAATTTCGTCCTGAGCAGGTGAATCTTCTCACCGGCTCATTGATTCTGGCCGCATCTGGAACCAGGTGCGGCCTTTTTTGCGCCCTGCGTTCCGCCTCAATACCGCAGTCCTCGAAAAGGCTGCTTGCAGCAGAGTTCATCGGCGCTGACTGACTTCCGCACTCGAACGAACGCATGGCCCGCAAAATCACCCGCGAAGACCTCGGCTGGAATGACCATTTCGCCGATGCCTTCGCTCCGTACGAAAAGCTCGGCTGGAAACCCGCCCGCCTGCTGCGGGATAACAAGATCAGCTACGGTTGTCTCGTCTTCGATGAAAAGGACTTCGATGAGCTGGACTGCATCCTCAGCGGCAAAGTTTATCATGACGCCGCCAACGACGCCGAACTCCCCGCCGTGGGTGACTGGGTGGCGCTCGATGTCACTCCTGAGGACGCTGTCATCCGTGCCCGGCTGCCACGGCAGACCTGCTTTTCCCGAAAGGCACCCGGCTCCAGCAGCGAGGAGCAGGTGCTCGTGGCCAATGTCGATGTCGTCATGGTCATTACCGAACCAGGAGCCGACTTCAGCCTCCGCAGGATGGAGCGCTACTTTGCCATCATCAGGCGCAGCGGGGCGCGTGCTGTCGTCGTCCTGAACAAGGCCGATCTTTTCACCAAGGTCGAGTCTGCCAAGGCCGCAGCTGAGATCCGTGAGCTTGATCCCGAAGCCGCCGTCCACATCACCAGCGTGCTGGAAGGGCAGGGGATGAAAATTCTCCGCAGCTACCTGAAGAAAGGCGTCACCGTGGCTCTCATCGGCTCCAGCGGTGTCGGCAAGTCGGCCATGATCAATGAGATCCTGGGGGATGAATGGCAGTGGGTGGGAGATGTGAACGAGGTCACCGGCAAAGGCCGCCACACCACCACTGCGCGTGAACTCATTGTCCTGCCGCGCGGCGGCATCCTCGTTGACAATCCAGGCATCAAAGAAGTGCAGATGTGGACGGACGAAGCCACTCTCCGCGAGTCCTTTGCCGACATCGAAGACCTGGCCGCACAGTGCCGCTATCATGACTGCAAGCACGGCAAGGATGCAGGCTGCGCCCTCCGTGCCGCCATGGCCGAGAGCAGGCTCGATCCCGCACGGCTGGAGGGATTTCTAAGGCTCGAAGATGAGATCGCCAAGCTCAAGCAGCGTCAGAAAAAGCGCCAGATGACGGTCGAGCGCATCCACAAGCGCGACCATCGGATCAAAGCTCGCAATCGCGAAGACCGGATCGACATCCAGCAGGATCTCAAGCCCCGAGCGTGACGATCGTCCGGGGATGACCATCCTGGGGAAGCTGGGCTGTAGTTGGTTCGCTTCTGCGCCGTGTTTTCATTTCAGGCGGTGAGTGTCCTGCATGTTAAGTGAGCATGAAACTTTCCATCCCAGATGGGTTTCAAGACGCACATCCACCGCACGCCATGACTCATCCGCACTTCAATCGCCGCGATTTTCTCAAGACCACCAGCAACGGTTTTGGCTACCTGGCATTTGCCGCACTGGCCCAGCAGCAGGCTCTGCGTGCGGCCGCGTCGAGCCCGCTCGCACCGAAGAACCCGCATTTTCCCGGTCGGGCAAAGCGCGTCATCTTTCTCTGCATGCAGGGGGCTCCATCGCATGTGGATCTTCTGGACTATAAACCCAAGCTCATGGCCGACTCGGGAAAGAGTGCCCCCTCCATCGCTGGACGATACGGACAGGCGAAGCTCATGAAGTCGCCCTGGAAATTCAGCCAGAACGGCAAAAGCGGACTGTGGGTCTCCGAACTACTGCCAAACCTGGCCAGGCACGCCGACGACCTTTGTGTGATCAACTCCATGGCCACCGATCTGCCCGCGCATCCGCAGGCATTCACGCAGCTTCACACTGGAACCACACAGTTCGTACGGCCTTCACTCGGCTCCTGGGTGCTTTATGGACTCGGCACCAGCAATGAGAACCTGCCCGGCTTCATCACCGTGAATCCTCCCGGTAATGCCACCCGCACTTACGGCAGTGCTTTCCTGCCAGCGATTTACCAGGGAACCAAGCTCGGAGGTGCCAGCCTCCCCGGCGGTGGGGCACTGGCCCGGCGCTTCGGTGGTGCTGCCGAGCAGGCCAGCATCGCCAACATCAAAAACAGCCGATACTCCACCGAGGCACAGCGCATTCAGCTGGACCTCGTGCAGGCGCTGAACGAGTCCCGCATGGTCCAGGATGGCGGAGTGAGTGCGGAGGTCGAGGG
>CAYMHJ010000539.1:0-3517 GCA_964390165.1 uncultured Prosthecobacter sp. | reverse complement strand
GTCGCGCTCCAGAGGCTCGACGTGGATGTCAGTGGCGCGTTCCTTGAGACCTTCGCGGAAAACCTGATTCACAAAGTTGAGCACGGTGGCCTCTTCGTCGGCCTCATCGAGCACCGTGGTCTCCTGCTTCATGTCGTCGTCATCGAGCGTACCTTCGCGGCCTTCGAGGAGTTCTTCGAAGTTCTCAGCACCGACGCCGTAGCCCTGATGCAAGGCTTCGAGGATGCGGTGGCGGCTGGCGATCTTCCAGTGGACGCGCTTGCGCAGTTCCTGGCCGACGGCCTGGCGCGCGCCGAGGTCGAAGGGATTATAGGTCAGGAGCGTGGCTTCCTGCGCGCTGACGTGCGTAGGATAGATGCGATGTCGTAGGGCGAGCTTGGCGGGGAAGCGGTTGTGCAGGCCTTCCTGGGGCTCTTCGTCGTCTTTGTCATAAGGCATCCGAAGGGAGTCGGCGAGCTGGGAGAAAAAGGTCTCTTCATCTACGATGTTCGCATCCAGAAGGGCCTCGATCAGCGGCTGGCGTTTGTCGGTGGCCTCGTCGAGGGCGTGGCGGAGTCTCGCTTGATCACGGCAGCCGGCTTTTTGCGCGGCGGAGAGGAGTACATCAGGGAGCGAGGCGGGCATGGAGGTAAAAGACACGGAGAGTGAGCTGAGTTGGAACGTCGCGGGGGCGGCAGAGTTGCGGGAGTTTGATAATAGAAGAAAAGGAATTGGTGTGGTAGTCGGCATCGATTTTTGGCGGATTTCCAAGGAGTGGAGTATCCTTGGAAAGCAAGGGTGGGGATATTCAAGCATGAGCCTTGAGGGGGAAATGCTTCGATAGGCATGATGCCGGCGGGCTGCAAACGTCAGCAATCCGGTGGTTGAACCAGGTCCAGGCAAGTCGGGGAATTCAGGTTGAACATCCGGTTTCGGAAAACCATACTCGCGCGCTCTTTCCCAGACGAAGCACCTCCATCAAACCCATGTCTCTGATCTCCACCGCCCGTCTCTTCCTCATCGCCTCTGTCTCTGCCACGCTGATCTCCTGCCAGAATGGACTCAACAGTTCGGGCAGTTCAGCCAGTGATCCGTATGTCTCAAACTACCCTGCGGATGGAGGCTACAATCCGTATCCCGACCAGCCCGGCACGCTTGCTGGCAGCGCTCCCGTCTATGAGCAGCCTGTGGCTCCTGTGGAGGCCGACCCCTACGCTTTCAACGCATCGTCGAGCACTCCTGCGCGCAGCACGAGCAGCAACTCCAGCACACCCAAGAAGACTGTCGCCAGCAGCAGCAAGCCAAAGTCCAGCTCATCGAAGCCAAAGAGCACGGCGAAGAAGTCCTCCACCCCAAGCTCACACACCGTAGTGAAGGGTGACACGCTCTACGCTCTGGCTTTGAAAAACAAAACCACCGTGGCGAAGATCAAGGCGGCCAATGGCCTGAAGTCAGATCTCATCCGCCCCGGCCAGAAGCTGAAACTGCGATGAGTGCCCGTGCTGCATCACGTCCCCCATGCAGCCTCGCTGAACTTGAGGATCGTCTCAGCGAGCCGACCCAGGCGGTGATCGACATGATGCAGCGCCTTCACGGAGATATTATCGTCCTTGGTGTGGCAGGAAAGATGGGACCCTCACTCATCCGCATGGCTAAGCGCGCCAGCGATGAGGCCGGAACCGAGCGTCGGATCATTGGCGTGTCACGCTTTCGTGACCCTGCCGCGCGCCGCGAGCTGGAAATGCAGGGCATCGAGACCATCACCGCTGACTTGCTCGATGAACGTGCTCTCACCGCCCTGCCAGACGCGCCGAACGTGATTTACATGGCGGGGATGAAGTTTGGCAGCACCGGCCAGGAGCCCATGACCTGGGCCATGAACACACTTCTCCCCGGCCTCGTTTGTCAGCGCTACGGCAGCAGCCGCATCGCCGCCTTCTCCACCGGCAATATCTACGGCCTCGTGCCCACCAACGGCTCAGGCAGTCGAGAAACAGACACGCCGAATCCCGCCGGCGAATACGCGCAAAGCTGTCTCGGGCGCGAGCGCATCTTCGAGCACTACGCCCAGTCTCACGGCACGCACGTCTCGCTAATCCGGCTGAACTACGCCTGCGATCTCCGCTACGGCGTGCTCGTGGACATCGCTCAGAAAGTCTGGAGCGGCCAGGCCGTCGATGTGACCATGGGTCACTTCAATACGATCTGGCAGGGTGATGCGAATACCCTCTCTCTTCTCTTCCTCGAACACGCCGCCACTCCTGCATGGAAGATCAACCTCACCGGCACTCGCAAACTTCGCGTGCGAGAGGTGGCGGAGTCTTTCGCCACCAAGTTTGGAAGGCCGGTCCACATCACCGGCACCGAAGCCCCGGACGCACTGCTCAATGATTCGACTCTTTGTTCGACCCTAGTCGGCCAGGCTGAGATCAGCGAACCCACCCTCATTGACTGGGTGGCCGAATGGGTGAGCCGGGGAGGCCCCACCCTCGGCAAACCCACTCACTTCGAAAGCCGGGATGGGAAGTTCTAAGTTAAGCTGAACGACCGATTACAAAATGAGGGGGATTTTTCCGGTTGCCCAGACGTGTGAAGTTCGGAGATAAGGCAGCATGTCTCCCGATCCCTGCACCCTCTGGTTTATCGTCGGCCTCGTTTTGATCCTGCTGGAATTCGCAGCACCTGGCGTGATTTTAATCTTCATCGGCATGGGAGCCTGGGTGACATCGCTAACCTGCTGGTTGGGTCTCACAGGCACCCTGGCTTCTCAAACGACCGTCTTTGCCATTGCCTCGACCACACTGCTCCTCGTCCTGCGCCGCCTTTTCAAAGATTGGTTCATGGGCCTGTCAAAGAACGGCAATGCCCAGGAGGTGGACGAGGAATTCCTAACCAAGGAAGCGCGCGTGGTCAGCGCCATCAATGCTCAAACCAACGGCAAGGTCGAATTCAAAGGAGCCCAATGGAACGCCCGGTCATCCGAGACACTGAGCCCCGGAGACACCGTCATCATCACGGGACGAGAGGGGCTCCTGCTCACCGTAAAGCCTCGCTGAAGCCTGTTTCATTTCTCCATCAGTCCATCCTCCAACCTACATCCCCATGATCATCGAATTCAGCACCATCGCCGCCCTCGGCTTCACCGTCATCATCATCATCGCCATCATGAAAGGCGCTCGCGTCGTACCTCAGCGCAGCGCCTTCGTCATCGAGCGTCTCGGCAAATACTCGCGCACCCTGGATGCCGGCTTCCATGTGCTCATTCCTTTTCTCGACAGCGTGGTGGCCAAGCATTCGCTGAAGGAGCAGGTGATTGATGTGCCCTCCCAGATGTGCATCACCCGTGATAACATCGCCATCGAGATCGACGGCGTGCTCTTCCTCCAGGTGCTCGACCCGATGAAGGCCACCTACGGCATCACCAACTACTTCACCGCCGCCTCCCAGCTCGCCCAGACCACCCTGCGTTCCGAGATCGGCAAGATGGACCTCGACCGCACCTTCGAAGAGCGTGACAGCATCAACGCCAACATCGTCG
>CAYMHJ010000538.1:0-3541 GCA_964390165.1 uncultured Prosthecobacter sp. | reverse complement strand
AACATGTCGCGGATCGACCGCTCGGTATGCTCGCTCGTTTTGCCCGTGATGTGCTTGTCCCACTCGGCGAGGCCCAGGGAGCGCCACACGGCCGAAAAAGCACCCGGCATGTGTTTGTAGCCGCTCTTGGTGGCCGTCTCCTTCACCTCTTTGACCTCCTTCGGCACGAACTCGATGAAGTCCGCCACGATCTCGTCGCTCGGTTTGCCGAGCTGCGGGATCAAAGCGGGTCGCTCGCTGAGGTAAGGCCCTGTCGTGTGGCAATTCACGCAGCTCTTTTCGCGCACCCAGCACGTCGAGCCATCATCAAGATACTTCACCGCCGCCTTGATCGACTCCGCGCCGAACTGCGTCACGCGCGGCTCATCGGCCGTGGGGATGCTGACTTTGATGTCACCGGATTCGTATTGAAATGCAGGCTTCGGCTTCGGCGCGGGTGTGGTGGCGGCCAAAAGGACCGAAGGGACGAAAAGGACGGCAAGGACGTGTTTCATGCGGCAAGGAGAACGTGGAAGACAGATTTTCTCTGTCGTATTAGAAGCTAGTATGAAACCTGAGCCGAGCGATCCCTCGTCTGAACCCAAGCTGCCACCGGCCAGTCGTGACTTGCTGGGCTGTCTCTTTTTTCCGGGATGCCTCGGCTCCGTGGTGTTTGTGATTCTGGCCCTGGCATGTGTCGCCCATGCCGCTGGCTTGATCTATGCGCTCGTCACAGGCGAGCCGTTCAAACCGTTTCCCATTCAGCAAACACCGCGCGAGTGGCTGAAGCTGGCGTTGATCGTGTTCTCTTGGTATGCCTGCTCAGCGATCCGTGACGGGAAACGCCGCCCTTGGGTCTTTTGGATCTCGACGCTGGCCTTATGCGGCTGGATCTACGTCGTCGCGACCTCAGATGGTGCCCGTGTGACTTTTCATGCGTCAGACACGCCGGAGCAGCGCATCGAGAATGGCCGTTGGTTCACGAGCGCGCTTTTCGGGCTCGTCCTGCTGCGTTTCACGCTCAGTCGCAAAAACCGTGAGTACTTCGGTGTTAGCCGAGAGAGATAGCAGACAAGTGCATCGGCCTTCATTGCTCCGGCATCCGGGTGACAAACCACTCCACCGAGGCGGAAAGCGTGTGCGCGCCGGATTCGTCATGCACCTCGACCTGCACTGTGATCAACGCGCGGCCTTTGGCCTCCAATTCGGCGCGCAGGGACTCGATGCCGTCCGGTGCCGACGCGGTGGAGGTGAGGCGGCCGTTGGCGGGCTTGCGGAATTTGGACTCCAGTCGTCGCACCACCGGAACGATGCCCGTCAGGTCGCCGATGGCACGCAGCAGGAACTCGCCACTCGATGCTTCGGCCAAAGCGAGCTGGGCGCTGGCATGCACGGTGCCGAGGTGGTTCAAATACTGCGGTCCGGCGGGCAGTTGCAGCACTTTCGCCGGATCGTCCGCGATTTGCAGGCCTACGTGCTGGTTAAAGGGGAGTTCGATGACGCTATGCATGAGAGGCTGTGTGAGTTTTGCCATACGCACGTTCCACCTTGGCCACGCGCAGTTGATAGTCGGCATACCATGTCGTCTTTCCCGTCTCCTGCGCGATGCGGTGCTCGGCGTTCGCCTTCCAGTTCGCGATGGCCTGCGTGCTTTCCCAATACGACACCGTGATGCCGAAACCACCCGCGCCGCGTGCGCTTTCCACACCGAGAAAGCCCGGTTGATCATGCGCGAGCTCCACCATGCGCTCGGCCATGTCGCCGTAGCCTTGATCGACCTCCGTGCGCTGCGAGCTGAAGATGACGGCGTAGTAAGGTGGTGGCGGTGTTTGGGCGAAGGCTGACATCGGTATTAAGGGTCAATAACTTGGATCGCATCGCCCACGCGGATGACGCCATCGTTCAAGATGTCTGCTCGCAGGCCACCGCGGTCGGCGAGCGGCTTCAGCAGCGCTTGGCCGGTTACTTTGTCCAAATGCGTGCACGGCGGGCAGAGGCGAATGCCCTCGATGAGCACCTCGCCGATGCGGAAGCGCTTGCCGACGAGATCGTTCAGTCGCACGCCCTCGGTGACGAGGTTGCGGCGAGCTTCCGCTGCGCTGAGGCCGAGTTCGGCCAGCACCTCGCCTTCGATCAGCGTGAGCTCGCGGCCGGGGCCTTTGGGTTCCCAAGCGGTAAAAGTGCCGCAGCCTTCAAAGTAGCGATCTCCGACGAGACCACGATGTGCACACGCATGCGCCTCGTTCACCGCATGGGGCAAGACGGTAGCCGCTGGGCTGATGTAGATGGCAGTGACTCGCGCAGGCATGCGGGGATGTTGCCGTCGTCCCGCCAAGGGTCAAATGCGGGAAATGCTTGATGCGAGGGCTGCCGGAGCGAAGGGATGAGGCCCATGACTGCCCTCAGTGAAGCTCCGCATCAGCCGCTCGGCGAAATCGTCGTCGATTGGCAAGAGCCGCGCTTTCCGGCCCGCGAGGTGATGCACGGACGATTCTGTCGTCTGGAGCCGCTCGACGTTTCCAAGCATGCGGAGCGGCTTTTCGCCGCGAATGCGCTCGATTCTCATGGCGCGAACTGGACCTATCTGCCCTACGGCCCGTTTGAGTCCTTGGCGGACTATCGGGCATGGTTGGAGCAGCAAAGCGGCACGCGTGATCCGCTTTTCTTCGCCATCGTCGATCCCGCGAATGGAGAAGCCATTGGCGTGGCGAGCTATCTGCGCATCACGCCCTCCAGCGGCAGCATTGAGGTCGGTCATTTGAATTTTTCGCCGAAGCTGCAACGCACCCACGCCGCCACCGAGGCGATGTTTCTCATGATGCGCCACGCCTTCGAGCTCGGCTATCGCCGCTACGAGTGGAAGTGCAATGCACTCAACGAGCCTTCACGCCGTGCCGCGCTGCGCCTCGGCTTGTCCTTCGAAGGCATCTTCCGCCAGGCCACCGTGAGCAAAGGCCGCAATCGGGACACCGCGTGGTATGCCGCCATCGACAAGGAATGGCCAGCGCTGCGTGAAGCCTTCGAGCGATGGCTCAGCCCATCGAACTTCGATGCGCACGGCAAGCAGCGCGTGAGTTTATCGTCGCTCACGCGGCCAATTTTAGAATGCCCGTGATACGGTCTTGGTTTCATCGGCGTTCTCCCCACTGAATGAAACGTCTCGCTCTCTTCCTCCTCGCCGCCCTCACTTTGCACGCGCAGCAGCGTGTGGAGGTGTCGCGGGATTTGTGGATCTCGGCTTACTCGAAGGAGGTGGAGGGGAACAATGGCGGATCGCACCGGCTGAAGCTGAAGGGCATCCAGGAGTTCTTCCTCATCGACTTTGATCCGGCGGCGCTGCGTGGGAAGAAGATCACCAAAGCGCAACTGCATATGCATCTCGCATCGCCGGAGGCACCGCTGCGACGCACGACGGTGTCCACGATCTCGCAGGACTGGGTGGAAGGCACCGGCAGCAGCTACGCGAAGACACCGGGCGCGAGTTCCTTCGTGTGGGCAAGGACTGGAGAGCTGCGCTGGGGCAACAACGAGCCGGACATCACCAGCGTCGTCTGCGGTGAAG
>CAYMHJ010000537.1:0-3553 GCA_964390165.1 uncultured Prosthecobacter sp. | reverse complement strand
TGGGGATACGAAGCGCAAAAAACGGCCACAGCTCCTTGGAGCGGTATTCCCGGCCTACGACAGGGAAGTTAACGATAGGAGCCACCATGCGTTGGCGAGCGAATGAAGCGCTGTAGTTGAAGACCCATTCGTCACCTTCACGGTGTAGCGTGCCGACATGGAGATCGCCGAGGCTCAAACGAAACTCATGGGCTCGTTCGTGAGGTGGACTCAAGTTCAGCATTGAGAACTGAATGAAACTCTGTCGGATACAGGCAGGTGAAGCAACCAAGCTGGCTGGTTTACCTTCCGTTGGTTTTCACCGCTTGGCGCTTGGTGTGCCCGATATTCACGATCTGCACCGAGCCGCCGCGAAGAGCCTTGCGGAAGCCTTCGAGGCTCTTGTCGCTCCAGCTACGCATCACGATCACAGGCTCCCCGGCAGCTTCCTTTTCACGGAGCTTTGCCTTTGCCGATTTGAGGCGCTGCTTGAATGTAGTAGTGCTCATGCGTCGGAGTGTAGTGGAGAGCCCCTGAGGCTTCAAGGTCGTTCTTGGCAATCACCAGCGGCTCACAGACCACCTGATGGGTGCCCAAGTTGTGCAGCAGGAGGAACGAAACACGAATGTCGGACTCGTAGAGGGCGAGGAGGTCGAGGATCGACCGCTGGACTTCCCGGTGCTTTTTGGGCAACTCATTAATTGGCACCATGCGCCCCTCTTTGCGGCCACGTTCCACGGCCCCGTAGAAGGCCAGTTCCAAGTCGCGGAAGACATAGGCGATCTCGACCCTCCAGCCCTCGGAGAGAGCGAGGTCGATCATCTCTGCGGCGTCCTTAGCCACACTCAAGGTGCCATCCCAGGCCAGGTCACAAGGGGCCTGATGCTCAAGCGCATGGGTTTTGCCCGCAGCCCAGCCGCCCGCCATGAAGCGGACGAGGTTGCGGCTGCCACGTTTCCTCAGCTCACGTTTGAAACGGTCCTGGGCATACCACCAGGCCAGTCCCCATCCGGGCTTGATGTCACGCAGGCCCTTCTTTGGCATTTTGGCATATCGCTTGTCCAAGAAACGGGCCAGATCCGTGCTGATGATGCGCCCGTTCTTCGATTCGGGGAGAGCGTCATACTGCCGGTCTGCCTCCGCTGGGTCCGAGAGCAGTTTTCGCAGGGCCTTCCACGCCTTCATCTGGATGGCGTTGAGCGGAATGGAATCCGGTGATTCAGGCTTGTCTGGCAGGTCCATGCTTGGCGGGTGATATCGGAGGGGACGGGAACAGGGTCGCGGTGTAATACCATGCAGAATTAATCACAGGGCATTTCCGGTCCATGGAGGTTCAGGTGCTTCAAAACGCAAAAGCTCAGGGCATGGAAAGCTAAAAACAGCTTGCGAGTCACTCTGGCAATAGCTAATCTGATGATGCTTAGGGCTGCCGGTGGAGACTGGGGTTCGCTCCGCTTCATCCTACGCCCTTCTTTTTCAAAACTTAACCGGGGAAGGGTGTCTGCAAAGACACCCTTCTCTTTTTTTATGTGGTGTCCCGCACGAGAATCAATAGCCGCTTGTGACAATGGAACAGCGTTCGCAGCCATGAGATGGCACGAGTTGTTCAGCAGCCATACGCCAGATATTTTTCACCCGTCCCTGTTTAATCTTCCCGGATTGCTCAAGGAAGCTCAGTTCATTGGTGAACAAATCTCGCGCCATGCAGCTTGGCAAAAACACATGCAACTAGTCCGGGAGGAAGTCGCTGAGAGGTCTTCTGGGTTGGAATCGAGCTGCCTCAGTCCCAGGCATCGGAAGATACTATTCCGTATAGGAAATGAGCAAGCGGGGCACGCGGAGGCAACAGATCTCGCCCGGCTTTTATTGCTCGAAGGAATCGACGACCAGATCGAGTCATTCGTTGCAACAAGAGCTGCACAACTTGAGTTGGCGACATGCGAGGAAAGAAAAGCCGAATGTGACACCATCCTGAGTCATGCCGCTACGGTGGCTTACCGCCGAGGCGGTGTTTCCCTTGGTGAGACTGATCTTCAGCAGGCACTGAAAGAGGGCGCAAATGGCGTTCAAAAGCTGTTCGACCTCAGAGACCATTTCGTGAGCGGTGAGTTCGAGTGCGTCGTTGGTGTTCTAGGCGTCACTGACGACCAGCTAACAGAACTACGAAAGGTGTTGGATCACGGTAAGGCTGATCGAGCGGACCGCATTTATAAGTCGGGAACGCATATTCAGGGACTGCCAGCTCAGGCAGAGCTTGCTGAACATCAGCGTTCAGGGTGGCTATTTTCCAAAGTTACTGCCGGAAATGCGGCCGAGGCGATTGAACAGCTTCGTGAGAGGGTTCGAAATGCCCTGAATGTGATGGCGCTTTTTTATCAGCGCCCTGCCAAGTCATTGCATCCCGGCGGTTGGATCATTAGGGATGGAAATGCGGTTGCGATTTCTTCACGGGATGAGTCGTTAAAGAACCACCATGCCCGAGCCCAAGCTTTAAAGCTTTCGGACCTTGCGGTGAAGAACCTGTCCGGGGTCTCGGAGCCTGCCATCTTTGCGGCGCTAGACTTACACAATGCCGCTTTAAGCACATCCGACCACCGTTTCCGTTTGGTCAACCTCTGGTCTGCCCTGGAGTGCCTCACAGCAGTGCTCGAAGGAGACACCATTATCAGCCGAGTGCTCCACGTCGCGCCACCGTTGCTAGCTTGGCGCAATATCGACAAATACCTCCGCTACCTATCGATCAGCCTACATCATTGGATCAAATCCAACCCCGGCTTGAAAACGGAGGAACTTCCTTTCCGTCTTGGTTACAATCAAAAGGTTCCACCAGAGCAGCTTTTGAAGGTTCTCGCTGTTCCTGGTGACTCTCCTGCCATGAGGCAGTTGTTCGCCTTTACTGGCGGGCACCCTTTACTGGTGTTCCGCATGTTCAAGGCATGGAAACAGTTCTCCTCGCCAAAAACCGTGAAGCGCCGAATCGAGCACAGTGAGACGCGGCTTCGCTGGCACCTCTACCGAATCTATCGGGCGAGAAACCTGCTCGTCCATGACGGGATTGCCGCCGAGTGTCTGCCACAACTAGCGGATCATCTTCAACACTACGTTTCATGGCTCATTGGCCGCATGATCCAAGCACTGGGGCTCGGAAGTGACTGGAAACTCCGCGATGCGTGGCATTATTGGTTAAACAAAGCGGAATATGTGCGCACATCACTTCCTGAACGAGATGACGAACATCCACATCATGAACTGCGAATGGAGGATGTCTTCACCGCACGTTTGAATGACCCGACCATGAGCATATGGCCCAGTCAGCCTGTGTAGAAAAGTGGGGAAGGTTTAGTGCTCGAGAAGACAACGTGAGAGCCTAGTTGTCTCGGTCTAAGAGGTCAGGCGGTGGGGCGCGGCGGATGGCAGCAGGCGGGGTCGGCGGGTGGTGGGTTTAGCAGGGTCTTGTAGGGCACGCCGGACTGCATGGCCTCGGTGAGGGCGTCGTAGATTTGGAGGATGGTGTCTTTGGTGCGGTAGTGGCCGTGTTTGGTTTCGTCTTTGCGCTTCACGATGGGGAAGGTGT
>CAYMHJ010000536.1:0-3566 GCA_964390165.1 uncultured Prosthecobacter sp. | reverse complement strand
GCTGGATCAGCCCTCGTAAGTTCGCTTTGAACCTCGACCTGAATCTCTCTCCCCTGAAAATGCACCGCCTCTGCTCCGGCAACCATACCAACCTCTTTAACACCGCCCAGGGTCGCCGCGATTTCCTGCAGGTTGGTGCCATGGCGGGCCTGGGCATCACGCTGCCGCAGTTGCTGAAGCTTCAGGCAGCAGCCATCGACATGCCATCGGTGGAGTCCTACAAGCCCATCGCCACCTCCATCATTCACATTTATCTGCCTGGCGGCATGGCCCAGCATGAGTCCTGGGACCCGAAACCCTTCGCCGCTCCTGACTACCGCGGGCCTTACAGCCCGATCAAAGGTGTCACGGGTGAATACGTCGGCGAGAAGTTCGCGAACATCGCCAAGATCCTCGACAAAATCAGCATCATCCGTGCTGTCACTCATGGTGAAGCCGCTCACGAGCGTGGCACGCACAACATGTTCACCGGCTACCGCCCCAGCCCGGCCATCAAGTTCCCCAGCTTCGGCACCATCATCTCCCATGAGCAGGGTTCGCGGAACAATCTTCCGCCTTATGTCGCCATCCCCAGCGTCTTTGCTCCCGAGCAGGGCAGTGGTTACCTGAGCAGCGCCTACGGCCCCTTTGCCCTCGGCAGTGATCCTGCGGACAAAGGCTTCACCGTGCGCGATCTCGCCGCACCGAAGGACATTGACGAGAAGCGCTTTGACCGCCGTCGTGGCCTGCTCGCCGCCGTGGATGAGCATTTCCGCACCACGGAGAAATCCGACGGACTCTCGGCCATGGACAGCTTCTACAGCGCCGCCTACAATCTCATCAGTTCCAGCCAGGCCCGCGAAGCCTTCAACCTCAATGCCGAGTCTGATAAACTGCGCGATGAGTACGGCCGCAACTCCGCCGGTCAGCGCTTCCTGCTCGCCCGTCGTCTCGTCGAAGCCGGTACGCGCATGGTCTCGGTGAACTACGGCAGTTGGGACCATCACTCGAACATCAAAGGAGCCTTCGACAGCCAGGCTCCAAACTTCGACATGGCCTTTGCCCGCCTCATTCGCGATCTCGATGAGCGCGGCATGTTGGACACCACGCTCGTGCTCGTCAGTTCCGAGTTCGGCCGCACCCCGAAGATCAATTCCACCAATGGCCGCGACCACTACCCGCGAGTCTTCTCCGTGGCGATGGCAGGCGGTGGCGTGAAGAAAGGCTTCGTCTATGGCAAGTCCGACGCCCTCGGTGCCGAGCCCGATGAAAACCCCGTCGGTCCCGAAGACCTCGCCCGCACCATGTACCGCCTCCTCGGCATCAACTCGCAGAAGCGTCTCGTGCTGGAGGGCGTCCGCCCCATCGACATCGTCAACGGCGGCAGGCTCATCAGCGATCTCATCGCCTAGCCAGCTCTGCGAAAAAGCCCGATCAAAAGAGGGGCTCGCCAAGTCTCCGCGCGCGCCCTCAGGCCTGCCTCCGCAGCGCGCAGATGGTCAGGGTTTGATCCGATAAGTCCGTCGGCGGCTGTTCAGCCAGCGCACGCCAAACATGTCCATCGTGGCGCGCACGGCACGGTTGCCGAAGCCATACTTGCTCACGCCATGGATGCGCGGCCGGTGATTCACCGGCAGTTCCGTCACACGCCAGCCCATGCCGCCAATGAGAGCGGGGATGAAACGATGCATGCCGTGGAAAAGCAGCAGCGCTTCACGACATTCGCGGCGCATCACCTTCAGCGTGCAGCCAGTATCACGCACGTTGTCTCCGACGAAACGCGAGCGCACGGCGTTGGCGATCTTGCTCTGCACGCGTTTAAAGGCCGTGTCCTTGCGTTTCGCGCGGTAGCCGCAGACCAGATCAAATCCTTCCTCCAGCTTTGCAATCAGCGGAAGGATGTCGGCGGGGTCGTTTTGCAGATCGCCATCCAGCGTCACGATCACATCGCCCCTTGCCCCATAAATCCCCGCGTGCATCGCCGCGCTCTGGCCGGCATTTTTCTCGAACTCCAGGAGCCGCACCCGATCCCCGCGCTGCACGCGGCTCACCGTGGCATCCGTGCTGCCGTCATCCACCAGCACCATTTCATAATCCAGCCCCGCGAGGGCGGTGGCGATCTCCCTTTGCAGCTCGACGATGTTGTCCTCCTCATTGTAGAGCGGCACGACGACGGAAATGGCGGGCGAGGATGGCATGGGAAAAAATGGGCAGCATCCATCCCGCGCCTCATGCCCGAGGCAAGCGCGAATTCACCCTGGTCACGGCGGCTGCCCGACGCTAATGATCTGCGGCGCACGCCTGCGGACACCGATGAAAACCGGCGAGCGTTGCGGGTCGAGCGGATACCACGGCAGATCCAGCTCCGTGTTCACGGCGGCGAAGTGCCACGGCCCATCCTCCGTCACGATGCTATATTGCAGCGCGCGGCCGCCATCCAGGAGTGTCGCGTGCTGGATGTCCAGCTTGCGCGCCAGCTCGGCGGTTTCACTGACGTTCATCACACCACCATCACCAGAGAGGACGAAGACGATCGCTCCGTCACGCCTCATGCCCGCAAGCGCGCGGTAGGTGATCTTGGACCCATCAAAGTAGGTGTCCGGCTTTTGATCCACATAAGAGAAGACCGTGTGATTTTTCATCACCGCCGGGTAGCCTTGCGTTGCCTCCTCGATCACGCCCGGCACCTCATCGAGCAGCGATTTCGGTCCAAAGTAGGGCCGCCCACCCTTTACAAAGAAGCTGCCGCTCCATTCCTTGAAGGTGGCGTTGAGCTGACGGCTTTCGTGATACACGTATCCGAGCGGCTTGCCCTTTGGGTCACGAAAGTTCGCCGTGATGGCGAAGTCCAGTTTGTCCGCCTTCAGCCGCTCCTCCGCCGTCGTCACGGCAAACTTCGGCAGGAAGCTCGTCATGAATTCAAAGGTCTCCGGCATGATCACCACCACATGCAGCTCCGCGCCGCAGAGATTCTGCACCACGTTCCCCATCATTCCGGCTTCGCGCCGTACTTTCAGCGTGCTCCAGCGCATCCCCGGCTCGGCATGGCGCTGGATCAGCGCCTGGTTTAGATCTCCCGGCGTCAGTGCCGCCGCCTTCCGCCATTCCCCTCGCTTCGTGCGCACCTGCAGCGGCTGCGTGCTGTTCCTCACCGCCAGCGCCACCGCATTGCTGCCCAGATTAAAGTAAACCTCCCCAAACACCCACACCACCACGCTGCCGACGAGCAGGGTTAGGAGGATTTTTTTCAGCCATCTCGGCTTCGGTGTCTGCGCTTTTGCCATCCGTGGGGGGAGTCAGACCAGAATGATGCCGCGCTTTGCCAGTGAGTAAAGGCTGGTGCGGTGTGATCAAACGTTTGATTGGAGGCATCAGGGCGCATCGAAGGCATGTCTCGCGGATTCTGATTTTGAGAAAGCAGACCTTGTGTCCACCAGAGGCCCGCAGATGAAGACAAAGCAGGTATCACCACAACCATTACGGGGCAAAGCACAGCCAAATGGAAGTCTGAAACATGAAACGATCACCTCACTTCTTCACCAGCGATTCCAGGTAATCGAGCAGGCTCGCGAACTCCTTAACCGTGA
>CAYMHJ010000535.1:0-3602 GCA_964390165.1 uncultured Prosthecobacter sp. | reverse complement strand
ATCGCCGCCGCCCCCTCCCAATGGCCCTGGAGCCCGTCGAGCCAGGCGATGCCGAGGCTGAGGCGGAAGCCGGTGAACATGTAGGGCAGCGTGGCAGGCACGAGCACCTTCCAGAGTGTCTTCCACTTGGAGAGTTTAAGCACCTTCGCGACATTCAGGTAGTCCTGCGGCACGGCGCGGACTCCGACGGCGGTGTTCATGACTGTGGGCCACATAGCGCAGATGGCGATGGTGAAGAGCGCGGCGGCATCAGAGGCGCCGAAGGTAGTGCGTCCCTCGCCATCCATGATTTTCACGCCACTGAAGAGGATCATGCCGAGCGGCAGCCAGGCAAGCGGTGACACGGGCCTCAGCACTTGGATGATGGGATCAAAGGCTTTGGTGAACTGCTTTGAGAGGCCAAGGAAGAAGCCAATCGGTGTCCCGATGATGAGGGCGATGGCGTAACCCTGTGCAACGAGCACAAGTGACATCCAGGTGAAGCGAAGGATGCCCTGATCGAGCTCACCACGCTTGGCAAAGGGCTCTACGATGTAGGGTTTGCTCGCCGTCCATGTCTCGACCGGAGTGGGGAGATCGGCGGAGAGACCTGCACGCTTGGTGACTTTAATCTTGTCGCCGAAGTCATCGACTTTTTCGGTGATAACGGACTTTCCGGCGATCACATACCAGAACAGGCAGGTGACGAAGATCGCCAGAAATGGCAGGAAGATGGAGTCGAGTTTGTATTTCTGGATGATGTGTTGCATGGCGGCGGCAGCGGCGGGGATTTTTTAGACCGACCCGTCGGAGTGGACGGATCGGTCTGATGCGAGAGTGGTTTATCCTTTGATGGTTTTGACGGGGAAGGACGCGGCGTAGGCTTCGAGGTCGCCTGTGGGGTCGAACTTGAAGCCGTCGAAGAGCGTCTCGGCGCTATTATCGACACCGCCGTGGACGTAGCCGATCTCCTTCATGGCTTCTTCATAGATGTCGGAGCGCATGACCTGCTTCGCGACGCCTTCGTAGTCGGGAGCGCCTTCGACGAAGCCCCAGCGGCGGAGCTGCGTGAGCCACCACTTGGCATACTTGGCCTGCGGGTAGTTACAGTTGCGATCACTGAAGATCATGTAATCCGGGTCTTTGAACTTGCGGCCATCGCCCATGAGGTACTTGCCCTGGAGGCGGCCGAGGATGGTCTCGGGCGGGCAGTTGATGTAGGTGGCGGCGCTGACGATGTTCGCCTGCTCCTCGCGGTTCTCCATCTTGTCGAGCCACACGCTGGCCTCATGCAGAGCCTTGAGCACAGCTTTGACGGTCTTCGGATTCTTGGCGGCGAATTCTTCGGTGAAGGCGCAAACTTTTTCGGGGTGATCCTTCCACATGGCCTGGGTGGTGATGGAGGTGAAGCCGATGTCATCTGCGATTGTCTTGGCGTTCCATGGTTCACCGACGCAGAAGCCGTCCATCTTGCCGACCTTCATGTTAGCGACCATCTGGGGAGGTGGGACGGTGATGAGGGAAATGTCCGCGCCTGCGCCATTGGCATCGCCTGGATTGATGCCGCCTGCGGCGAGGTAATAGCGCATCCACATGGCATGTGTTCCTGGTGGGAAGGTCATGGCAAAGGTAAGCGGATTGCCGCTGGCTTTCGCAGCATCCACGAAGGGCTTCAGCGCTTTTGGATCGTCAGCGACCTTGCCTTTGTAGGTATTGCTCAAGGAGATGGCCTGGCCGTTGCGGTTGATGAGCCAGGGGGCGATCATCGGTTTCTTCGGCGCACCGCCGAGGCCCATGGTGGAGGCAATCGGCATACCGATGAGCATGTGCGTGGCCTGGATGTCCCCATTGGTGAGTGAATCACGGATGGCAGCCCAGCTCGCGCCTTTGCTCACGGTGGAATTGATGCCGTATTTTTTTAAGAGGCCTTTTTCATGCGCCACGACAATGCTGGAGCAGTCGGTGAGGGCGATGATGCCGAGCTTCACATCGGGGGCTTCAGGGGAGTCATCGGCATAGGCGGAGCCGACCCAGCCTGCGGGCAGGCCGGAGAAGAGTGTGCCAAGTCCGGCTGTGGCCGAGCGCTGGAGCAGGGTGCGACGTGAGAAGGTGGAGGTGGGGTTCATGCGTGGGCGAGTTTCGTGCGTTTGTTGGGTTTGTTGGGGCTGGCGGCGGCTGTTTGGGGAAGGGGGATGGCGCTGGAGGTCCAGCAGGCGGCGAGAGCGGCGGCGGCTTCGGCGCGTTCACCCTGGGTGATGAGGCCGTGGGTGATGAATTGATCGAGCAGCCAGCGTCCGCGTTCGCCGGTGGGCTCATTGGCGTCGCGGCGGTGGAAGATATGGAAGTTGGTCACGTCGGCACTTTTGCCGGTGCCAAGATCGAGCGGACCGACGAGTGAGCGCTTCAGGATCTCTTCATCCTTGCCGAGGAAGTAGCCGCTGCGCACCAGGATGCGGGCGATTTCGGGGCGATTTACAGTGACATCACAAAAAGTACATGCCTCGTGCAGTGCAGCGACGATGGCGGCGGCCTGATCGGCATGGCGTTCGATGAAGCCCTCGGTGGTAAGGAGCACTTTTTCGGGATGACCAGGAGCGAGTTGCTCGCTGGTGGCAGCGATGAAGCCGACACCGCGTGCCACGGCATCACTGTTCCAGGGTTCACCGACGCAGCCGCCGTCGATGAGACTGGCTTCGAGATTACCGACCATCTGTGTGGGTGGAAGTACGACGATCCGCACTTCCTGATCGACATCGATGCCACCGGCGGTCAGCCACTGGCGAAGCAGAAAGTAGTGGGAGGAGAAGCGTGAGACAGTGCTGAAGGTGAAGCGCCGCGTGGGTGTGCTGCGGATGAGCTTCTTTAGACTGGAGGCATCCCGCACGCCACGGTTCCAAAGGTCGCGGCTGAGCGTGATGGCGTTGCCATGGAGATTGAAGACGAATGGGGCCACCACCCGGCAGGGAGGTGTGTTCAGACCAAGACGCATTGCCAACGCCAGTCCCGCGATGGCGTGAACGGCATCCAACTGGCCGTAGAGCAGCTTTTCCCGAATGGTGGCCCATCCCACTTCACAACTTAGATCGACTCGGACACCATGCTTGCGGAACAGCTCCATCTCCCGTGCCACAAGCAGAGGTGCGCAGTCGGCGAGGGGCTTGAAACCGATGCGCACGGGCTGGACGACACCGCTGAGGGCGGTCTGGGAAGGTGAAGCTGACTTTGGCATGACAATGGTCTTCCAAAGCATTCGTGATGCCATGGGGCCCAAATCTCGGATTCATGAGCCCATAACTTTTTCACTTGGTTCATGAATGCATTTCATGCCAAGTCCCTCCTCCGAACCATGGGGGTCTGCATGGGTGCAAGGTTCTCTCAGTCCTTTCTGGCTTCTTCAAGTTGGGTCTTGAACCTGGGAAGCCACGATATGCCGCCGGTTGAGCGATGTCGCTCCGAAGAATCCCCTGTGCATCGGCGACACGAGCCGCTTCGCTTTGAACCGCTTTGAAGCCTACTGGGTGCAGGCGACCAGCTACACGGAATATTATGGACCTGTGAAAGTTGATATCGGCACCTCGCGCGGGCTCAGCTTTGGTTCGGAAGGCATGAGCGTGGCACTACGG
>CAYMHJ010000534.1:0-3621 GCA_964390165.1 uncultured Prosthecobacter sp. | reverse complement strand
GGCCCCACTGGTTCCGGCAAGTCCACCACGCTCGCCGCCCTGCTCGACTACATTAACACCAACTTCCGCCGCCACATCATCACGGTCGAGGAGCCCATCGAGTTCGTGCATCGGAATAAGAAGAGCATCATCACCCAGCGTGAGGTGCCCATCCAGACCCCCAGTTTCGCCGACGGCCTCCGCGCCGCCCTCCGTCAGGATGCCGACATCGTGCTCGTGGGTGAAATGCGCGACTTGGAAACCATCTCCCTAGCCCTCACGGCGGCGGAAACAGGTCTCCTCGTCTTCGGTACACTCCACACGAACAACGCCCGTAAAACCGTTGACCGTATCATCGACGTCTTCCCTGCGGAGCAACAGAGCCAGGTCCGCACCATGCTCGCCGCATCGCTGAAAGGCGTCGTTGCCCAGCTCCTCATGAAAAAGGCTGATGGCAAAGGCCGTGTCGCCGTGAATGAGATCATGGTCTCAACGCCTGCCGTCGGAGCTATCATCCGTGAAGGTGCCACCCAGAAGCTTTATGACGTCATCATCGGCGGGAAAGCTCAGGGCATGCAGTTCATGGACGACTCCATCTGGCAAAAGCTGCGCGACGGCTTCGTTAGCCCCATGGAGGCATACATGAAAGCCATCGACAAAGGCCGCTTCAAAGCCTTCCTCCCACCTGAAGAACAGGCACTCGCCAATGCCGGCGGTGGAGAAGATGCCAAGAAGAAGTAACGGACTGCGCTCACCTCATCCCCCAGGCCCCACGCCGAGCCACCCGCGCTTCGTTTTCTAAAGCGCGCAGTTGCTGCTCATACACTCGTGCCTCGCGCCCGTCCGGCAGCGTCGTACCACCCGTGTGGATGCGTGCCAGCCCGGCCCGCACCAGCTTCGCCGAAAGGTCCTCCCCATCGGCAAAGAGGACGAAGGCATAGTAGCGCCCGCTGCCAAAGACTGTCTGCCACTTCGTGCAGACCGTGAAGCGCTTTCTGCTTAGCAGATCGCGGGTGAATGACTCCGCCGCCCTCCCCACTGAAACGGTTTCCGTCTCGCTCAGCAGTCCGAAATAGCGACCCTGATCCGCCAGCCGGTCCCCGTTTAAATGATGGCGCGCCTTCTCCGGGCAGTCCGCAAAGTACAGCCGGAACTCGTGCACCTGCCCGCCATGCTCCAGATGAAAACTGTCCCCGTCATTGTCCCGGTGCGGATGCAGACGCGCGTCCAGGAGCACCTCAAAGACCTTTGTCGCCTCCCGCATGGGGGATGGCGGCAGCCTCAGTCTCAGATCCTCCCAGCCGAGCCAGCCCAGAAGCATCAGTGCCAGCATCAACCACCATCGGCCACTCGGGCGATTTCTTGAAGATCGTCGTCTCATCATTCAGCAAAGTCACCGCCATCACACCACAGCTTCATCCACGCACCATGAGCCCGGCGATGCAGGCGGTGCAGTAGCAGGCGAGGAGTCCACCGATCATCGCTTTTAGCCCGAGGCGGGCGAGATCGGCCCTGCGGGATTCGACCAGAGTCCCGATGCCGCCGATCTGAATGGCGATGCTGGAGAAGTTCGCAAAGCCGCACAGGGCATAGGTGGTGATGGTGATGCTTTCCGGGTGCAGGCCGGCGACTTTGCTCAGGCTCAGGTAGCCGATGAATTCATTGAGCACGATGCGCTCGCCGAGGATGCTGCCGACCGCCCGGCAGTCTCTCCAGGGGATGCCCATCAGCCAGGCAAAGGGAGCGTTGGCCCAGCCGAGCAGTGTTTGCAGCGGCTTTGGATCGGCGATTCCGAGGTTGGCGAGGGCAAAAGAGAGAGCGTAATTCGCCAAGGCCACGAGGGCTACAAAGGCAATGAGCATCGCCATGACATTGATGGCCAGTTTCATGCCGTCTCCGGCCCCAATGCAAACGGCGTCCAGGCCATTCACGGTCTCGCGCCCGATCTTCCTGTGAGCGCCGTCCGCTGTTTCGCTGGTCTCGGTCTCAGGGAGAAGGATTTTTGCCATCATCAGGGCCGCCGGAGCACTCATGACGGAAGCGGTGAGGAGATGTCCGGGGGAGATGCCAAAGGAGACATAGGCCGCGAGCACCCCGCCGGCGATGGTGGCCATGCCGCCGACCATGAGGGCCATGAGCTCACTGCGGGTCATGGTGGCTAGGTAGGGTTTGATGACAAGCGGGGCCTCGGTCTGGCCCATGAACATATTCGCCGCTGCTGCCAAGCTTTCACTGCCGCTGACCCTCATGAGCCGCCTCATGACCCAGGCGACACCTCGGACGACGAACTGAAGGATACCGTAATGGTAGAGCAACGACGACAGCGCTGAGACGAGCACGATTGTGCCTGTGACCGTCACGGCGAAGAGGAAAGAGTTCTCCGGCCCCCATTTCTCCGTCAGTAGTCTGCTGTTCGCCAGCGGGCCAAAGACCATGCTGACACCTTCGTTGGAAAAGCTGAGCAGCCGCCGGAATGCAGCATCCATCCGCTCAAAGAACCATGCGCCGCCGCTCGTGCGCAGAATGAGCCAGCCGAGCAGTACCTGAAGCCCTAATCCGGTGATGACCGTGCGCCAGGGAAAGAGCCACCGTTTCTCTGACAGGGCCCAGGCCAGCCCGATGAAAACCAGAATACCGAGAAGACCGAGCCCGTGATTCATAAAATAGAAGCCAGCGGGGAAGGGGATAGCGGCCTTTGCCGCAGGTTATTGGATGCCCGCGCGACCGCTGGAAGTCGCTGATCCCTGGATTTTGCTCTGTTCCTGGAGGCGGTTCCTATCCTCCGTTGTCAGTTGTTTGGCGCGCATCCGCTCCTGATAGGTCACCATGGCGACGAAGCATGCCACATCCGCCACCAGGATGATCATGGCAATAGTGATGCCGTATTTCTTCAAACTTTCGTCAATGACCTTGTTTTTGTTCACGGAAAATTCCGTGCCCTTCGAGAAGATGGACTGGTAGAGCCGCCGCCACTGGCGAGGCTCACGCGCGATGCTGAACGACCACACGAAAAGCGCGGTAAGCACAATGCAGGCAATTTGATAAGGGAGAGGGAAGCGTTCGTCCATGACGTCGCCCGGAAGCGATAAAATACGAAATAGAGTGCTCCTCAGGAGAAGGCAATCACGATTCTTTCAGACGGCAGTAAAAGAATGAACCAGTAGCCGCATGAAACGGCGAGGCTGGATTGCGGTGAAGGGTTCGTGGTCGCCACCATACGATTGGCTGGCACCATGAGAATCACAGTGTTTTGGTGTTTGAAATGCCTTTCCAGGGGGGGGTTAGCGAAAGCGGTGGAGAGCTTTGCTGAAGTTGGTTGGAATTGGTTTTTTAAACGGCTCGCGAGTTGAGGTGCTGCTGTTTGCTTGAAAAAAGCCGATTTTTAAAGGTGGATTGCCTGTGTTCCGCGTATTTGTGGTCAAAAACCCAAACTTTTGATTGTGATTTTGGCTAAACGATTCAATTTTACCGCCGAAACATCAATTTTTAAATCAATCCACATGAGCGATACAAAAATGGACGGCGCACAAGCCCTCATCAAAACCCTCGCCGATCTCGGCATCGAGTACATCTTCGGTTACTCCGGTGGCGCGGCGATCCCGATCTTCGATGCTTTGGAGACGGTCAAAACGAACATGAAGT
>CAYMHJ010000533.1:0-3630 GCA_964390165.1 uncultured Prosthecobacter sp. | reverse complement strand
ATCACGCACGGATTCGCGTTTGGCCTCCGTGGGATGCGCCGTGAGCACAGGCTCCACGCACACATCACGCAGCACATTCAGGAGCTCCGCCTCGCTCACGCCCAGCTTCTTCATGGCGCGCAGGTTCTCCGGCCACATGCCGGGTTCAGCCTCCGGGCCGCGGTCCTTTTCCCGCAGACGGCGGATCTGGGCCGCAGCCCGCTCCTCCACGATATTGAGAAGCTGGAAAGCGATGGACAGGGCCTGCCCAAGTGTGCGGTTCGGCTCCGCCCCCACTTCCTGAATATGGCCCAGCCAGGGCAGTTTATCCGCCAGCGCGCCTTCGCCGAGGCGATGAAGCACGGCAGCAAAAGCCGTCATGAGGAACTTGAGATCGTCTTCGAGAAGGCGGAAGCCGCGCTCCCGCAGGGGGTTGGTGGAGGTCATTTCCCCACTCTAATAAGCAGGAAGGATGCCGCTGCACGTTTCTCGCGTCATGAAATCTATTCTTCCCTCGAATTAATGCTTGTAGCAGCATCCGAAGATGGTCTGGCAGGATGGCTGGTCGTGGTCTCTCTGGGACTCGGCACCGCACCGTTTGAGAAGTCGTAAAGCGTTTGGGAGATCGACAAGGCTCGAAAACCTTCCGATCTACGGCGCGGATCAGCCCACCGCATCTGCGATGAAGCTTTCCACATCAGCTGCTGTCGTGGCCCAGGAGCACATGAGGCGTGAACCTCCGCCGATGAAGCTGTAAAACTGCCAGCCGCGTGCTTTCAGCTTTGCCTTTATCGCATCCGGCAGCCTTGCAAACACTGCATTCGCATCCACGGGATACAGGATCTGCACTCCGGCGATCCTGCCCAGGCCGTCCGCCAGCCTGCGCGCCAGTTCGTTCGCCCTGCTGGCGTGGGTCTGCCAGACATTGTCCGTGAGGATGCGCTGCCACTGCGCGGAGATAAAGCGCATCTTGGAGCAGAGCTGGCCCGCTTGTTTGCAGCGGTATTCAAAGTCGCGCGCCAGCGCCTTGTCGAAGAACACCACCGCTTCCGTCACAGCCATGCCCAGTTTGGTGCCGCCACAGCAGAGGACATCGACTCCCGCGCGCCAGGTCAGGTCCGCCGGGGAAGCCGTGCCGCCCGCCAGGGCATTGAAAAAGCGAGCGCCGTCCATGTGGACATGAAGGCCGTGCTTCTTCGCCAGTTCACACAGGCCCGCGATCTCTCCCGCACGGTAAACTGTGCCAAGCTCCGTGCTTTGACTCAGACTCAGCGCCCGGGGTCTCGGATAGTGTAGATCCGTGCGGTGGGTGATCAGCCGCTCTACATCCACCGGGTCCAGCTTCCCGAGAGATGACTTCGCGGTCAGCAGTTTGCTGCCATTGGAAAAGACCTCCGGCGCACCGCACTCGTCCGTCTCCACGTGCGACACGTCGCTGCAAATCACGCTGTGATAACTCTGGCACAACGAAGCTAGGGAAAGCGAGTTGGCCGCTGTGCCATTAAAGACAAAGAAGACCTCGCAGTCTGTCTCGAAAAACTCGCGGAAG
Source organism: uncultured Prosthecobacter sp. (assembly GCA_964390165.1). Classification (GTDB taxonomy): domain Bacteria; phylum Verrucomicrobiota; class Verrucomicrobiia; order Verrucomicrobiales; family Verrucomicrobiaceae; genus Prosthecobacter. The sequence goes on along the minus strand of CAYMHJ010000533.1, from coordinate 2,102 downwards.
CGCTCACATGCCTGGGCGGTGATCGAGTCGGCACCGTAGCTGGGGTGGTAGCCTGAGTTGGCTTCTTCGAGGGCCTGCCATGCCTCCGGGCAGACGCCGGAAGTGTTGTCAGAGGCAAAGTGGTATTTGAGTTCGCTAGTCACGGGAAACGGTTTTCAAGGATTGAAGGGCCAGCCAGGCACCGAGCGCCAGCAGCACGAGGTCACGCACGATCAGTTCGATGTAGTTGGAGGTCGCATCACCGCTGCCGCCAAAGCAGCCGCAGCGGATGTCCGTGCCACGCGCCCAGGCGATGCAGATCGCCGCCAGAAACATCAGCAGACTGCCATTGAGCACCAGCAGTCCGCCTTTTCTCATCACGCCTGTAATCACCGCCAGTCCGGCGAAGATCTCCAGCCAGGGCAGGAACATCGCCAGCAGCCCCGCATACGGATCGGGGAGCAATGCAAAGCTGCGCACATCATCCAGAAACACCATCGGGTTCCATGCCTTCAGTCCTCCGGCATAAACGAAGACGCCGCCGAAGGCGAGATGGAAGATGCGATTGAGCCAGATCATACTGTGAGAATGATGGCGGGAACTTGTGCGATGACAATCAGGGAGATGCGGCAGGTGGCGGACCGGGCACTTGTCCACACGTCTCCCGCCTTGCGCCCGGCGCAGGCTGGTTTACCTCTCCCAACCATGCGCCGCGCCATCTATCCAGGTAGCTTTGATCCTATCACCAATGGTCACCTCGACGTGCTCCAGCGCGCCGCTGGCATTTTTGACGAACTCGTCGTCGCCGTGGCGAAGGACAACGCCAAACAAAGTCTCTTCACCGTGGAGGAGCGTGTCGAGATGCTCAGTGCCGCCACTGAGCACCTGCCTAATCTGCGTGTCCTGCCTTTTGAGGGGTTGCTCGTCGATTTCGCCCGTTCTCAGAAGGCGATCGCCCTCGTGCGCGGTCTGCGCGCCGTGAGTGACTTCGAGTTCGAGTTTCAGCTCGCCCTGATGAACCGGAAGTTGGAGCCGAATCTGGAGACGCTCTTTCTCATGCCGCGAGAAGAACTCACCTACATCAGCAGCCGCCTCGTGAAGGAAATCTCCCGCCTCGGAGGCAACGTGAACCAGTTCGTGCCGCCGCATGTCGTCACCGCGCTGAAGAAGAAGCAGGGGCGGGCATGATGCTCAGGTTGGGTTTGAAGGCAGCCGCTTTGATGGTGTCATGGTAACTGCGGAAACTGACGTTGGTGCCTCTTACCCAGAGGCAGATATCACCTAAAACTTGTCAGAGCACATCTGGCCGGGGCAGGCTCTCATCTGGCGTCACCCTTCACCGACCATGAAACGTTTCTTTTTCGCTCTCCTAGCTGCCGCCTCACTTCAGGCCGCTCCCACCGGCCCCATTCGCGTGCTCTATTATGACGCCGAAGGGAAGGAGCAATCTTCCCCTGGCCCCCTGCATGCAGCGATGCGTGACCTGGGGAGAGATGCCATCTGGTTTGATTACGCGAAGGAGAACGTCAGCGCGGAGTATGATCTCACCCTTCTTCCGTCCGATCTGGCTGATCCGACCAATCTTAAATCTCAAATCTTCTCCAAGCTTTCCCCCGAGCGCAAACTCGCCTACGAAGCATTTTTGTCGCAAAGAGAGACCGAGCAGCGGCAAAAGCATCCGCAGGTCGCGAACTACGAGAAGCGCCCGGAGCCGCTCACCTTTCAGAAGCCGTTTTCGCCCAAGGGCAGCATGGAGCGCACGCAGGTGCCGGCGGATTGCGAGCTGAAGCTCTTCGCGGCGGAGCCGGACATCGCGAAACCGATCGCGTTCGCCTGGGATGAACGCGGTCGTTGCTGGGTCGTCGAGACACGCGACTACCCGCATGGCATCAGCGAAAACGGTGAGGGCCAGGACAGCGTGAAAATCTGCGAGGACACCGATGGCGATGGCAAAGCAGACAAGTTCACCGTCTTCGCCGACAAGCTCAATCTGCCCACCGGCATCGTTTTTGCCCGCAAAGGCATCATCGTGGCCGCGCCGCCGAAGTTCATCTATTTGGAGGACACCAACGGCGACGACAAGGCCGACAAGCGTGAGGTCATCATGGACTGCTGGGGCATCC
>CAYMHJ010000532.1:0-3636 GCA_964390165.1 uncultured Prosthecobacter sp. | reverse complement strand
GCTGACACCATCTCCCTGACAGCCGGAGAGAGATCGGTCAAGAATCGTTTTCTCAGCCTTTCTTGTGCTGTCAACTGTCGCCCCGGAATTCATCACCATCCTCCGGGCGAAAGTTTTGAATCAGCATAGTGGGACGGACACTTTGTGCTTTGGATAAGGGCATAGAGGATCGGGCACTTTGGTCCCCGCACCACCTCGTTTCGAAATGTCGACGACGAGGCGGGGCCATTCTACCGTTGCTGTAGGCCCGCACCATCAACCTGCGCGTAAATGGTTTCTGCTTCCGCTTTGCTGATTCCAAACTTCGTTGCAACTTCGGTTAATACAAGATCGTCGTGTCGATCGGGGTCATATCCCGATGAGGAATTTGCGAAAGCGGTCCAACGATCTTTCATGAAGTGATAGACTTTCATTTCCTTTTCAGTGAACTGCGATCTCGCAGCTTCTTGTAGGGAGTCGATTCGCCGTTTATTCTCAATGGCGTCCTGCTGCTGCTTATTCCGGAACCCGTCCATCTCTTGAAGACTCATTTCTGTAACCTTTGGCACAGGAGCGGACGGGGTTGACGGAACGGATTCAGCGATTGGAGCGGCGGCACTCGCTCGTTCCGGTTCTTTTTTGTCGCAGCCGGAAACTAGAAGCACCAGTGACAGTGCAGTTATGGATTTTTGGGTCATACGGTGAGGACTAGAGCATAAAGGTATGGACACTTTGTTGCGACGAACTAGTTCATCGCAGTTACTGAACACCTTCGAGATAGACCGTTCCTCCCTGGGAGGAGGTTCTGTTCGTTTTGGTGCTGGACACACGGGTCGATGGTTGTGACGAGGCGCTTACGCCACTGCTTCCAAATAGCTGCTTCATCAATTCATCAGCTATCTGCCGGGCAAATACTTCAATCCGGCTCCGTTCGGACAGGCGACCCAGCGCCATGCCACTCCAAGCGCTTTCCAGTCCGCTTGCTCTGACCTCAAAAGTGCGAACGACACGCCCGCCAGAGCGCACTATGACACGGCCATTCAGATAATCTGATCCGGCCATGACTCCCACCCAGAAAACGGCACCACCTGATCGCATTTTGAAATCGGTCGCTTGGAACTCCACAGTCGGTCCTTCAGACGAGATCTTGCCGTTCCGCCTGAGCTTGTCTGTGATCACAGACTGAACGATCTGGGGGCCCTGGCAGGCTCTGTACCAAGAAGCTTGCTCTGAAGGCATCGAACTTGTATCCACGGATGTCGTAACTCGTGAGATGGACGGAAGTCTTTCCGAAGCACCGGATGTTTGAGCGACCTTAACACTGGAGCAGGAGGAAGTGACGAACGTGCAAATGACGGCGAGGCAAATTTGTATTTTCATTGTCTTGTTTTGAGGAATTTCTCCGGCTTTCGCAAGGATAATCAGCAGTATGAAAATTCCCTGAGCCATAGAAGGACAAATATTCTGTCCGACCGCGGCAGCATACTCGCAGGGATTCCAGCAGGTGCCTGCCTTGGACACCGTTGTCTTCCGGCTTGCATCTGTGGGCGGGATGTTTAAAAAACCCCAGGGGTACACAATCAATCTCCTAGCATAATGCACTCCTCATCCTCCATGAATCACCGTCTCCTTCGCATCATCGGCCTTTTCGTGATTAGCATGCTGAGCTCTTGTGCGCTGGGGACCAGCAAGATCAACATTAAGCACGGGCCTCTCCCAACTTCATCTGTCCAACGGGGTGGCACGATCTATGTGCGACAGTTCACCGACTCCCGCAAAGTCGAGGACAAAACCAGCGTGGGCAACAAGCGCAACGGCTTCGGCATGGTGCTCGGGGGCTTCTCGGTCAAAGGGGGGAAGACTGTAGCACAGACCATGACTGAACATGTCGCAGACGCGCTGCGAGCGGCGGGTTACAATGCCGTGGTCGAAGGCTCCGGCAATGCCGCCGGCGCTCCCGTGCTTGAGGGAGATGTCCAAGAGTTCTGGCTCGACCTTTTCACCGCCGTCTGGCACAACGTCGGCGTGGATCTTAGACTCAAAAACCGAGCGGGTGCCACCGTCTGGCAGAAACGCATCAGCGGCAGCGAGACCAACGTGCTCTGGATCGGTGTCAATGCCGAGATCGAAAAGGTCGTCCGTCAGGCCATCGACGAAACGCTAAACGAAGCCGTCATAGGGTTTTCTTCGGCTACCTTCGCAGCCAAGGCAAAGTGATCCGTTCTAGCCAGGAATGTCTCGCAAGGGTTTGAAGTCCAGAAGAGACAGACACCTTGTTCTTAACGAGATGTTTACTGACGAGGATGAAAAGCGTGACATCGAAGTCATCGCCGTCGCCACTGATTCCACCGTAGCGAAAGCGAAACTGCAAGGCGCTCTCGATCAGTTCAAAGGCGCGCGCCGCGCCGAACTCGATCAGCAGTTCCTCATCTCAGGCACCGGCAAGGACAAGCCAGGGAAGAAGGGCAAAAGCAGAACATGGTGGGGGCGGAGCGAGAATGTGAATGTCAAACGTCAGACACGGCGTTTGTCGCCCGCATCGCATTGTTAGCCTCTTCCATTAGGCGAAGAGTTCCGTTGTAGGTATATGTTAGCCAAGACGCCATAATTCTCTGTTTCCATTCTTCAAGACCATCGAACCATTCGCTTAATTCTGTTGGCAGGCTTTCATGAACAGGTCGATTATCTTCAAGCAAAGACCCTCGCAGACTGCGACTCCACTCGATAAGCCGGGTGATGCGATCACGCTGTGGTTCACAGTATACGGCACGCTCAATCAATCTTCCTTCTGTGAGACTGAAGGTGTTCTCATCCACCTTGATCATGGATTTAATTAGATCCCGAAGTGACACATCCCCAAGCCGAATCGGATCAACGAGGATGTATGCAAGCGACGAAAACGGTATCAGATCCGTCGAGGTGGAAACCTCACATCCCGTGTATCCACTTTTAAAACGGGCCACTCCATCCACCGTCTCGCAAATTGAGGGCCATTCTTCGCATGGAATCGGCTCTGGTTCGTCTGATGTAATCGTCCTCTTGGTAATCTTAAGATCAGGCAACCCAGCCCACACATCCCTTGAAAAAACTAGGGTGATTGGCCCATAGCCGTTCGGTGTTGCGGACTCGTAGCTCCAAAAGTACTTGCCGAAGTCGTTGAGATTCCCAAACGCTCGGTCCCAAACCCCGAGCTTTTTATCCTTCTCGTCCGAAAAGAAACGGGTAAAACCCTGGCCTTGATCTTCTAACCGCTTTCGCGACAACAATCCCTGCGCCTTCCAGTAAGCGACAAAATCCGTGAGATTTGTTGCATGGAAGAGGCGCTGTTCAGCTGAATGCAGAAAAGATGTGTTCATTTTTAGCCAAGTCTTCAGATGGTGGACCCCTTCGAAAGCTTGTCAGCAGCTTTGTGGGCAACAACAGCGCGAGAAAAGGATTCGTGAACAGAAATCATGCCCGCCGCCGTTTTCGGCACCATGAAACACCCCTGGCTGCTCTTTGCCCTCTGCATTTCGTCCTTCTTCATTCCGCATTCGGCATTCGCTGCGGAGCAGCGCCCCAACATCGTCTTCCTCATCTGCGATGACCTCGGTTATGGCGACGTGCATTGCCTGAATCCCGAGCATGGGAAGATCGCGACGCCGGGCGCGGACAGGC
>CAYMHJ010000531.1:0-3651 GCA_964390165.1 uncultured Prosthecobacter sp. | reverse complement strand
GAAAGCACAAATTCGCGTTTGCATGGAATTTGCGTGGTGGGGCGCCTACCCAAGGACACGGACGATCTCGTTAAAAGATTACCTCACATGGTCGGCACCTGTCAGCACTCAGCACCTTAAGTTTTCAGAACACCACGGTCAAAATATGACTCTCCGTGAACAAAAATGGCGGGCTTTTTGAACAGGATCAACTGTTAGCCCCAACTACTCTGTCCGTAGCGGTGAACTTAGACGATGCCGTTCAAAGCAGATCCTCAATCCAACTCCACCCCCATGGGATTCTTCAACCTACGCTGTCCGAATTGTGGTAAGCCTGTATCAAAAAACGCGGAGTTCTGCAATGCGTGTGGGTGTCCCAGTGCCACATCATTTGCCACATGCCCCCGCTGCGCGGCCTCCGTGGGAGCTGATTCACAATTCTGCTGGAAATGTGGGACTGCTCAGGACGCGGCGGCCCGCCGAAGCATCTACTATGATCGCTGGCAGCGCTCTCCCGGCGATTTCGCCGTTCGAGTGGACTTGGTGATTCCCGACAAGGCGCTGCATCACGGCCTGCAGGTAGACGAAGGCACACTGGCTCTGATCTTCCGCAATGGGGTTTTTCAGGGCACCCTTGAACCCGGATACGTCCAATTTGACAATTTTTTCCAACGCTTTCTCGGGGCAGATCATGGCGGGCTGAGTCATGCCATCCTGCTGGATGCGCAAAGTGCCGAAGTGGATTTTTACCTCGAGGGAGTCGCCACTCAGGATGACCTGCGAATTGACGTGCGCCTGCGTGTGCTGTTTAGCGTGATTGATCCGAAGGCGTTCGCCGAGCGCTTCCTGACTGGTCGCACAAGTTTTAGTCGTCAGGATCTGGCAGACGCTTTTACGGGGGACGTCCGTCTGGCCGTTCAGGAGGCATTCAGCACACGCACACTGAACAGTCTGTTGGAGAGCACCACCATCCGCGATCTGATCGAGACCTCGGCAACAGACCGTCTCTCAGCCGCTTTTGCCGGAACCGGCCTGAAGACTGACGGGGTGCGAATGGCGGACATCACCGGAGAAGTCGTGGAGTCGGTGCGAACGAAAATGGCAGAGTTCCGGCGCCTCACCCTTGAACGTGAACTGGACAGCAAACTCAGTGATGCGCTGCGTGCGGACAAGGTGCGGCTATTCAAGGATGAACAGGAACTCAACGACTATTACGAAGAGGTCACTCACGCATTGGGCTTTAAGAGCAGCGAGCGAGAACAGGAACGTAAAAAATTCGTTCTCGAAGCAGAGAAACGCCTCCAACTGCAGGGACTGACGCTCGATTGGAGCATCGTTGCGGAAAAACTCCGGCAGGAACTCGAAGAACGCCGCCGCCGACAGCAAGCAGAGCTCAAGGAGCGGGAGGAATATCTCCATTCCGAACTTCATGAGAAGAAGCTGCGTGATGATCTGAAGCGGAGTCTTGAAGTCGATCAGGCAAAGACCGACCTGGAAGTCGCAAGGCAGGGAATCGAGGCTCTGAAGCTTGTCAAACAGGCGAAGCACGAGGCACACAGGATGGAGGAAGACCTGGCCCTTGAAGTGGAGAAGCACCGCCTTGAACTCAGAGGCAATGCCAGCATGCAAGCGTTGCTGGCGACTTTGGATGGTGTGCAGGCGGCCAACCTCATGAAGCTGGCGGAAATGCAAATGCGGCAAGGAATGTCGGTCGAGCAGTCGCTGGCATTTATAGCCGAGAAGAACGCGGAATTTCTGGCACCAGCGGTGGCAGAAGCCCTGAAATCCAAGCTATCCAGTCCGCCGAAACCATAGAAAGCGCCTTCCTTCATGAGCCTCTGTCCGAAATGTCACAGGAACTATCACTCAAAGGTGAACTTTTGCCCTGTGTGCAATGTACCTCTAAGCAAAGCCACTCAGGCAGCGGGTGAGCCATCCTCTCCTACCGGGGAGACCCATGAGGCAGGCAGGGCGGATTTCGATGCGCCACCGGCGTTGAACCGGCATGGCGAGTCAGACACTGCGGCTTCCAGCAGTGATCGACTGGCAGAGGAAGTGACAACCCGCGAGGTCGGCACCTTCCTAACGGGCATCAAGCAGGAGATCGGCGATGCCTTGCGGGAAGGAGCATCCCCCACCGCCGATGTCACCGACGTCGCATTGCAAGACCTGGAATGGAGCATCAATCTCAATCGCATTCTCATTGAGGGCTCAGGCACGGCACTGGAGATGAAACTTCTGTGCCACAGTCCCGACCCACTTCTGGACGTGCATGTCGAGGTGCTCAGCGAAAAGGCGTTAACACAACCTTTCGAGGAGGGTCTTCCGCTGCTTGAAAGGGCGCAGCCAGTCTCCCTTTGGCTGGAGATTGATTTCATCGAACGCTGCATGGGCGTTCGTTTGTTGAACTGCTTCGTTCATTACACCCGGCTCGGTCGGCGGAAATCGTTGAAGGGCCAACTACAGATTACGATCCTGAAGGAACCTGCCGCTGGAGACTTCCATCTGGAGTTGAGCAATATCGGCAACCAGATTGTGAACGGAGCCAGCAATGCAGGTCTTGGTTCAGAGCATGAATCGACGGTCAGCCTCAAAGAGTTGGTCGATTTTGGCTCGATCCGCAACGTCAACGACCTGCTCTCCGCCACGCTTCCTGACAACTTTGTATCGGTGGTCCTGCGGCAGATAAGTGATGCCCCAATCGCCGCCCGAACCATTGCGCCTCCTTTCCTGAAAAAGGTTCAAGAAGGTAAAGTGCTTACGCTGACGCCGGTTGAGAGCGGCACGGATACGCTTCAACTGCACGTGTCCGCCCGACCACAGTTTCTCATCGGACGTCAGCGAGATGTCTGCGACTTCATTGCCTGGTTCCTGCCCCGCAGCCCAGAGAACGACGAACTCACGCGTAGTATGAGCAAAACCCACGTCATCTTTCAAGCTGACGAAGAGAGCATTTTTGTTCGATGCCTCCCTGGCGTTAAAGGAGTGACTCTCAATGGAACAAAGGTCACAGATGACGAACCCGGCCTGCCATTTGAAACCCACGGGCATCTCTCGATGCAGGCTGTGGCCGGACCCGCTTTCGATATCAACGTCCAGCACCATGTCCATGAAGGCAGCGCCCCCCCCGTCGCGGTCAATTCCGAACTGTGGCCCGGACCACCAGCTCAGGAAAAGAATCTGCAAGGTTGTGTCGTCTTCGCTCCTGTGAAGCATCCAGCGGCGTTTAGAAACTGCGTGTGGCTGTTTACTGAAGCATCTTTTGGCGGTGGCGAAGGCAACGCGATCCGTCTGTTCGCTTCGGATATCGCCAGCACTCAGGGGCGTATCCATCACTACCGTGGCTGCTTCTGGATCGAGAACAGCGCGGACACAGGCACCGTTCGTGTGGATGGGCACCTCCTGCGTTCCGGTGAACTCGCCCCGCTCTGTTCCGATATGACCTTAGTGCTAGGCAATCTCAAGTTCGCAGTGCACCTCCAATCCTGAGCCCCTATCTGTCCCTCAATTTCCGAATGCGATGAAGCCCGCCTCTTCCAACAACTCCGCCTCAGGCGAAACGGATGAGAATCTGGATTTCGCTCCGACATTGCGCCCCGCCGCCCCTTCTAGCACATCCAATCCACGCCTTCCCCAAACGGAAAACGATCTCGACTTCGGCCCGACGATGCG
>CAYMHJ010000530.1:0-3683 GCA_964390165.1 uncultured Prosthecobacter sp. | reverse complement strand
CCATCACCTCGCACATCGGCCGGCCGCGTTTGTTTCAGCGTGACGGCGGCTTTTATCTGCTGGGACGAAACTGGATCGAGAAGGGCGTGATGCAGCTCGCCCTGTTCAAGTTTGATCCGCAGACGCTCGCTATCACACGGCATGTCGTCTTGGACAATGCGGAGAAGAAGCCGGTGGCAGATGGCTACTACGCGCAGCCGTATTGGACGGAGCAGCAGGGGCGCACGGGCTTCTACGTCGTGACTTATAAAAGCGGGGCGCAGAAAGTGCCGGAGATCATTCGGCTGGAGTTTGACTGGGAGGAAGTGCGGTGAATGCGAGAGCGGTGAGCCTGTGCTCTTCGCATCAATTCCCGACCAGTTCCCGCCTTCGGACTCCGTTTAGTTCTCATCCCACTTCCAGCCGCCCTTATGATTGCCGCACTCGTTCCTTCCCGTGCTTGGTTTGCCGCCATGGCTGCACTTCTCATGGCGCCGGTAGCACTGCTGGCTGCGGATAAATCCACCACCGGCCAACTGGAACAGGCCTCTCAGAGCTGGCAGGAACGTGCCGCTGTGCATGCCCGCATTCTTTCCCAGGTGAAGTGGACACCCGTTGCCGACACGATGCCGAACCGGAAAGGCGACTTCTTTGAAGCGGGGAAAGAATACACCGGCGTTCCGTACTCCAGCGTGAGGTCGGAGGGGCGCTACATCGGCTTCGACATCGGATTGCGCACCTTCCTTGCCGCTGTGGAGAATCCGCAAAGCGTGCTCTACACGGAGAATCTCACGGGCAAGGTCTCGAACGCCGCCGCCTACTACGGCATGGTTTGCTCCTCCTACACCAGCTACGCGCTGAGCTGCGGCATCTGGGAGGTGAGCCGTCGCTATGGACCTGGAATCAGCGACGGCATCATGCTCGTCGAACCTCAGTCAGCCGAGGCCGCGCAGGTGGGCGATGTCATTTATACGCCCCACGCCACGGAGACCTCCGGGTCGCATGTGGAGATGGTGACGGCAGTGACAAAAGACGCTCAAGGCCGGGTGATCTCTGTGCGCGTGGAAGAGAGCCGCCCTCCAACCACCGCGACCACGAACCGCAGCGCCGCGAGCTTCAACGCGCACCTCGCCTCGCGAAACAAGCAGCTCTTTCGCATCACGGATCGCGATGCCTGGCGAGGCACGAACCGCTCCGAGCCGCTGCTTTTCCCGAACTACGAGGCCGATGCCACGCGGCCGAAGATCAATCGCACGCTGCTGCTCGATCTCGGTGACTGGGTGCCGTATCAGAAGGGCAAGGCGGTGAAGTTTCACGTCATGGACCGCGACAAGCTCGGCGTGAAGTCCCTCATCATCCAACGCAGCGGCAAGGTGGTGGAAGAAATCGCTCTCGATGGTCCTGGCGTGAATGAGCGCACCTTTGAAACCTGCGGCGACTACACGGCGCATGTCATCCACAAGGATGGATCGCCAAGTCAGGCCTGTGAGTTTGCCGTGTGCGATCTCGACCTTCGTCTGCCCGCCGATAACGTGCCCATGGCCGGTGGTTGGCATGTCGGGTTCGGCTCTGAGAACATGAAGGTCATTGCCGTCTATCTCTGGAACTCCGCCGACAGCTACGGACGCCACCCGCTCTTCCTCACCGAGGAGCAACGACGCGCTGGCTCCCTCACCATCCCCACTGGCTTGCTAAAGAAACCGGGCACGCTGCAAGTCTGGCTGATCGGCGAACACAAGCTCGGCCGCCTGAAGCTGCGAAAGGATATTCCGATGATCCCATGAGCATCGCAGGAGCAAATCACACCGATCGTCTGCCGCGTGCGTGGCTCATCGTCGGCGTGCTGTGGGTCGTGGCGGCGCTGAACTACCTGGACCGCATCATGATCACCACGATGCGGGATTCGCTCACGCAGGCGGTGCCAATGACGGACGCGCAGTTTGGCCTGCTGACCTCGGTTTTCCTGTGGGTGTATGGATTGCTGAGTCCGTTCGCTGGGTTTCTCGCGGATCGCTTCAATCGCAGTCGCCTGATCGTGTTCAGCCTGCTCGTGTGGTCGCTGCTGACGTGGCTCACGGGTCATGCGCGGAGTTTTGAGGAACTGATCGTCGTGCGCGCACTTATGGGGCTGAGCGAGGCCGCGTATCTGCCTGCTGCGCTGGCTTTGATCGCAGATTACCATCGCGGCAGCACCCGCTCGCTCGCCACGGGCATTCACATGACCGGCTTGAGCGTCGGCACAGGACTGGCGGGCATCGGCGGCTGGGTGGCACAGAGGCATGGATGGTCGGTGGCGTTCGATGTGTTCGGGCTGTTCGGCATCGCCTATGCGGTGGGTCTGTTGTTCGTGCTGCGTGATCCGCCACGCGAGAGTGGAGTCGTCACATCGAATGCGGATCAGCCACGACTCGGTCAGGCGCTCACCAGTTTGTTCGGCAGCCGTTCGTTTCTTTTGCTGCTCGCGTTCTGGGGCCTGCTGGCGCTGGCAGGCTGGGCGGTGATGGGCTGGATGCCGACTTTCTTCAAAGAGCAGTTCAAGCTCGATCAAGGCGCGGCGGGCATCTCGGCCACGAGCTTCCTGGCGGTGGCGATGTTTGTCGGCAAGCTCGTCGGCGGTGCGTGGGCGGATCGCTGGAGCCGCACAAATGATCGCGCGCGCATCCTCGTCCCTGCCATCGGCTTGTTCATCGCCGCACCCGCCACGCTGCTGGTGGCCAACACCGGCATGCTTGCACTCGCCATCGCCGGACTGTCGATCTACGGATTCACGCGCGTGTTTTCCGATGCCAATCTGATGCCCATCCTCTGCCAGGTGTCCGACGGCCGCTACCGCGCCACTGGTTATGGCGTGCTAAACATGTTCTCCTGCATCATCGGCGGACTCACGGTGTACATCGGCGGTGTTTTGCGCGATGCGCAGATCAATGTCGGCACGCTGTTTCAATGCGCGGCTGGCGGGATGCTGGTCTGCGGAGTTTTGATGATGCTCGTGAAGCCGACCCAGCAGGCGAAAGGCACCCAGGCATGAGGGCGTATTGTCCCGGCCATGCGCACCGACCTTCCCTTCTCACGCCGCCAGATGCTGCACACCGCCTCATGCGGTTTCGGCTATTTGGCGATATCTGGCATGGCGGGCGCTGCGGACTTGGTCGCGAGACCGCCCTGGGTTAAAGCACGGGCGCAACGAGTGATCTTCCTGAACATGGGCGGTGGTCCGGCGCAAATGGACACCTTTGATTACAAGCCACAGGTCGGGAAGAAGCCGCACGCGGGGTCCATCGCGGAATTCAAGCGTCGCGGACAAAGCGGTCTTTGGGTGAGTGAGCTGCTGCCAAACATTGCGCGTCATGCGGACAAGCTCTGCGTGCTGAATGCGATGACGGCGGATACGAGCATCCACGCGCAGTCGATGTTGCAACTGCACACCGGCGACCGTCTCCGACCCTGCCCGAGCATGGGCGCGTGGGTGGCGTATGGTCTGGGCACGGAGAACATGAACCTGCCCGGTTTTATCAGCTTCAACACCGCGAAGCCCGCTGAGTACTCCGCTGCGCAACTACCCTCCGTCTTTGGCGGCACGCCCATAGGCGTGAATGGCGAGGACATGAGCAAGGCCACGATCAGCAATATTTACAGCGATCACCTTCCGATGAGCGTGAAGCGCCGCCAGCTCGATCTCATCCAGGCGATGAATCGCGATCATC
>CAYMHJ010000529.1:0-3691 GCA_964390165.1 uncultured Prosthecobacter sp. | reverse complement strand
TATGCTGAATGGCGGCACCGCGTACTACAAAGTGCCTGCGGACAACCCCTTCATCGGGGCCACCACCTTCAACGGTCTCGCGCTGACCGGCACACTGCGCACCGAGCTTTTCGCCATCGGCATGCGCAATCCGTGGCAGTTCAGCTTTGACCCGCAAAACGGCGAGATGTGGGCTGGCGAGGTCGGTCTCGACTCCTGGGAAGAGGTGAACATCGTCACACCCGGCGGCAACTTCGGCTGGAGCTACCTCGAAGGAACCGCGCCCGGCACGCGCACGGGTCCGCCCGTTGGCTTCGCGCCCATCGCACCCCTTTGGACTTACTTCCACGGCGGCGGCGTGCTGGAGGGGCGCAGCGTCACCGGCGGCCTCATGTATCGCGGCAGCAAATATCCCGCGCTCACCGGCAAATACATCTTTGGCGACTTCGTCAGCGGTCACATCTGGTCGCTCACACGCAACGGCGCGAACCCGCCCACCGTCGAACGCATCACGGGCGAGGCAGGCGTCGTGGCCTTCATGCTCGACCCCGATCCTGCGAATGGCGACATCCTCATGCTCGACTACGGCGACGGCAAAGTGCGGCGCCTCGTCACGCAAACCGTCGATACGACCTTCCCGGCCAAACTCAGCGACACCGGCCTCTTCTCCGACCTCAGCGATCTCAGCTTCAATCCAGGCATCGAGCGCTACGACATCAACCTGCCCTTCTGGAGTGACTACGCCATCAAGAGCCGCTGGTTCATGCTCCCGAACGACACTGACACGTTTGGTTATGTGCAGGAAGGAAACTGGGACCTGCCGCCTGGCGCGCTTTTCATCAAACACTTCGACTACGAGCTCACGCGCGGCAATCCGGCCACGAAGAAACGTCTCGAAACACGCCTGCTCATGATCAATGCCACCGGCAGCTACGGCGTCAGCTACCGCTGGAACAACGACGGCACTGAGGCTTTCCTCGTGGCTGATGGCGGCGAGGATTTTGACATGAACGTCCTCATCAGCGGCACACCCACAAACGTCCACTGGCGCATCCCCAGCCGCAGCGAATGCCTCGCCTGTCACACGCCCGCTGGCGGTCATGGCCTCAGCTTTGAAACTCGACAGCTCAACCGCAGCGGCACCCTCGGTGGAGCGAGTGGCAACTACCTCGAACTCCTCGCCAGCGTTGGCTACCTCAGCAATGCGCCGACTCAATTCCACACCCTGCCGAAGTTCCACACACCCACCGACACCAGTGCCACGCTCGAAACCCGCGCCAGATCGTGGCTCGCGGTGAACTGCTCCTACTGCCATCAATCCGGCGGCACCGGCATCGGCGCATTCGATTTGCGTCCTGAACTCAGCCTCACGCAATCCACGATGATCGACGCCCATGTCGGCAACGTGCAGCAGGCTCATCACAAAGCCCTCGTGCGTGGTGACAACACCGCCAGCGTCATCTGGAACCGCCTCAGCGCCAGCGGCGGCTACACCCGCATGCCACCGCTCGCCACCGCCGTCATCGACCCCGAGGGCACCCAGGTCGTCCTCGACTGGATCAACAGCATGGCCAGCCGTCAGACCTACGCCGAATGGCGTCTCGCCCAGTTCGGCAGCGCCGTCAGCCCAGAAGGTCTGCCAACCAACGATGCCGATGGTGATGGCATCCTCAATCAGGACGAATTCCTCGCGCTCACCGATCCCGAAGATGCCGCCTCCATTCTCCGTCCTGGTATCTCCGTCTCCTCTGGCAACGTCGCTCTCCAGTTCCCCAATCTCCAAGGCCGCCGCATCCAGGTGCAAACCACCACCGACTTCACGAGCTGGAGCCTCTGGAACGTCCCTGGTAATGACGGCAGCCCCGCCGCTCCTTCGAATCCGACACGCCAGTTCGTCGTCCCCCTCGACGGCCAGCGCCGCTTCTTCCGTCTCTCCGTGGAGGAGCAATAACGTGATGCGGGCAACTCCCGCCCGCAGCGGAATGCATCAAATCGGCATCTGATGGTAGATCATGGCCAAAGTGACAGGATTTGCATGATTCACAGGATGAACAGGATTTTTCAGACCTGTTAATCCTGCCGTTCTTGTTAATCCTGTAGCAAAAGCCCCCTTGTTATTTTGATGCTCTGCCCGCACTGCCGCAACATCTCCCATCCTTGCGCACCTTGGCGTCCGATGGAAAGCACGTCTTCCATGTCCTCCCGCCACCGCAAAACCAACGCCACCCGCCCCGATGAGCGGGAGGAAATCCGCAGCATCTACGCGGATCTGGCGGCGCGTGCCCTGCCGAGAGACTGTGAAGTGCGCACCCACTGCTGCCACTTCCGCCTCAGCGGTCACACCCCGATGCTGACCATGGGCGAGGCCCTCTACGCCGCCCGTGGCGTGCGGGCCAGCGGCCGCACCAAACTAAAGCCGCATCCCGATGGAGCCTGCCCCCTGCTCGGCACAGACGGACGCTGCACCATCTATGAGCATCGCCCCTTCGGCTGCCGTTCCCACTTCTGCCAGGCTGCCGGTGGTATGTATCCACGCAAGCATGTAGCGGACCTGATCCAGCGCCTCGAAGCCCTCGACGAAAAGCTCGGCGGCGACGGCGGTCGCCCCCTGGTCAGCATCCTGCCTGAAGTTCTTTGATCCCTGGACAAGGTTCTACAGCTATAGCTTTCGTTGGGTGGTGAATGATGAACCTGGGGGCCTCTCAAAAGTGCAATGTCCGAAACGCCATTTCACAAGCCTTCAAGATGAACTCAAACCAAAGCCATCGACCCCAGGTATCCCGAGTGCGGCTATCATCTCCCCGTCCGCTTCACCGCACCGGCCATCCAGACGCTTTCGGTTTTCCAGGGAGCCTCGTTTTTCATCTGAGCGATGGTCATGGGCAGACGGGCGCTCCAGTTCACGCCGCTGGCGATTCCGGGCACGTTGAAGCGCTCCTCCAGAGCGAAGAGATCGGGCAGCATGAAGGCGGCGTAACGAGCGTTGCTCGCCATCAGCGCCTCCAGCAGGCAGTGGCGGACATGATCATCATAGGCGGGCCAGTCGCCTTCGCGGATGGGTAGTCCGGCGAATTCGCTGAGGTAACGCAGCTCTTTGTTGCCGAGATAGCGATCGCCCTCGTCGGTGCTCTGGCTGTCGCGGCGGCGATGCTCCCAATGCGTCTTCATGGGTTCGTGATCGTGCGTCGCGTAGGTCGTGAAGGCACAGTTCGGGTAATCCCGCCCCTGCTGCACATGGCCGTGACCGTCGTCCTCCCAGTGGCTGACTTTGAAGCCGGGTACGTCGAGGCCGAGCAAATGCGGGCGCACGTAGTCTGGCACAGTGCCGAGGTCCTCTGCCACGACTTCATACGGTGCGGCGGCGGCTACGATGACACGCAGATACTTGTCCCCAGCGGCCAGGTTCGCGGCCTTGTGCTCGTCGGTGTCGTCGGCGTGCTCCTTGTAGTGCGGCAGATGTCCTCCCGTGCGCTCCTTGGCCTCATCATCGCTGAGGTGGAGGAACTCTTCATTCCTCTGCGGCCTCCAGGGGAAGCTGTAGATGCGGTAAAATCCCAGCACGTGGTCGATGCGGAAGATGTCGAAGACCTCCGTCAGCTTCTTCACCCGGCGCTGCCACCAGCCGAAGCCATCCGCCTCCATCACATCCCAGCGGTACAGCGGGATGCCCCAGTTCTGGCCCCAGCGCTGCACGAAGTAGTCGTCTTTAAAA
>CAYMHJ010000528.1:0-3763 GCA_964390165.1 uncultured Prosthecobacter sp. | reverse complement strand
TACCCGCCATCATTTTACCTGATCAACACCTCGTGGTTCCGGCGAAAGTGCGCGTAATTCGGCAGAAAGATCGCGTGTCCGAAAGTTTGTGGTTCATGCGTTTGGAAAGCCCGTGGCGTTCATTTGTTCTGTTGATTTTTTGCAGCCTGACGTCATTTCCCCTGACGTCATTTCCCCCTGAAGACTGAGCACTTTTCGGCACGCAAAGGTGTGAGAATTACGGGCTAGCCTCAGCCGTGGCTGCGGAGGGTCGTTGGTTGGCCATCGTCGTTGAGCTGGGCGGGGCTCGCGTTCCGCCTACTTCACCACCAGTTCCGCACTCACCTCGCCGTTTTCGCCGGCGGTGAAGGTGCGGCGCTGCCCGTCGATTTCGTGGACGATGATCAGCGCCTTGTTCCAGCCTGGCGTGGGATCGGCGCCGAGCCAGTGCGGGTTCGCGTGGAAGAGTGCGCCGGGCTCGTCGAGGAAGGACTTCACACGATCGGTCACATCGGTAAAGGCGGTGCCGGAGCCATAGACGGCGGAGATGAGCTTCACCGGCACGCGCTTCGGCGCGGGCGCGGGCTTGCCGTTGGGCAGCAGCTTGATGAAGCGGGCGTCGCCGATGCCGAGGGTGAGCGACGGGGTGTTCCAGAGGTTTTCGAACTTGGCGAGATCGCACACACCGGTCATCTCGATGAGGTCGCCTTCGCGCAGCGTGGCAAGCTTCGGGAGGATGTGGTCGTCCTTCCACTGGCTGGCGAAGACGCGCACGTAGTAGCCTTCATCGTTCGGCAGGTAAGACCAGACGACGAAGCGTTCCCAGAAATCGACCCCACGCACCTTGAAGCGCATCTGCGCGGGGCGCTTTGCCTCCACGAGCTTCTTTTTGAGCAGGCCGTTGGCCACTTCCTTCTGCGCGTCGGACCATTTGCGGGCGTTCTCCGGCTCCAGGTCCTTTGGGATCACCGCCAGAAAGTCCGGGTAGCTGCGCAGCGGTTTCGGAGCCTTCGTTTTCGCCGGTGCGGGATCGGCCGCGTGCATCAAACCGGCCGGAGCCAGGGCGAAAAGGAGGAGCAAGAGGATTGGTTTCATGCGTGGTGGGAGTGTCGTGATCAGGATCACGGAATGCAACCGGTGATCCTTGGGCCTGGATACGGCCGGCGTTTGTAAAGAGCTGGTCAAAGATGAGTGGAGAGATGGAGAAGGGGAGTGGTGGAACTCGGGTTGAGTATGTAGTTCACGCTTTGGCGTGATGGGTGCCGGACACGCTCAAGCGTGAACAACGCACCCAAAATCGTTCATCGCGGCGAAAGCGGAAGGGTCATGCGGCGAACTCCTCGAACTCTCGAAAAGAAAACCTCGCCCCGTTCGTTGTCGCGCTGGCTGTTGATCCATCTTCACGAACGCAAGGAAAACATCATGAACCGTCCCAGCACCTTTCTTCCCCGGCCCCGGAGCGCGCCGCCCGTCCTGTTCATCCTGGCTTTTGGCGCATTGCTGGCAGCACTGCCAGGGGCGGCATGGGCGGAAGATTTCAGCGGGAACCTGCTGCTCGTCGCCAAGGGCGAGGTGGAGGTCTATCACAATGGCCGAAAGATCGTGCTGCGGGACAAGGCCGACGACCATCAGCACTTCCGCGTCAAGCTGCCGGAGAGGAGCTTCAACGCCGGGGATGTGATCGTGCTGCAAGTGCGCTCGCCTTACGTGTACCGGGCCATCTCGGCGGCCGTCAATCTGGCCAAAAAGGCCGGTCAGATTCCCATCAAGAAAGAGCACTGGCGTTTCCTGGGTGCCAACGCCGACCCGCGCAAAATCACCGCCGCCACCCTCCAGGCCAGTCAGGTGGTGCCCGCCTCCGCCGAGCCCGATGGCAACGGCGAGGCCGAGCGCGAAAAACTCGGCTTCCTCCCTGGCAGCGACTGGGTCAAAACCGCCGACAATCTCAAGAGTTCGTATTGCATCGGCTTTCTGATCACCCAGGAGATGCTGGACGCTCGGCAGCCGGTGAAATGATCGCGGGCCTATACGCTTTGCCGGGCCGCCTGCTTGTTGATTTTTTGCAGCCTGACGTCATTTCCCTGCACACACTAACAACAACGATATGGCTGACATCCAACTCAAACTCTTCACCGTTCCCGTCAATTTCCTGAGCGGAGCGACTGCCACAGCCAGAGCCGAGGGCAACAATGCGGCATGGCACTGTGAGTGCGGGGACGCAGTTGCGTTGGTCGGACGCTGCTACTTCCAGTTCGGCCACACTTGCCACACCATTTGCCCATCATGCAATCGGCGTTATCGAGTCATCGGCGACGCCAAGAAACGAGCAGACCATGTTGATGAGTTTTAGCCAGCACACCGCAACGCCAACCATGCGCTGCAGCGAGCTATAGAGCGACAGACACCTTATTCTGGCCGTTGCTTGAGTGCGGCGGATCAGGCTTGAAGGCAGGGTTGTTGATTTTTTGCACCCTTCTCTGACCCTTGATGCACCGCTTTGGCACAGAGGGACAGACACTTTGTCCGCTAACCTACGGTTTTCACAATCACAACCGCGAGCCTTTTGATAAAGTAGGTTACTTCGGCCACCAACCTTCCGGAACGCGAATGCTCTGTCGAAGATTGAGAGCGGTGAATCTCTTCCAGACGACGCAAATAAAGCTCCTCCTTTTGAGCTTCCCCTTTGATCCGCCAAATAAACGAGCTGTGCCTAAACAACCTATACAACTGTGGCAATTGGTTTTGAGCCTGTAAAGCCAGCCACAACTGCTCGTGGCATCGATCAAAGATCGAACTCAATCTTTGGCTGTGAAAATAGCTGTATGCGACTGATAGCGTTACCAAGTCCTGATGGCTCAGTGATCTGGAGTCAGGTGTTTTATTTATCTCTTCTGCCTTAGACACGATGGCCCTAACCTTGTTATAATCATGCAGCGGTTCGTCAGACGCCAGGACCCTGTCGAAGTGCTTGATCTTTGAGGCGGACGAACCCGTGAGAGACGCCAGTCTAATGGATATTGTATTGGTCAGCGATGTGAGGTTGAGTTTTCGAGCTTCGGATTCCAAGTCCAGAAGACGTTGCCGCCTTTTGGAGTCCTTAAGTTCAATGTCCGCTATGATCGACTGGGCGTGGAGGTTAGGGCCTTTCGTGTCCTTGGTCCTCGCAACGACCTCTCTGGCCGCCGAAACTGCAAGCGCGTCATGTTGTAGCCCCTGCTCGGAAAGTGCAATATCGAGCCAAATGGATGCTTGGTCAGCGACGGATAGATACTCCCTTCCGACTTCTAATGCCTCTCGTAGACTTTCAAGAGAGACCTCTCGCTTACCAAGCATGCGCAGTGCTTGACCATAGAGTCCCTTTAGCTTCGCCCATTCAAGACAATGCGCATCTGGGTCAACAAGCCTGACAAAAGCCCCTGCGACAACCGATAGATCACGCCATCGAGCGGAGCATTCGAGGTGCGTGGAGTAAATAACAGCTAGTTCAACAGCCTTACCCAACAAACGATTATCATCGTGATCTTTCGCGTAACTGATAAGCTGCTGTAAGAGCGCAAATTCATTGCCTGCACCGCTCCCGAGGTACTCGTGATATTCCAAAGGTAGAGTTCGAAGCTTAACGCGCCCATCCCTTCCGTCCCAGCCGCAGAATCGTTTTAACCCCGCAAGAATAATCTCTTTTCGAACCTCAGTACTTAACAGGGTTTGCACATAGTCGCGGACGGGCTTCGGGACCTTGAGCAGTTTCCGCCCTTCATTTTTGGTTCGGTCTAAGGCATGGACA
>CAYMHJ010000527.1:0-3771 GCA_964390165.1 uncultured Prosthecobacter sp. | reverse complement strand
GCTCGATGCCACGCTTCATGGCTGCCTGGATGGTCGCCATGGCAGCCTGTGGCATCATATCCGGCGTGAGGATGAGGATGTTCCGATGGTCCTCAACAAACGGCACAATGCGCTGCGAGGCAGTCTTGGCGGATGCTATTTCTTCGGGCGACTCCTGATCATCGCCCTGACTGCTGCCTTCGGCTTCGTCCTGCTTGCTCCAGAGGCCGGTGAGAGGGTTGATGTAGAAACCGAGCTGCTTCTTGTCCTTCCGGCGCTTCCATCCACGATTGATGCGCCAGAGTGAGGCCGCGGGAGAGTAGGTCAAATCGGCGACGGTATCGTCACCGAGGGTCACTTTGGCGACCTGCTTGTCGGGAGCCCCTCCAGTGCCGGGAAGGAACCTGTAGGTGGTGATGATGTCGAAGCCCTGACGCTGGCGTTCCTCGTCGTTGGCGGAGATTCGCTCGACGGGTTTCGTCTCCACGGTCTCGATGCGGTAAAGCTCGTTCACCCGTGCCTCCGGTGAGAATCCCTCCCCGCAGTGATCACAGACGTGGTGCTTGGGTTCGGGATCTTCCGGACGCCCCAGATGGCCGTAGCCGCAATGGGTGCAGACCAGCGCATTGAGCGTGGCGAGTTTCGAGTCCGAGGTGATGTGGTCAGCGGCGGTGACATTGAGCTTGGCCCGCACCACGCGGAACATGCGGCCCTCATGGTAGATGAGACTGCGGGGTCCGAATTCCGAGAGCGCGAGGAATCGAGGACGACTCACCATGTTTCCAGAATCGTCCTTGCCGTTCTTCTTGCGTCCTGTCGAAGGAATCCAAGCCATCAAGGGCAGGCGAGGGAAGTTGTAGCCGGGAAGGAATCCCTGACTGGCGAGGTAGCGGAAGGTGTAGAAGTCGTTGTTCTGCCCGCCACTGGTCTTGAGGAGCACTTTGAGCTGATTGACCGCATCGAGGTAGCGCCGTTTGGCGTTGTCGCGATCTGCTGGCGAGGTGGCAGGGCTCTTGTTGATGGCATCTGCTGATGACATCTGCTTGTGCGTGGCATCATAGAGTTCACGCCAGCGGTCGAAGGCTTTTGCAAAAGCCCCGGCACTTCGCTGGATGACGGTCTCGACGTAATCCGGCGAATACCAAGGCAAGCCCGAAAGTTCGGAATCGACCTGAGCGATGACAGCCCTAGCAGCAGTGATCGCCCGGCGCTCCACCGCTGGATTGCTGATGGCCTCCTTGAGCGACGTTTCAAGCGGCTTCTCCGGGGTGTTCAAGTCGAGCAGCGGCGCGATGCTAGTGTCGATCTGGCGTTCCACTGAGGCCAACCAGACGGCGTGGATGTGACTTTCGATGAGGTTGCGATTGGCAAGGTCGAGCGTGGGGGCTTTCACGACACCGTGGACCATCTCGTCGGAGTGATGGAAGAACCATTGGTCATGCGGACTCATGGCCGCCGAGTAAGTCACCACGAGGGCGGCCTGCCCGGATCGGCCGGCGCGGCCACTGCGCTGTGCATAGTTGGCCGGTGTGGGCGGCACATTGCGCATATAGACGGTATTCAGTGCTGAGATGTCCACGCCGAGCTCCATCGTCGGTGAGCAGTAAAGAACCGGAAGCCGGATGAGTGGACCTTTTTGTCCCGACTCCTTCCACCACTTTCGGTCGAGGTCGGACTGACGGAATCGGGCTTCGAGAATCTTGCGATTGTCAGCGTCCACCTGGGCGGTGTGTTCATGCGCCTCGAAATCGAAGAAGTAATGGCCCGGTGTGCCAAGTAAGTCGGCGACCGAGGTATAGAGGTCGCGGAAAAATGCGTTAATCCTGCCGTCTGGATCGACTAGCGTTTCGTTGAGCTGCCAGGCCAGTGCTGTGTCCTTTAATGCCCAACCGATAAGTGATGGGCCGCGGTTGCTGCTGCTGACGTAGCCGCCTTTGGCTGCGCATGTGAGGAAGGCGCGGACAAGTTCCACCAGGATCTCTCCAGGAGCCGTGCGCAGGTCGTGCTGCGGTCCCAAATCCGAGTATCGAATTTCGCGAACGAGGCGGGAGCGCGGCCCCCCACCGATCAGATCGTCTCGTTTCTTCTTACCCTTGGCTTCTGGCCGCCGGTCGAGAATGAGATACTTGGTTGTGGCAAGGTTTTCGTCCGGTCCAAGTGACCAGCGTTCTGTGAGGTGGCTGGCAATGGCGGCCTTGGCAGTGTCTTGCCTCGCTGGATCGAGATACTCGGACTCGATGCACAGATCACGAAGCATCGCGCCAAAGATCAACTGACCGAGTATGGAGCGGCCTGCTGGCGGCAGAGAGCGAAGGAGTGACCAGCCCTGCTCAGCAGCGGGACTCAGATTGGCTGGCTGCTTATCGGTCGCAAAAAGCGACTCTTTTGCGGCAAGGTCGTCCAGCCCCCGAAAGTCGATATTGAGCAGCTTTAGCTGGCCCAGATTGGGATTGTTATAGCGCCAGCCTTTGCGCAGATCCCGAAGCAAGCGGTAGCCAAGGACGAAACGGGCGGCACGATCTGCTTCTTCTTTGGCGAGACCAAACAGTTCGGGCTCCTGGAGGTATTCAGCGAGGATGCTTTCGTCGGATGTCTCAAAACCCAGTGCCCGGAACACCTCGACGCCCAAGTCGCCGGCGTGGAGTCTGCCTCCTTTGCCGCGAAGGGCTGCGAGGAGTCCGGCGCGGATCAAGAGGAGGTAGAGGAAGTCATTGAAGTGCCCAGCTTGTAGGGCGGCGTCTTGGCGGTTGTCAGTGAAACCAAGTAGCTTGCGGAAGTCCGACGTGGCGTTCTCTGGGACTGAAGTCGCGAAATGTTGCCGCAACATGGCCAGTGTGAGCACTGTCGTGGCCGAGGATCGACCTTCACCGGAAAGGCCGGAGAGGCGGTTGATGTCGCGGCCATGCGCTTGATGCTCGTGTCCGCAGGAGAGGCAGAAACGAAACTTGCCAGGAATAAACCAGAAGCGACGTCCGGCATCGCGGTGCCCGCGTGCATCGATCGATTCGGACAGAGGCTGAGCACTCTTGTAGTTTTGTTTGACCCTCTCACCGGTGGCTGCCTGCTCCAACCATGAGTCCGGCAGATCCTCAAGTCGGCCCTGATAATCCTGGCCAGCCCTGACTGGCATGAGGAAGCCAAAGTGGCGCTGCTTGTCGTCATTGCCCACATCGTCGATTTCGCGCGGCGTGAAATGGGGTGCTTGGTTTGCGGTCTCCCAGACGGGATGGTATTCCTGCCCGCACTCACGGCAAAAATGCGTGCTAAAGAGGAGGACACCTTCCTGCTGACGACCAGGGGCAAAACGTTGAGCTTCAAGGGTGATCTGTCTTTCGTTGTCTGGCTCAAGGGTGCAAAGAACCTTGCCGGGGCCACTGATGAACTGGTGAAGCTTGAAGGCGAAGAGTGCGCGACCGTCAGGGGTCGTGACATCCTGTGCAGCAGTGAGGAACTGCTCCAAAGCCTGCCGAGCAAGCGCAGGATCGACCTTGGCATCCGCTGCCAAAGCAGATGCCGCCTCAGACAATCCACGAGGGCGGGCACGCTCTGGCTTGGACTGATCACGCATTCTCAGCCCGAGGGTCAACTCGGTCCAGATGGCCAGCGGGTCGTTGCGGAACTCGTCCAGCGTGGCCCATGATTCCACCGACTGCTCGAGTCGGGAGGCGAGGGAAGGCCGGATGGCATCAAGGCTGCGGGAAGGATTCGTTGTTCGCTCCAAGGTCTCTCCGATGACATCATCTTCAGTCAGCTCCGTGCCGAAGAGCTTGGAGGCAACACCCGCGACCGTGC
>CAYMHJ010000526.1:0-3783 GCA_964390165.1 uncultured Prosthecobacter sp. | reverse complement strand
GAAAGGGGAATGACGAAGTACGAATGACGAAACCCTGAGCAGAAAGCAAGCCTGGAAACAAAAACGGCGTCCCGGGATGACCGGGACGCCGTGAGTGGAGAGTTACGTGGATTACGCCGACTGTTCGTCGATGCGGACAGCTTTGTAGCCGCCGATGCCCTTGAAGTAGAGCAGGAGCAGCAGGTAGATCGCCGCCATGGTGGCAGGGATGTAGGAGTCAGCTTTCAGAGTGGCACGGTCGCCCTTCTGGTCAGCGGTGACGACAGTCTGCTGAGCAGGAGTCTTCTCCTTGGCGTCCTTGGCTTCGCCGAGCTTCTTGCCATCAAGGCCATAGGCTTCGGTGGAGGCGAGGTTGAGGAAGGTGGAAGGCTTCTCGGCTTTGTATTCCGCGTAGATGGCGGAGTCAGCCTTGTTCAGTTCTTCACCGGCGAAGCGGTCTTTGCAATAGCCGAGACCAGGGCCGCCGATGAGACCGGCGGAGAGCATGCCGATGCCGCCCATGATGGACATGGCGACAGCACCCGTCTGCGGATAGCGGTCACCCACGACAGCGAGCATGGTGGGCCAGAAGAAGGTCTTGCCGACGGCATAGATGCCAAGAGCGACGAGAGCCATCGTGAAGGATTCCATGGTGCTGGCGAGGTTCAGACCGACGCAGGCGATGATGGAGCAGACCAGGAGCAGACCGATGGGGGAAAGCTTGAGGGTTTTCTCGATCCAATGGGCGCAGAAGCGCAGGCCGAACATGATGGCGGAGGTCCAGATGAAGAGGTACTTGCCCTGCTCAGAGGTGAAGAGGTTGCCAGTGATGTTCTGAATCCAGCCGTCGGTGCCGAGTTCCACCGCGCCGACCATGGCGTGGGTGACAAAGAGCACGAAGAGGATGAAGGAACCGATGGAGCCCTTGGTGATCACCGTGACAGCGATGAGGAGAATGCCGCCGACGGCGTAGCCGATGACCTTGGCGTTGTCAGGGAAGAAGGCCTTGCTGATGTCGCCGAAGAACAGGGAGAGCAGGTAGCACACCACGACTGCGCCGAGGATGCCGACGGGCTTGAACATCTGCACGAAGCTCGCGCCTTTTTCGGCAGCTTCGGATTTCGGGAACTTCTGACCCAGGAACATGATCGCGTAGAGCACCGTCGGGACGAGATACAGGGCGAGCTGCATTTTCCAGCCGAGCTGCATTTTGTCATCAAGGACCCAGCCGGCGACGGAACCGAGCACCATCCCGGCAGGCCAGGAGGCGTGCAGGATGTTGAGGTAGTGCGTGCGGTTCTCTGGGAAGAGAGTGGCGACGAGCGGGTTCGCCACGGCTTCGAGGGTTCCGTTCGCATAAGCGAAGATGAACATGCCCCAGAAGAGGAAGTTGTAGGCGTTTTCAGGCGTGCTGGCACCGAAGGTAACGAAGGCGGAGAGGACGTGGCAGAGCAGCGCGAGAGCCACCAGCTTGCCGTAGCCGATCTTGTCCACGATGACACCGCCGAGGATGATGCCGAAGCAGAAGCCGGAGAAACCAGCGCCGCCGATGGCACCGAGCTGGGCTCCTGTGAAGCCGTACTCCTTGCCCCAGTTGTCAAAGATACCGCCGCGGATGGCAAAGCCGACGCCGGCAGCCAGGATGGCCATGAAGCCAGCCCAGAGGAGGCGCATTCGATTGTTTTCGCTCATAGAGGATTAATTAAGGTTGGTGGGATGATGAGGTGATGATGTAAGCGCCCATCGGGACCAACGAATCTAGCTGGGCGGCGGGCGGGGGTCGTTTTAGTGGGCGAGCCGGGGAGTGACAAGATAAAAATGGGGCAGTCCAAAAGGTCTGTCCTTTCTCGAAAAATCTGAAAGAAAATTGGGGCAGTGCCCGCCACTGGCGGCTGAGTCAGAGACTCATGGGCGCTCCGGCCAATCGTGCTAGGCCGCGTCGGCTTTACGAGATGCCGCGCGCGGCCCGCTTGAACTCGACCTCGTTTCCGCAGGCTCCGATGGCTTCGGCTTCGGAGATGAGGCCGGCTTCGTAGGCGCGGACGATGTTGGTGAGGAAGGTACAGCAGTTCGGGTCGTTACCACGCTGCATGTAGTTGCGGATGTTGTCGATGTCCTGCTTGGCGATCCATTGCTTCACAGCGCCGCCGTTTTCGAGATACTCGACGAGGAGGTGCATGGCTCCATCTGTGCGGGGGAGGAGCTTCTGGCAAAGCGCACCGATGAGCTGTTGGGAGAGGAGGTGGAGGCCGAGGGCGGACTGCTCCGGGGGGAAGAGGTGGGCGAGGCGGTCCACGGCATCGACGGCGCTGTCGCTATGGATGGAGGCGAGCACGAGGTGGCCGGTCTCGCTGGCCTGGAGCGTCGTCAGGGCGGTCTCGAGATCGCGGATCTCACCCACCATGATGACATCAGGAGCCTGACGCATGGCGGCACGGACGCCGCGTGCGTAGGTGGCGGTGTCGCGCCCGACTTCACGTTGGGTGAACATGCTGGACCTGTTCGGGTACATGAACTCGATGGGGTCTTCAATGGTGACGATGTGGCGTGCGCAGGTTTCATTCATCCACTGGAGGAGGCCGGCCATGGTGGTGCTTTTCCCCATGCCGGTGGGGCCGGTGATGAGAATGAGGCCGCGTGATTTCATGGCCCATTTGGTGAGGAGCCAGTCGGGGACGCCGAGATTACCGAGGACGGGAAGATCGGTGCGGATGCGGCGCATGACGACGCCGAGGCGGCCAATGGCTTTGTGGAGGTTGACGCGGTAGCGGGTGTGGCTGGTGGAGACGAGGCCGGAGTCTTTGTCGGTCTCGCCATCGGGCTGGGCACCGCATGCCTGCCATAGGCCTACCATTTGATTGAGCAGCATCGGCTCATCACCGAAGAGCATGAGCTGACCGCTGATCTTCATGCGGGGGATCTCCCCCTCCATCAGGAAGACGTCGCTGGCTTTGTGTTCATCGGCGGCGTTCAGAATATCATCGAGGGAGAGGGGCATGGCGGGCGGATGAAAGCGGGAGGGCTGAGATTTGTCGAGGGTGATCTTGGGGATTGAGCTGGGTGGCCGAGCAGTTTCTCTTTGCCACGGGGCGCAGGCTTCTTTAAACAAGGGCTTCATGGAATCTCAAACTTCTCCTTTCCGCATCGGCGTGGCCGGTGTCGGGGCCATCGGCAAGAACCACGCGCGCATCATGGCCGAGATCGCGGCGAAGAGCGGCGGGGCGATCACTTTCGCTGCGGTGTATGATGCCGATCCTTCCCGAGCGGCGGAGTTTGCGGCGCAGTATGGCACGCAGGCGGCGAGTGATGTGGCGGACTTCGCCTCACGCGTGGATGCGGCGACGGTGGCTGTGCCAACGATCTTCCACCGCCCTATCGCGGAGCCTTTGATGAATGCGGGCGTGCATGTGCTGGTGGAGAAGCCGATCTCGGAGAGCTATGCAGAAGCGCAGGCGATGATCGCGCTGGCACAGCAGAAGAACGTGATTTTGCAGGTGGGGCACATCGAGCGCTTTAATCCGGTGTTGCGGCAGCTTGAGGAGCGGATGAACCAGCCGCGCTTCATCGAGGCGCACCGGCTTTCGCCCTTCCCGAACCGCAGCATGGACATCGGGGTGGTGCTGGATGTGATGATCCATGACATCGAGATCGTGCTGCACCTGGTGAAGAGCCCGCTAATGCAGATCGACGCGGTGGGGATCAATGTTTTAACCAATCGTGAGGATATCGCAAATGCACGGCTGAAGTTTGCCAACGGCTGCATCGCCAACATCACGGCCAGCCGCATCAGCCCGGAGAAGATGC
>CAYMHJ010000525.1:0-3789 GCA_964390165.1 uncultured Prosthecobacter sp. | reverse complement strand
ACGAGGAGGTGGCGAGCATCTTCGATCCCTTCGGCAACGCCGTGCACACCGCGCTGGCCTTTGAATGCATGGGCGAGGATGTTTTGATCACCGGTGCGGGTCCGATTGGCATCATGGCCATCCCTGTCGTCAAACACGCCGGCGCACGCCACGTCGTCATCACCGACGTGAACGAGTATCGACTCGATCTCGCCCGCAAAATGGGCGCGACGGTTGCCCTCAACGTCGAAACCGACAGCATCGCCGACGTTCAGAAACAGCTCGGTATGAAGGAAGGCTTCGACGTGGGCCTGGAGATGAGCGGCAATGCATCGGCGTTTCGTAGCATGATCGACAACATGTGCCACGGCGGCAAGATCGCCATGCTCGGCATCCCCAGCGAACAAATCGCCATTGATTGGAACAAGGTCATCTTCAACATGCTCACCATCAAAGGCATCTACGGTCGCGAGATGTATGAGACCTGGTATCAGATGAGCGTCATGCTCGAGAGCGGCGTGAACATCGCGCCCGTCATCACCCACCGCTTCCACTACACCGGCTTCGAACAGGGCTTCGCCGCCATGGAAAGCGGCGACTGCGGCAAGGTCGTGCTCGACTGGACTGCCTGATTCCCTCAAACTGCGACTTCAACCATGAAGCTGTTCACTTTATTTCTTCTCTCTCTACCTCTCGCTGCCCAGACGATCGAAGCCGTCAAAATCGGTTCCGAACACGATGTCGATCAGGTCGTGCTTGCGGAGACAGCGCAGGACGGAAAACTCACCTTGCTCCCCGGTCACAGCTTCTTTTCCGGCACGACGGGTGCGAAGCTCGGCGGCGAAACGCCTGCCACGGACGAACTCAACGGCGACAAGCAGTGGACGTCCATCGACGGCCTGAAATCACCCGATCAGCGCATCGTCTTCCCGCTGTGGTTGCATGCCGATGGCAGTGTAGCGGGCAAGATCAACGGCAGCGGACGCTTCAATGTGGAAATTGGCGAGGCGAAGACGACTGCATCCGGCGGTTTTGAAATCAAGAATGCCAAGTCAGGTCGCGTGGATCTCGTGCTGTCTCCCACAGGTCCCGCGAAGATCGAAAGCATCGAATTGAGCGGAACAGGCATTGCTGGGGCTCAACTGCTCCGTGCACGCTGGCGTCCGGCGGCGATTCACAGCGGCTTCAAAAGTTCCACGCTCGGCAATGCGCAGAGCCGCCTCTGGATCATGGAGGTGCGGCCCCTCTTTGGCGAAAAGGATTTCTACGCGCCCATCACCACGCCGTTTGGCTACTTCGGCTCCACCTTCAATGCGGACCATACATCCGGCGGCATCAACTTTTCCATGTGGTCGTTTCAACGAGGTGCTGCGGAGCCGCCGGTCCCGCAGCTTTCGCATCTGCTCGCCATCGGACATCCACAGGCGACTTTCGGTCATTTTGATCACGAAGGCACCGGCGTGAAGCTGCGCGACTGGAATCCCTACGAAGGTCAAAAGCTCGCCTCGACCGTACTCGCGCTGCGCATCGAGCCTGGGAAGCCGTATGACACCTACACCGGCTGGTTCCTCGATCAGCAGACGCGGCAGTGGCGGCTCTATGCCAGCGGGCGCAAGTGGTCGGAGCAGCGCAGCGTCACGAGCCTGCTGCCCGGTTGCTTTGTCGAGGTGCCCGGCCCGCCGCACATCCAGCGCACCGGCCACATCATGCGCGCAGCAGACTTCCGCGGCTGGTGTCGCGATGACAAGGGCAAGTGGCACCAACTCGATGTGATGAACGGCAGCAAGGCCGACGCGAATCGCGAGCAGACAAACTGCCTCTGGTCACTCAGCAACGACGGCTGGTTCCGCATGGCGATGGGCGGGATGATTCACTACCGCTATCCAAAGGGCGTCGATATCACCGCACCAGCAATGAAGACGATGCCCGACTACATGAGTGAGGCCGCGCTGGAAGGCCTCTCCTTTCCAACAACGGTCACGATCAAGCGTATCGTGCGCCAGGGGACGCGCGTGCATGTGGAGCTCGATCTTCAAACGGCCGCTAGAGACCGCAATAAAGCCAAAGTCTTCTTCGGAGCAGAGGATGCCCTCACCTTTGAACATCGCTGGGAAAAATCCCAGGACCTCGGGGAAGTACCCACTGGCGTACAGCGCATCTTTTTCGACGGCGCGCCTGACAGCGGATACTGTCGCATTCTCGTCACGAATGAAACGGGCAGCTACTTCACCCACGAGTCAGCCAATTGGAAATAAACCCTGACCTCCTCCCCTCACAACGAAATCAATAATCATCCAGTTCACTGTGAACCGCCGATCCTTCCTCCACTCCACCGGACTGCTCTCTCTCACGAGCCAGCTTGCTGCACAATCTTCCACCGAATCCGTCAAGCAAGCTTATGACGGCCCTGTCTTCAAGATCGGCAACATCGGCTGCGGTGGACGTGGCGCGTTCGTTTCGGGTATCATCGCCGAGAATCCTGGCTTCAAGCTCACTTCTGCCTGCGACTACTTCGAGGATCGCGTGAAGACCTTTGGCGAGAAGTTTGGCGTCGCTGCGGACCAGCAATTCACCGGCCTCGACGGCTATAAGAAGATGCTGGAGCACGTCGATGCCATCGCTATTCACAGCCCGCCGTTTTTTCATGTACAGCAAGCCATTGACGCCGTCGCCGCAGGCAAGCATGTGCTGATCGCGAAGCCGGTAGCCATTGATGTAGTCGGCTGCGAGACGATCCGCCAGCTCGCGAAGGACGCCGCCGCGAAAGGCATCGTCGTGCTCGCTGACGTACAGTGCCGTGGCGATCAATTCTTCCAGGAAGGCCTCCAGCGCATCCATGACGGCGCGATCGGCGATCTGACCTTTGGCGAGTGCCATTACGAGGCTGATTTGATCCCGTTGCAAAGCGAAGCCGATGACACGCCCGAGGCCCGCTTCAAAAACTGGATCCGTCACCGCGACCTCGCCGGCGACATCATCACGGAACAAAATATCCATGCGCTCGACATCGTGAGCTGGGCCTTCGGTCGCCCCACACGCGTCAGTGGCACCTGCGGTCGCGGCGGACGTCCCGACAACGTCGGCGATGTCTCCGACCACTTCGCGCTGCTCTTTGAATTTCAAAAGGGCACCATCACGTTCGCCTCGCGCCAATACACCGCCTGGGGCAGCCCCTTCCTTTGTGAAAACCGCTTCATCGGCACCAAGGGCGCGTTTGAGAGCAAGTTCGGCGGTCGCGTCATGATTCGCTGCGGCAAAGAAAACTTCTGGAGCGGTGGCGAATCCAAAAACCTCTACCGCAGCGGCTCCGTGACCAACGTCGAAACATTCCGCGCCGCCATCGCCGACAAAAACCCCAACGGCAATCCCACCATCGAAGGTGCCGTCGAGACCACGCTGCTCACCCTTTTTGGCGAACACGCCGCCAAAGCCGGCCACACCGTCACTTGGGACGAATTCATCGCGAATGCGAAGCCCGTGAAGGCAGACCTCAGCGGCCTGAAAGCGTGAGCACATTTGCTCACGCTACCAAATTCTTGATCACATGCCCGTGCACATCCGTGAGGCGGCGGTCGATGCCGTTGTGGCGGACGGTCAGTTTTTCGTGATCAATGCCGAGCAGGTGCATCATCGTCGCGTGGATGTCGTAACAGGTCGTCGGATTGGCGCGGTCGAGCGGCTTGTAACCCCACTGGTCGCTTTCGCCGGCGGTGACGCCGCCCTGGATGCCGCCGCCGCAGAGCCAGTTGGTGAAGACGTAGGGGTTGTGATCGCGGCCCTTGCCGCCCTGCGTGCTGGGCATGCGTCCGA
>CAYMHJ010000524.1:0-3798 GCA_964390165.1 uncultured Prosthecobacter sp. | reverse complement strand
AGTCGAGCGGGTGATTGATGAGGAGAAACTCCATCACGCCCTTGCGGCACTCCTGGGTGAGGATGCTCTCGGTGCGGATGCCCATGCCTTCGGCGACGGTGTTCGCGCAGGCGATGACCGGGCGCGGCATCCAGCCGATCTTCGGCATGCCGTGCTCGTCTTTCTCAGGCTCAGTGCCTGGGGCTGGACGTGGAGGCATGCCCATCTCCACGAGGCACATGCGGCAGTTGCCAGGGGAGGAAAGCTTCGGGTGGTAGCAGTAATGCGGCACCTCTTTCTGCACCTGCTTGCAGGCCTCAATCATGCGGGTACCCTTGGGGAACTTGTGCCACACGCCGTCGATTTGGACATTGACCAAATCCGCCGGAGGTGGGGCGGCGGGAGCGGGAGCGTTTTCAGGAGCGGGCATGGGGGGGGGAAGTCAGAATCGAAAACGAGTATCGGAGCCGTAAAGATGGCGGCAACCCGATTTTGTGAAAAATTTCACAAGCTCGGCACAGACGATCGAAGGCCGCTTGCGCAAGCGTGACTTCATTTTCAAGCTGAATGAGCTGAATCGGCTAAAACTTACGTTGGTTTGGCCCAGCAACGACCCTTGCCTATTCGGGCCATCCCCGATCAATCTCCCGGCTCCCATGAAAAATCTTCTGATCCGCATCGCCTTGCTCGCTTTCATGACTCTCACCGCCGGGCTGCTCCCTGCCCAAGTCCCCCAGCTCATCAGCTACCAGGGGCGGGTCGGGGGGGATGGCGTGAACTTTGACGGCTCGGGGCACTTCAAGTCCGCCTTCGTCAATGCAGCGGGGGGGCAGGGTGTCGCCGCGCCGATGAGGCCCGCCACCGCGATGTGCCAGAACAGCCCATCAGGAACAAACTTCGTCCACGGGTTCTGGTTCACATAGGTGTACACATTCGGCCCGTTCACCGTCCCCGCCGGGTCACGGCTGAGAAAGACCCCCGTCTCCAGATCACGGTAGCGGAAGCCCTCTTTCAGCAGACTCGTCAGGTCCCCATCCTTGATGTTCGCCCGCTGCTTGTCCTCATTGACACCCGTCTCCACCGTCCGGCTGCCAAAAGCCTCATAGCTCGCCGTCCAGGTGAGTGACCCCGTCGCGTCACTCTGCGCCACCACGTCACCGCGACCGTTGCTCAGGAGGAAAAACGACACGCCAGGAGCTGGCGAGGCCATCACGGACATCGCCTGACTCGCGACACAAATCCAGCCAGCGAGGCGTTGACGTGTGCGGGGACTCAAAGAGAAAATCACTTCATGGGGCCGCTTCAAGCCGCTTCAACAAAGGAGGGTTCGGGACCGAGACGCTGCCCTGATTTCATTTTTCCAAGTGGGTTGGCATAGCCAATGCCATTGGTTGGTTCATGGGTTCATTTTGAACTTATCACCGCTCTGCGCAGGTAGTAGGAGACGCGCTTAATTGGTTCACTGGGACATAGGCGGGGATGCCGTCATGCCAGCTGAGGTGCTCAATGGCGCCCTGAATCTCGTCTTCAGAAAGGGTGCTGATGCGGAAGAGGCGGCCTTTGAAGGTGCCGACGGTGCCTTTGCGGCCTTCGATGAGGTTGAGGATGGTGCCCTCCATGTCTCCGGGCTGGATGACGCTGGCTCCGGCGGCGGTGGCACCCATGGCGAGGGCGGTGATCTCCTGTGCGTTGCGCTGGTTGCGCACCTTGAGCATCACATCACGATGATAACTGCTGAAGAAGGCGATGGCCGATGCGCTCAATGCGCCGAGGACGGCGACGACGATGAGAGCCTCGATCATGCTGAACGCGGAGCGGCGGGCCTGAAGCAGCGCCGGTGGTGAGGGTCTCAGGGGCCGCGATTTCATGAGTCCTGAATGATGAGGCCGCGGAAGGCGCTGCGGCTCATCATGGGCTGGAGGAGGCTGAGGGTGGCGCGGAGCTTCGCGGGACCGACGACGGCGGGGTTGTTCACGAGAAGCACGTCGGTGGCTAGGGGGGCGAGCGGGGCCACATCGGCGAAGTTTCTCAGCACAGGGCCGGCATCGAGGATGATCCAGTCCACATGCTGCCTGGCGCGGTCGATCCAGGCGCGGTAGCCGTCGAGGAGCTCGTTGGTGGCGTAGGCGGGGAGATCGTGGGCGGGGAGGAGGAAGAGGTGGGTGTTGCCATAGCGGAGGGACTCCAGGTCATGAGCCCAGGAGCTGTGATGACTGGCGTGGGGGAACCAGTGATGGAGGGCGGGGGAGACGGCGTTGCACTCCATCATGAAGACGCTGCGCCCCTGATGGCAGAAGGCGGCGGCGAGTGCGGCGGCGGCGGCGGTCTTGCCCTCTCCGGCATCGGCACTGGTGATGAGAATAATGCCACCGAGACCGCTGCGTTTGAGGGCCTGCATTTCGAGGGTGATGGTGATCTGCTGGAGGGCGCCGGCGGCACCGGCGGGCTCGGGCTTGAGGAGCTGGCCGAGCATCTGCTCGGGATGCGAGGGGCCGACTCTGGGAAGGTGGGCGAGGACGGGAGCGGAGCCGAGCCCTGGTATGGTCAGTGGCGCCGATGGTGGAGGTGGCGCGGCCAACTGGAAGGGGCTGGAGGCCGGGCGCTGCGGCATGGGCTGGGTGGAGGTGGAAATGGGTACATGCGTTACTTCACGGGCGGAAGGGATGTTTGGTGAGGGGGAGCCGCCCTGGCGGAGGATTTTCAAAACATGCTGGTCGATGAGCCCCCAGCCGATGGGCACGCCGAGGAATAGGATGCCGAAGAGCATGAGGCTGGCGACGGCGGCCATGGGTTTGTTCGGCTTCACGGGCTTTCCTGGGGCGCTGGCGGTGTCGGCGAGACTGAGTGCGCTGCTCTCGGTGTAGCCTCCGGCGATCTCGGCATTGCTCAAGCTGCTGACGATCTTTTGGTAGGATAGGCGGTCGGCGGCCACGCGGTCGCTGAGGAGGTTATACTCGACGTTTTTACTGCTCTGATCCACGGCCATGGTGCGGGAGGTGGAGAGCTGCTTTTCATAGTCCTGGATCTGCTGCTCCAGGGTGGAGACTTCAGTCTCGGCTCGGGTGACCACGGCGTCGATGGCGCGCTTGAGGGCGGTGTTGAGTGAGTCGATCTCTCCGGAGAGGGCGATCATTTTGGGATGCCTGCGCCCGCAGAGGGGTTCCATGGCGCGGCGTTCGGTGATTTTGGCGTCGAGTTCCTTGCTGTGAAAGGCGACGCCGCCGTTTTCACCAACGATGCGCACTTCCTGGAGGTCGCGGCCGGCCTGCTGGGTGATGCGGATGCTTTGAAGATCACTGCGGGCCTTGATGAGGCGCTGCTGGGCGTCGGTGATGGCGGTGTTGAACTGGAGCATCCGTGCGCTGTCCACGCCGCTGCCGGCGGTGGTTTCCACGATGCCGGCGCTTTTGCGGTATTCGGCCAGTCTGCGCTCGCTCTCCTCAAGCCGGGTGCGGAGCTCGGATGCCTGCTTTTCGAGGTACTCTTTTTCTCCCTTGGTGACACCGGATTCGACGGCTCCATTGAAGCGTATGTACTGTTCGGCGAAGACGTTGGCGATGTCTGCGGCCATCTGTGGGTCTCCATCACGGACGATGACGCGGAGGATGTGGGATTCCTTCAGCGGCTCGACATTCACGGTGCCGATGATCTGCTCGATGAAATATTCTTTGGCAGGCGGTGGCGGGCCGGGCTTGTAAAGGCCGACGAGCTTGAGGAGCTCGGCTTTGCGTCCGGGGTTGGCGAGCAGGCTGGCGGTCCAGGATTCGCGCCTGCTGCTGTCAAAGTTGTCGAAGAGGAACTCGGCGAAGCGGCGTGACT
>CAYMHJ010000523.1:1415-3802 GCA_964390165.1 uncultured Prosthecobacter sp. | reverse complement strand
CCAGATGATTGCGGCCTTCGACTTGCGCGGGCCGTCGAGATGGCGGTCCAGGCAGTTCTCACTCACGTTCAACTTGCCGCCCACGAACCACTTTGCGTTCGGGCATTTCCAGTCCAGCACCTTCGTGAAAGGTTTGCTCCACAGCAGTTCCTTCGCCTCGCGACCGAAGAACTTGTCGGGATGCTTGATCGACTCCTCATACATCTGCTTGTACTGCGCCATCGAGCCCACGCGCGCCTTCTTGGCAAAAGCCGCGTCAGGCTTGAAGAGGCGGTTCTCGGTCATGAGAGACTGGTTTTTGCTGGTTGCCTTGGGGGCAGCCTTCGCAGCAGGCTTGGCAGCTTTCTTCGGGGCGGGTTTCGCAGCAGGCTTGGCAGCTTTCTTCGGGGCGGGTTTGGCGGCTTTCTTTTTGCTCATGGTTCGGGGAAAGAGGGCGGAATTAACGCAAGGAGTCGGAGGCTACATGCAGAGAAGTCCCTCTTGCAATCACGGAGTCTGATACTTTGCCTCTTTGCAGGCGCTCGCGCCATCCTCAAGAAAGCCTCTAAACGTCCCATTGTTGAAAGTGAACTTTCGCAAATTCAGCAGACTGGGCATGGCTGGAAAAGAGATAAAGTCGCGGAAAGTGGCAGTCAGTAGAAAGACTTTTCAAGGCGTCAACTGGTGCCCCGAATTTCTAACTCGGCCCCTGGCATCGGAGGTTTTATTCACCGCGCTACCTGGCGCAAAACTGTCTAGTTCAGCCCCCTCGGTCATCTCAGACTACAGTCGTATCAGCCCTGTGGGACGTTTGATCTTGCGCCTAGCGTTGAAGTGAGCAGGCCTACTCCCATGGTGATGAGGCAGCCGAAGAGGCTGAACCAGATGAAGGAGACGAGCATCGGTGGTTTCACGGCGGTGAAGAATCCGTTCTGATACAGGTAGATGCTGAGCAGGCCGATGAACCCGGCGAAGCAGCCGAGCAGTGCGCCGCTAGTGGTGGTGCGCCGGGTGAACATGCCGAGGAAGAAAAGGCCAAGCAAAGGACCGCCGATGAGCCCGATGACGGTATTTACCGACTCGACGAGATTTCCTGGCATAGCTGAGACAGCAAAGGCAAGGCCCATGACCAGAATTCCATAGCCTACCGTGATCCAGCGGGCATTGCCGACCTGCTGGGCCTGGGTGCCTTCGGGGGCTTTGGACAGGCGCTGCTTGAAATCCACGACGGTGGCGGAGGCCAGCGAGTTTAGTCCTGCGGAGATGGTGGACATGCTGGCGGCGTAGATGGCGGCGATCAGCATGCCCGGAAGTCCTGCGGGAAGCTGGGTGACGACGAAGTAAGGCAGGATCTGATCTTCTTTGGCGATCAAGCCAGCGGCGAGCGGGTCGCCATGAATCTTGTAGAAGGCGTAGAGCACGAGGCCGGTGCCGTAAAAAAGCACCAGCACGGGAAGGACGAACCAAAGTTTGATCCACAGCGAGCGCTGGGCCTCCTTTAAACTGCCGGCGCTCAGGTAACGCTGAACGGAGACCTGGTCCGTGGACATCTGAACCATGTGCAGAAAGGCGGCAGCGAGCAGCACGGCCCAGAGATTGACACGCTCTGACAGACTGAAGGAGAGGCTCAGATCCATGCGCCCATCTGCCAGGGCGGTGTCCCAGACTCCGGTGAGGCCACCTGGAATCTTGCCCGCAGCCACGAACATGATCATCAGCTGGCCGCCAAAGAGCACGATGAGTTGCATCACATCCGTCCAGATGACGGCTCTCATGCCACCGAGCGCGGTGTAGAGCGTGGTGAGCGTGCCGGTGGCCAGAATGGTGATCCACAGCGGCATCCCGGTGACTTTTTCCAAAGCCAGGGCAGGGGCGTAAGTCGCCGCGGCGAGCCAGAGCGCCACGCGAAAGATGAAGAGCCCCGAGGCCAGCAGCCGCACGGAGAGGGAGAAGCGCTCCTCAAGAAATTGGTAGGCGGTGTAGAAGCGCGATTGGTAGAACTTCGGCATCATCCAGATCGCCGTGAACGGTGTGGCGATGAAGAAGGCGAGTACCGCGTAGGCAAAGCCAAAGCCGTTTTTATACACATCCGCCGGTCCGGCCAGGTAGCTGATGCCTGAGAACAGGGCCGCCAGGATGGACATGGAGACGAGCACGCTGCCCATGCCACGACCGGCCAGGAAGTAGTCGCCGAGTGACTTCGACCCGCGCGCAGAAAACAACCCCACACTGACCGAGGCTGTGAGGTAAACGCCGAAGATGGTGTAATCGAGCCAGGAGAAGTGCGTCATCGGCGTGGAGAATGGAGCTGAATGTTTATTTGGCGGTGTAGCCACCATCGACGGGCAGGTTCACGCCGGTGATGTAGCGGGAGGCATCGCTGAGCAGAAAGATCACGGCACCACCGA
>CAYMHJ010000523.1:0-1405 GCA_964390165.1 uncultured Prosthecobacter sp. | reverse complement strand
TGCTCGCAGTAGCGCGTGAGGAAGGGCTCGGGCTGGTTGTTGAAGAAACCCCCGGGAGCAAGGTTGTTCACGCGCACGCTCTTCGGCCCGTAAAGCGCTGCGTAGAAGCGTGTGAGGTTCTCCATGCCACCTTTGTGGAAGAAGTAATCCGGCGGCATGTCGCCCATGTTCGTGCCCGTGTAGAGTTCGTAGCTCGGGCCGATCATGCCCTGGATGCTGCCGATGTTTACAATGCTGCCACGACCTGCCTCAGCCATCGTTTTGCCAAAGTGACGGTGCATCAGCATGACGCCCGTGGCATTCACCCGCATGGATTCAGCGAACTGCTCCGCCGCACCGTTCGCGCCTTTCATCGGGCGCAGCACGGCGTTGTTCACGAGACCATGCAGAGGGCCAAACTTCGCCGTGACGCGGTCATGCAAGCCAATCACGGAGGCTTCATCCCCCTGATCAAGTGACTCGGCGAAAACCTTGTGGCCCTTCGCGGTTTCTTCATCCGCCACGACTTGCAGCTTCGCCACATCTCGGGCGGCAAGGATCAGCGTGGCACCTGTTTGAGCCAGCATGGCAGCCAAGCCACGACCATAAAGACCCGCGCCGCCGGTGAGGAGGATGGTTTTGTTTTGGAGGGAAAAGAGAGCTGAGATCATGCTTATTTTTGTGGGATTATACCAAATTTGCTGAAAAATTGGGATGCAGAAAAAACATTCAGAGGCCCTCGCTCAAGACGCCTAAACTCGTTGGTCACTGCTTCAATTAAAACGCGAGCACCATTTGAGTCAGTTATTGGAAAAATTCCTTTCATGTCGCTAGCTCTGAGATCACGCCAGAGTTGTCCGCGACAGGGTCCAGAGACCACCATAATCACATAACCTTCACAACCGGTATTGGTGACACGCATTGATCCCCGACATAAATTTTTGTCGAAGTAGGGTGAGTTCCAACCTTGGTTTTCAGAGTATAAGGA
This sequence comes from uncultured Prosthecobacter sp., assembly GCA_964390165.1. Taxonomy (GTDB): domain Bacteria; phylum Verrucomicrobiota; class Verrucomicrobiia; order Verrucomicrobiales; family Verrucomicrobiaceae; genus Prosthecobacter. The sequence goes on along the minus strand of CAYMHJ010000523.1, from coordinate 438 downwards.
GAGATCATTCCAGCCATCTGTGTGAGGAAAAGGTTGCAACAAAAAGTCATCGGGCAGCATTTCCTCACCTTCTGGTTGAGCCCAATCTTCAAGAGAATCGAAGGGACACTTCTCCTCTGACATCAACGCTTGCGCATATGCCTCAGGCAGTTTGATTCCATGCCGCCGTTCAAAAATAGCAACCTCTTCTGGAGAGGTTGGAGATCGCACCAGAGGGGCTACTATTGGTTGAACTTGACCCATTAGAAGTCGTTTCATCTTATGGATCAAGCGTTTCATGGGTCACTTGGATTTGTAAACGGAATCCGTGCTCGGTGCGGCAGATCCGCCGCCGAAGTCTTTGACCATCTTGTGGAAGGCGTTGCCGAGTTCGATGACGTCGGCACCGAGGGTGAAGACTCGGGTGCCTTCTTCGATGAGTTGGTCTTTTTGGCCGAA
>CAYMHJ010000522.1:0-3805 GCA_964390165.1 uncultured Prosthecobacter sp. | reverse complement strand
CGAGGCATGGGAGGCGCTCTCGAAGAAACCAGCGCTGCATCGGTTCGCGGGAGCCGAGGATCATCCACGCGGCGGCGGGATAGATCTTTGTGAGCTTTTTCAATGCATGCTCCGGGCGCTCGGAGAAGCACGCTTTGCTGGCATGAAACACCAGCTCGCAGCCCAAGCCGGTTAACCCAGCGCGGAGCTGGTCCAGAACGGCCGTAGTTATCATCGCGAGTTCGTTAAAGGGGCTCGGCGAGAGGATGCCGAGGACGGCTTTTTTTAAGGTGCAAGTGCGTCCGGCTTTCTGTGCCGTGATACGGCGGCGCTGGCGCTGTGTGGACGTGATGTAGCCCTCGCGAGTCAGTTCGTGCAGCGCGGCACGCAGCGTATCGCGGCTCACCTGCAAGTGCGCGGCAAGCTCGCGCTCGCCAGGCAGGTGATCCTGCCAGCGGTTATGTTGAATGCTCTCGCGCAGGATTTGCATCGTCTGGGTGACGAGTGACAGGCGCTTTGGCGTGCGGTGAAATGGTCGGTGCTTATTCATCTGGTTGGCTAAACCCACCAGCAGACTAGGTTTGGCAAATCACCGGCTGCAAACCAAAATTCAGCGTCATGAGCATCTCCGATACCGACTCCATAATCCACGATTACGAACGCGACGGCGTCATCCGCGTGCGCGGCCTTTTCAGTCCGGATGAAGTCGCCACCATTCGCTCCGAACTGGAGCGCTACATGCGCGAGGACCTCACCTCAAAGCCCGGAGACGCCCGCACGCTGGAGCCGGATGGGAAAACGGTGCGCAATCTCTGGCGACTGGAGATTCACGATCCCGCCATCCTGCCCATGGTGGAGAAGCCGGAAGTCATCGCGCTGGTTTCGAAGCTTGTGCATGGCGAGCCCGTGCTCATGGGTGTTGAAACTTTCAACAAGCCGGCCCGCGTTGGCTCCGGCGTGCCCTATCACCAGGACAACGCCTACTTTTGCCAGACGCCGCCGGACATGCTCACCGTGTGGATCGCCATGGACCCGGTGACGATGGCGAACGGCCCGGTGTATTATGTGCGCGGCTCGCAAAGAGCTGGCATGCTGCCCACGAAGCCCTCCGGTGTGAAAGGCAACTCAATCGGCCTCGCCGAACCGCCCACCGTGCCGCTCGAGGAACAGTTCTGCGGCCTGCTGGAGCCAGGCGATGCTCTCATCCATCAGTGTGAGACAGTTCATCACTCTGCTCCGAACACCAGCGACTACTCGCGCCTCGGCCTGCTGCTCGTGTATCGCGGCAAACACACGCAAACCGATCCGAAACTCAAAGCCGCCTACATCGCCGCCGCCACCGCCACACCTCCAGCCTGAGATGAGCAAACGCTACCGCCAATGCATCCTCGCCACGTGCTGCGTGCCGTGGCGCGAGGACTTCACCTTCGATGACGCGCTGTTTCGCGCCCAGGTGCGTCATTTGATCGCTGGAGGCATCCGCGATCTTTACACCTTCGGCACCGCAGGCGAGGGATATGCTGTCACAGAACGGCAGTTCGACGAGATCACGCGTGTCTTCCTCGATGCAACACAAATCGAAGGCGTGCAGACCATGACAGGCCTCATCAGCCTCTCCCTGCCCAATATCATCGAACGCATCGAACGTGCCCGCGACATGGGCGCGCGTCGTTTTCAGCTCAGCTTGCCGAGCTGGGGCAAACTGAGCGATACCGAGGTGGATGTGTTTTTCCGTGAGACCTGCGGGCGCTTTACGGATTGCGAGTTCCTGCACTACAACCTGATGCGCACACACCGCATCATCACGCCCACGGAGTATGGTGTGCTCGCTCGGCGCCATCCCAACCTCGTCGCGACGAAAAACAGCACCACTGACCTCGAACGCCTGCGCGGCCTGCTCACCGAGGCCCCGGACCTCCAGCACTTCATCACCGAGGGTGGTTTTGCCGAGGCAGCCATGATGGGGGAATGCGGCTTCCTCGTTTCACTTGCGAACTCGAATCTCTCCCTCGCTCGCGCTTTCTTTGAAGCCGGGAAATGCCGCGATCAGACCTTCCTCAAAGAAATGCAGCGCGAGTCGTCCGCGATCATCGCCGAGCTGCTCGCCTTCGCGAAGACCGAGGCGCACATGGACGGAGCCTTCGATAAAATGTTCGTCCAACTTCACATGCCTGATTTCCCTCTGCGCCTGCTTCCTCCGTATGCGGGCGTCTCCGAGGCCACGATGAAACGCTTCACGAAGCTGCTGGATGGCAAATACTCACGCTGGTCTCCAGCGGCTTAATTTTTTAAGCATGAAACACACACCCACTCAACCATGAAAACCATCCTCATCATCCTCACTTTCGTCACCCTCGTTGAAGCACGTCTCTTCGCGGAAGGCGAACCTAAGGCGCTCGTTCAAGTGCTCGCCCATGCTGTGGCAGTGAAAAATGTCTGCGCCTGGCCAAACCTCAAAAAACTCGCTGATAGATCGGTCGTGGCAACGATCTTCAACCAGCCCTGCCACGGCCTGTGGGAGGGGGATATCGACTGCTGGGCGACGATCGACGGCGGCAAAAGTTGGCAGTTTCGCGGAAGGCCGGCTCCGCACGAACCCACCACCAACCGCATGCTCGCCGCCGCTGGCACGAATGCCAAAGGAGAACTGATCGTGCTGGCCAGCGGTTATAGCCACCGCAATCCGCCGCCACCGGAGGGCAAGCCAACGTCCCCCAATACGGGCGGGGCTCCAATGGCGATCTGGGTCTGCCTGTCCGCCGACTATGGTAAGACCTGGACGCGTGCCGAGGGGGTGGAACTGCCCAGCAAAAGCCGCTCCACCGGAACCACAAAGTTGTCGGATCGGCTGATCCCGTTTGGCGACGTCAGCGTCATTGGCGAAGGCAAGCTCGGCGTCTGCCTGTATGCATGGGAGCCGGTGCTTAAGACGCACGACGCTTATTTTTTCACGAGCGCCGATGACGGTCGCACTTGGAAATTCGCCTCAGTCATAGCCCAAGGTGGCCTCAACGAGACGACGCTCCTGCGGCTGCGCAGCGGCGACCTTCTGGCTTGCGGGCGGACGATGAAGGACCAGCACCTCGAGCTCTTACGCTCGACGGACAATGGCAGGAGTTGGAAGCAGGAGCAGCAGCTGACTGGACCGTTGGAGCACCCGGCTCATCTGATCGAGCTCTCCGATGGCCGGGTTCTCCTGACCTATGGCAACCGCAGCTTAGCCAATTGGAAATCGAAGTGGTCCAATGGCTCGCCCGGGAAAGCAGAGTTTCCAAAGGGCATCGGGGTGCGGATCAGCGCGGATAGCGGCCGCACCTGGAGCGAGCCCGAGCGGATTGCCAGCTTCGACGGCGACGGCGGGTATCCATCCACGGTTGAGCTCCCCGACGGCCGACTGCTGACCGGGTTCTACGCGAAAAGAACCGCGGACTACGAGGGCTACCAGATGGCGACGGTGACATGGCGACTCCAAGTGCAGACGACCCGCTGAGGATCGAACACCCGATTTATAGCCGGTCAACGGCACCACGCAGTAGGATTCCCTCTATGAAACCCACTCTCACACTCCTGTTCACCTCGCTGGCCGTGCTCAACGCCGTCGAGCCACGCGATACGATGCCGGACACCTGGACTGCTGCGGATGCACTAGGCCGCACGTTGCCGATGAGCGCGGAAGTCGGCACGCCGAAGCCGAATCGAACGGTGGGCATCTTTTACTTCAACTGGCACGCTGCGTTTGGGAACACGAAGGTGCATGACATCGCGAAGATACTCGCGGCGAATCAATCCGCGCCCGCCTGGGGGCCTGTGGGGGCTCCGCATTACT
>CAYMHJ010000521.1:0-3807 GCA_964390165.1 uncultured Prosthecobacter sp. | reverse complement strand
CGGCAAAAACCCCCGCGAAGACGAAGTGAAGATCCGCACCGCCGCCATGCAGAACCGTATTCCGATCATGACCACGCTCCGTGGCGCTGATGCGGCCCTGCGAGCGATCAAGTCACTGCAAGGGAGCGAGGTGCAGGTGCGGGCGTTGCAGGAGTATCACAAGTAAGCCGAGTGCATCGAGAGGAGCTCGGACACTCCTGTCCGCTTCCTGAACCCATTATGAAGGCAGACGAATTCATCATCAGTCGATTAAACGACGTCTTTGATGAGCGGATCTCGTCGCGTGTCTTCAAGTCATCTGCCGTGCGAGAGGCTGCGACCACGTTTAGAGACAGCCTTCAGCAGATTGTGAATCTGCAAGCTATGCCCGGTTGGGTGGCCGGTGCGATGTGTGAGCTTAGTAATTCCTGGGCCGACGCCTGTGAGCAAATCACTGGTAAGCGAGTCTGGCCTAAAGAGAGATGGCACGAGCGCGATGTTTACGAACAAATTATGGCTACCCACCACAGCATTTTCGCTGCGAGAAAGGCAGATTTTCAGGATAGCTTTCGGATGCCGGATCTTCATTTGCTACATGTTGAGCACATGAATCCCGAGATTCCGTTGGCTTCTGGATTCGAGGCAATCAGCAAGGCATCTCTCATCTACTGCTGGTCTGCTTTTGAAGTGCTGGCCAGGTCATTGTTTGAAGGAAAACTCGGGCGACCAGCCAAAGGCTCGTTTTCTAAACTTTGCGTCATCAGAGAGCAGTTTAGAAAAGGGTTTGCACTGCCATCTGGATCAGGGACTCATCAAATCATTGATTCTGAACAATTCGCCGTCTTGGCGCAGCTGCGTCATCTATTGGTTCATCGAGGTGGAATCATTGATCAACCGTTCTTGGACCAAACCGCTCAGTTAAACTCGCTTGTCTCGATTCGTTCACACGGATTGGGAGCAAGAGTTTCGTTCGATGCGAAAATGAACGATCAATTCGTGACTCCTTTTATCGTGAAGTGTGTAGAGCTCATTGAGTCCGTTGATGACTATGTGTGAATCCGCAAAAGAGGAGCGCGGGCACTCCTGTCCGCCTCTTCTCTTCGCGGCTTAGCCGCCATTTCAAAAAGCGGGCAAGAGTGCCCGCGCTCCTCTCGATTAGCTGAGGTATGAAGTTCTTCGACCCGCGAGGGGACATCGAAAAGACGGCTCACAAGCTGCCGCATTGGCAGCAGGGCGAGGTGGCGATCTTTGTCACCTTCCGCCTCGCCGACTCGTTGCCGCGTGAACTTCTCGATGACTGGCTTCGTGCACGCGAGGCCTTCCTCGCCGCGAACCCGCCGCCGTGGGACAACATCAATGAACTTCCGCACCAGCCCATTGCTGGCAGTTGCCCAGTTGAGCTATCGAATCCATAAGGTTGCAATCCCTTTGTTTAAGGACTAAAAAATGGCTTAGGTCCATTCTATCTAATTATTCTAATGAAGACGTCTTCGAAAGTGCTGCTGGTTATCACGGTGACGATGGGAATCTTGGTCCTGGCAATGCTATTTTTAAGGCGCCTGGAAACGATTTCGCATAATCAGAAGCTTGAAATGGTAGAGAGGCGCGCAAGGGAGGCAGATAGGAAGGCGATGGAGGCGGACAGGCGGGCGCGTGAGGCAGAAGATAAGGCGCTAAAAGCGGCGGAGAGTGCTGCGATACTCAAACTGGAGTCGCAGAGTAAGGTGGCTCAGATGGAAATAGAGATGCAGAGCCGTCAAAACGAACTGGAACAGATGAAGCGACGAACGGCGGAGATGGAGAGGGAATTGAAAGATTTTGGGGCTCTGAATTCACATGCAATTTTGAATTCTATGAATGCAGCAAAAAGGGAAAATGCTGAACTGGAAGCCATGATTGCAATGCGGACTCAAGAAAATGCTGAACTACAGAACCAGATCAGGACACTGCGGGAACGACAGATGAATTTCATGCGTCCAGAAATGCCGGTGCTACAGTGGCCACCACCTCGGGCCTCTAGCTCTAAAGTGCTGCCCCAAGCATTTTTCAACCAGGCAGCGTCGCTTGCGGATTACAACGACAAGCTTGTAGAGGTACTTGATGGCATGAGGTATGACCAGCGCAGCTACTACTCCGTGCCCAACGGCTTCGCCATAGCCACCCAACTCGAGCAGTTTGACCGTAAAAACGGCAAGTCTATGCCGGAGCCCGAGCGCTGGGCCGCCGCAGTGGTTGCACCGCCAATTTTTTCTCTACTCAGCTATCTGAAAGCGCTGCTTACGGCTCCTACCGGAAACTTTCGTGTCATAGTTTTTGTCGTGACCGATCAGCCATTCGAGCAGGATCAGGTCGAAGTCACCAAAAAGGAGGCTGAAGCTTGGACCACCAGTGGATTCAACACCCTGCCGCCTGAGATGGCCCGCCAGTCGGCTTCCAAAGACACCAAATGCACCGTGCTTATTTATGAATTCTCCCAGAAGGGCACCAATGGCAAGGCCCTCATCAAGCGGCCCGGGCTCCTCACCGCTGCCGCGCACTTGGAAAAAGCTAACCTCTACCCAGTGAATGTCGCTGCGCTAAGGCCCCGTCCTCAAGAGTCTGAGCCTCCCGCTTCATCCTCTGGTGGGACAGACCCCTTGGCCGTCGATCCATTCGCGCCAGCTCCTGGAATGAAAGTTCCGCCGACCGCACCAACTCCTCAGTCCGATCCATTTGGCCCCTCCCCCCTCCCAAGTCAGGATCCTTTTGGAACGCCATTGCCTCCGGCAAATGACCCACCTTCGGCGAAGATCCCGTCTGCTCCTCCTCCTGCTGTTGCGCCACCAGCAATGCAGCCACAAAAGAAGGCACCCTGATCATTGACTCTTTCCTCCTGTCTAGTCCCTTAGTCACTCATCCATCCATTATCGTAATGAAAACCAAGCGCATCCCTCTTGAATACGCACGCAACAGTTTGGCAGTAGTTTGGTTCAGTGGTGGAGGTCTTGCCTTCCTGATCGTGGTCGTTCAGTCTATCCTCGGCCACTATGGAGATGATTTGCAGGCGGTATGGAATTGGTTTCTGCCTTACAGCGTGCCAACGCTCGCTCTTATGATCGGCGTGTTCGGAGCCAATGCGTTGCGTGACGAAAATGACCCTCGCAATGTGAAGGCGTTTTTCTTCCGCCTCTCGCGATGGCTGTCCATTTTTTACCTCGCGATTCTCTTGTTGACCATTCTGCTTGAGCCAGTGAGCAGCAACAAGGGGATGGACCTCTTCAAGCAGTCTGTCTATTTCTTGGCACCTTTGCAGAGTTTGGTGGTAGCAGCTATCACAGTGTTGTTTACATCCCAAGAAAGCGCCGCCTCTCCTCCGATCGGCGGGAATGGTCCCGCAGAAACGAACGGCGCGGGTGCGCCCCCCGGCGCCGGCGGGGCAAACAATGGCAGCTAGTGCTGTCTCTTCAGCGCGGGTGGACCGAGGAAAACGGGGTAACTGATGCTTGGTCATTTTCCGCCTCGCCGATTCGCTGCCGCGTGAACTTCTCGATGACTGGCTTCGCGCCCGCGATGCCTTCCTCGCCGCGAACCCGCCGCCGTGGGATGACATCACCGAAGCGTGCTACCACGGCCAGTTCTCCGACAAGCTCGAAGAACACCTCGACGCCGCGCACGGCTCCTGCGCCTTGCGTGATCCACACCTCGCCCCAATCGTCGCTGACGGCCTCCATCACTCCGACGGCCAGCGCTACGACCTCGGGAGCGACGTCATCATGCCCAATCACGTCCATGCGCTCTTCACCCTCCGCGACGGCGAATCCCTCCCCGACACGCTCCAAGGCTGGAAAG
>CAYMHJ010000520.1:0-3814 GCA_964390165.1 uncultured Prosthecobacter sp. | reverse complement strand
CGTGGGTGCTGTTCGATGACAAGGCGGATCCGCATCAGATGAACAACCTCGCCGCTGATCCTGCCGTGAAGGACTTGCGCGAGAAGCTCGATGCGCAGCTTGCCGCACTGATGAAGAAGAACGGCGACTCCTGGAGCTTCAACTCGAACGAACTTGTCGAAGAAGGCGGCCGCCTCTACAAGCATGGCACCTTCTACACCATGCAGGAATACCTCGACTGGGCGAAGGCGAATCCAGATAAGGCGAAGTGAGGCTGAATGGCGGCTTCGCTTGAAGAACGACTCTCTGCGAACGTTCACCTGAGCGTGCTCTCCCGCCTCATCTTTCTCTTCGCTCTCGGCCCTCTGCTCTCGGTGTTTGCTGCAGATCATCCCAACATCATCGTCATCCTCGCTGATGACCTCGGCTACGGGGATGTGTCCTGCTACAACCCGCAGTCGAAGATTCAGACGCCGCATCTGGACCGGCTTGCCAAAGAGGGCATGAGGTTCACCGATGCGCACACGCCCTCCGCCGTCTGCACGCCCACTCGCTACGGCCTGCTCACGGGGCGCTACGCGTGGCGCACGCGGATGAAATCGGGCGTGCTCGACGGCTACAGCCCGCCGCTCATCGAGCCGGATCGCGTCACCGTGGCCTCGTTCCTGAAGAAGGCTGGCTACACCACAGGCTGTGTCGGCAAATGGCATCTCGGCCTGCAATGGACGCGGCAGGACGGCGCGCTGGAGACTGCGGACAAAGGCCAGGCAAAGGGCGTGCGACCCGGCTTTGACATCGATCACGCACGCCCCTTCATCGGCGGGCCGAATGCCCTGGGCTTCGACCACTTTTTCGGGATCAGCGCCTCGCTGAACATGCCGCCCTTCTGCTTCCTGAAAAACGACCGCGTGCTGCACCTGCCCACGCTGAAACAGGAGCGCATGCGTGACGCGCTGTACCTTGCCACGGACGAGGGCGTGCGTTCGCCGGACTTCACGAACTTCGCCGTCATGCCACGCATCACGGGCGAGGCCATGGCCTTCCTCGAAGTGCAGGCTGCGGCGGCGGAAAAGAAGCCCTTCTTCCTCTACGCGCCGCTTTCGTCTCCGCATCTGCCGTTAGTCACGAACCAGGAGTATCGCGGCAAAAGCCAGGCCGGTGAGTATGGCGACTTCGTAGTGGAGACGGATGCCTTTGTCGGCGCCTTGCTCGACACGCTCGACCGCACCGGCCTTGCGTCAAACACGCTCGTGCTCTTCACCTCGGACAACGGCGGCCTGTTTCACTACTGGGAGGCCAAAGAAGCGGACGATGTGAAGCACTACCAAATCACCGGTCGTGCTGAGCACATCCGCGAGCTGCGCCACCAGGGCAATGCCGGTCTGCGTGGGACGAAGGCAGACATCTGGGAGGGCGGCCACCGCGTGCCTTTCCTGGTGCGCTGGCCGGGCAAAACCCCAGCTGGCACCGTCAGCGCGGAGTTGGTGGAACTCACCGACTTGCTCGCGACGGCTTCCGATATCATCAGCACACCGCTGCCCACAGGTGCCGGGCCAGACAGTCACAGCATCCTTCCTGCCCTGCTGGCTGAAAAGCCCTCCAGGCCTGTGCGCGAGTTCGCTGTGCATCATTCCATGCAGGGCGTTTTCGCTCTCCGCGAAGGTCCGTGGAAACTCGTGGACGGCCATCGCGGCTCCGGCGGCTTTTCGCAGCCCAAGAAACTCGACCCCGCCATAGAAGGCGGCCCGCCCGGCCAGCTCTACAACCTCGCCACCGATCCCGCCGAGACGCGCAATGTTTACGCTGACCACCCTGATATCGTGCAGCGTCTCACCACGCGCCTGAGAGCCATCAAGTCCGCCGCCCACTGATCCGAAAAGTAAAATCCCAGACCCGGGCACCGCGAGACCCTGCCCCATTTCTGGTCGCACAGCACCTTAAAACCTCAGCGTGCCGGCCAGCTGGATGAAGTCGCCCTGCGGCGCGCTACCGGTCTTTGCCACGAAGCTGCCGGGCCAGAAGTGGGCGTAGGAAAGGTCTAGGTCGAAGTTTTTGCAGAGCTGCCAGACGAGACGGACGTCCGTCTCCTGGCCGATGAAATCACCACTGCCACCCGTGCGGTCACGCCGCAGACCGCGCACCCAGGCATCCGTGTCACTGGCGTGCCAGAAGGCGCGGTGCATGATCTCGCACCTAAAGTTCTGCGCAGGCGCGAAGCTCAGACGCAGCGTGGGATTGAGCATGTTCTGCCAGGCGAAGTAGCTGCTGTAGCCATAGAAGGCGTAGGTGGCTCCAAAGAGCGGATCGAATCGCTCCTGGCTGCCGTCAGCGGCGTCCTTGTCGCCGCTGGCGTAGTTAAACCACAGGGCGAGGCGTGGCTTCCAGGCACTGTTGAAAGTGCGGCCAGCCTCGACATGAGCGGCCCAGGCACAGTGATCATTGCCCTGCGTCTTCCCCCACTGGCTGGCGAGACTGAGATCGTAGTCCCAAGCGGATTTCTCCCCCCATTGTCCAAAGGCATGCAGGCCTAAGGTATGCAGATCACGCTGGATGGGCACGAGGCGGTTGTCGTCCTGGTCAAACCGCAGCCAGTAAGGCTCCAGCACGATATGTGGCGACCAGCCACGCCAGTAACCGGCGATACCGACGAGCGTGGCGTTGTCGGTGGATTCGTCGAGGCCGTCCACTCCCCGATCCACCGGACGCACGGCGATTGCGTCGATCTCCCACGGTGCGTTTTCATCGCCAAGGCGCAGACGGAAGCCGTCGAAAGCGCTGAGGGTGTTTCGGTTGCGATTGCGGGCGATGAGACGGCGGTCCGCCCAGTCAAAGGCCATGCGGCCAAAGCTGAAGCTCAGCGGCTGACCGGCAATGGCGTCCTCGAAATGCAGTTGCGCGTAGGCTTGCAGGAACTCGAAGCCGGTTTCGATGTTCGGGTTGCCGATCCGACTGCTAAGGAAGCGGCGGGAGTCCTCCAACTCCACCGCGAGACGCAGGGGGTCGAGAGGGCCTTTGACCGCGATATAGAGCAGGTTGCGCGTGACGAGCGCATCATCGGTGAGCAGGCCCGGAGTGCCGTAGTCGTTCCAGCGGTATTCATAGCGCATGCGGGACTCCAGGCCGAAGTCCAGCCACCTCACGTCGTCGCTCAGTGTGTGAGCATAGTCGGGCTTCTCGGCGACGCGATTGGCCGCCACGCTGCGGGTGATGACGGGCTTGAAGTTGGAGGCATCGGCTCGGGCCATGCCGAGAAAACCAAACCCGGCAATGCCAAGCATCAGCAGCCGCGCAGGCCATGATGAAACAGGATGTGACATTTCCCCATCTCTGTCAGGGCGATCCACATTCCTGTCAAAGATGACCTTTCACCTGACTTCACGCACTTCGATCCTAACGCCCTGAAGCACCAGCGGAAGTGGCGAGTCCCTGAAGATTTCAAGGAAAGATATTTGCGTCCCCGCGTTTTACGGTGCCCGTAATCGCCGCCCGTTCTGCTCCCTTGCTCCTTCGCCCTTCTGGCTTCGTCATTTCTCCCGCATGAATCTTGCCCGCTTTGCCCTCCGCCATCCCTGGACTGTTCTCGTTGCCGTGGTGGCGGTTTGTTTGGGAGCGTGGATCGGGCTTCAGCGCATGACTCGGGACATTTTCCCGCCGCTGGGCATCCCGACGATCTATGTGGCGCAGCCCTATGGCGGCATGGACCCGCTGCAGATGGAGGGCTACCTGACCTACCGCTACGAGTATCACTTTCTCTACATCGCGACCATCGAGCACGTGGAGTCGAAGTCGATCCAGGGCGCGTCGATCATGAAGCTGCAATTTCATCCGGGCACGG
>CAYMHJ010000519.1:0-3816 GCA_964390165.1 uncultured Prosthecobacter sp. | reverse complement strand
CTGGTTGCAAGACCGACTGCCACCCCGGCAATTGAGGACTCAGCGAGAGGGGCATGGACCAACCCACTAACTGCCCTGGTGAAAGCAAGGCTGACTGAATTTCTCCAGGAGAATCACCGCCTACCATCGCTGAGAGAATTCCGAAAATTCATCGGATGCAAGGTTCTGAGCGGCAAACACAGGGATAAAAAAATCGAGATTGGGGAATACAAGAGATCAGACAGTCAGTTTGTGGATGCCTTCAAGAACCAAATGAAGGTGATGAGGAAGAACCTGAGACAATAGGAAATGGGGTAATCGTCACCCCAATTCCCGAGATCGACTTCACGAAACTTCTTTTATACTACGCTGCCATGACCTCCATGGCACACCTCTCCGCTGAATCTGACATCAAAATCCCTGCCTCCGCGACGGGGGACAAGGTTCAAGCCATCCCCCAAGACTGGCTCCGCGTTTTCGAAGCCTGCGCCTACTGCCGCGTCTCGAAACCGAAACTTTATGATCTGCTGAACCGCGGGTTGGTGAAGTCGGTCTCCCTCAAAGAGCGCGGACAGATCAAGGGTACTCGTCTGGTCTCCTTCCACTCTCTGAAGGCCTTCCTCGAGTCCAGAGCAACTGGCGGCCTCGAATCCTGAAGCTGCAAGGGAGCGCCATGCCCCGTCCAGCTCACATTAACCTCGACGCAGAGACACCATTTTCGCCAAACCGCCAAGCCTCATGCCAACAACCCTACGCACATGAATACCCCTGCCACCGAATACAAGCCCATCAACCGCCTCAAGTTCCTCAACGCCAGCGCTCTCCTCAAATGGGTCATGGCAGCTCAAACCACCTCTCGTCGCGAGTCTGCCCGCCAGATGGCCGAACGCGCGAGTCGCGAACTCGGCTTCACGATCACCATTCATAACATCCAGAGCATGCGCCGGATCATCGCTCATGAGATCACGAAACCCCATCCTTAGCCCCGCCGGTCGCGCTACCGAGCGGCCGTATCGTCGCGGACTTTCCACAGAACCAACGTCGCAACAACGAACCAAAACGCCATGTCACAGAACCATCAAACAGCTTTGAAGTGTGCTTCCCTTGTCGATGCCAGTATCGAACTGCTGTGGAGTATGCAACCTGCCACAGATGCGGATTGCAACTACGCAGGCAAGTTGGCCGCGAACCTCGAGCAGCTTAAGCACGAAATTGGGATTGTCCTTGCCCGCGCAGAGCGCAAGCAACAGCGCCGCATTATTCGGGAGAAGATGAAAGCCGAACTTTCTAGCCACGGAGGAGCCGTCTCATGAAAGACGCGCCTGCGTTTGATTTTTACCCGGAGCGCTGGCTAGCCGGCGTCGCCGAGATGTGCAACATGGATCAGTTGGTCTATCTGCGCCTGCTTTGTCATTCTTGGCTGCGAGATGGCCTTCCGGAAGATGTGGAAGTCCTTTCTCGTCTAGCGGGGGCGATCGTGACTCCTGTCGTCCTCGTCAAATTCCCGCTAGCTGATGACGGTAAGCGGCGCAATGCGAGGCTGGAAGAGATTCGAGTTGCGCAGCGTGACCGTATTGCGAAAGCGAAATCCAAAAGCGCCAAGATGCACGCTGGTCGATATGGTGGCAAGCAACCTCCAAGCAGTGCTCCAAGCAGTGCTCCAAGTAGTGCTACAAGCAGCATGCAAGCAGCCTACAAGCAGCTCCCAAGCAGCCCCCAAGCAGTGCTTGAAGGCTGCCCACCTCCCACCACTCACCCCAAAGAGAGAGAGAACACCGCCCACCAGGCAGAGGCCATCGCCAATGCCTACCCACGCAGGGATTCACCCTTCGATGTGCTCCAATTGATCACCGATGACCTCGTTGCCGGGCAGGACCCTGGAGCCATGTTCCAAGCGGTCCAACGCATTGCGAAGAAGATCCATCAAGCTCCTGGCGGTGCATCGAACAAGTTCGTTCCAAAGGCACTGACCTTCTTCACCAACCGTGACTGGCGCAGCCCCGAGTCTTTCGATCAGCGCTGGGCCAGCAAAGTCGAAACCAATCGAAGTCAGCCCGTCATCCTCACCTCAAAACCAAACAACGGATGGTAACCGCCATGAATGCATCTCTTTTTCCAGACCGCCATAATCTGCTGAATGTGCAGACCCACCTTTGCCCCGACTGTCATCGTCCTTCGGATGGTCAATTCGGCGTCTGCAACTCTTGCATGGCCTTGCGTGAGGCCAAACATGAAGCGGACCTGCAACGCGAAAGAGCTGAAAAACGCGTTCTCGCATGGTCTCGCATGTGCCCCCGACTTTACCGCCACACAGACTGGAAGCACCCCGATCTTTCGCCAGTACTCTATGGATTGGCCCATACATGGTGGGCGAATGACAGCGGAGTGGGCCTAGGTATTTACGGACCTTCCGGCGTGGGAAAGACCCGCGCTGCGTGGGAGATTGTGCGTCGTCATCACTTCTCTGGCAGGAGCGTCCTGGCAGCAGCAGCACAGCAGATCCAAATCGCGGTCGGCGACATGCACGCCGACTCCATGATGGATCGCAGCGCGGCTCGCAAACTGATCCGGGACTGCAAAGGGGCTGGCATTCTCTTTATCGACGATATCGGTAAGGAGCGCAGCACACCAGCAGTTGCTGCTGTCCTCCACGACATCGTGGAGACACGTATCAGCAACAAACGCCCGATCCTCTGGACGAGTGAAATGACAGGGGCGAATCTCGCCGAGAAGTTCGGGGAAAACTATGGGAATGGTCTCGTGCGCCGGCTTCGAGAGTTTTCGACGGTCATTGCTGCATAGTCCTCCACGACGGCAAATCCTACCACCATGGCAACACAGGAAGAAATGTCACAACAGGAGGCAGCAGACCTTGTCCAGGATGTCGATACGGCACCCGAGCTCCAGGCTGCCTTTTCTGTCATGTCAGCCTTTGATGAAGGTTCAATGGACATTGGCAAAGTGCTCAAACAGTTCCACCGCGCGGCCGATGCAGTAAACAACGGCAATATGAGCGGTCCCGAACGCATGGCGATGTGCCAGGCCAAGATTCTTGACATGCTGTTCAACGAACTCCTCCGCCGCGGCATGGCGGTGATCGACCAGCCAGAGTTTGAGACAATCATGAAGCTAGCTTTGAAGGCACAGGCCCAGTCTGCGAAAGCCCTCGAAACCATCGCCATCCTCAAGAAACCTGCCATCTTTGCCAAACAGCTCAACATGGCGCACCAGCAGGTCGTCAGCAGCACGCAGCAGGTAACGGCAAGCGATTCCGCTCCGCCAATGCTTGATGCCAACAGCCAGCACAGAGTAAACTTAGTTCGTTTGGCGGGAAAATCGGTCGTCACCCCCACCCACCATGGCTTGGAGTAAGGAACAACGCCGACTTCAAGCCGACCGCATTCGGCAGCGGCAACCTTGGCTAAAGTCCACCGGTCCACGTTCAGAAGCTGGTAAGCAGCGCAGTTCCAGAAATGCATTCAAGGGTGGGAAACGGAAAACCCTGCGAGAATTTGCCCGACTGATTCGGAGCCTCGAACTGCCGCCTCCCATCAGCAATAACATCAACTGAACTTGTCAAAGCCACCGCCCAAAGGTCGCACACACACACGGCTGCGCACACGCGCGAGCATTTGCGTGAGAAATCCGGCTATTAGCTGCGGATCGCCATCACCCCTCCCTCATCCCCTCCACCTCACGTGCCACCCTCTCCCGCAATTCTGGCGGTCCCAGCACCCTGGCCTTGCTGCCCCAGCTCAGCACCCAGCGGGTGATCTCCTCCAGCCCGGAGAGGTCGGCTTGGAATTCGATCACGCTGCCGTCGGGTTTCAGCTTTCG
>CAYMHJ010000518.1:0-3825 GCA_964390165.1 uncultured Prosthecobacter sp. | reverse complement strand
GCGGCATCATGCCGGGCTGCATGGGATAGCCTGGTGGGTAACCCATCGGCTGGGGGGGCACCGGGGAGGTGGGTGATTGGTCAGAAGGTGTCTGTTGTGGGTCCATGACGGGGCAAAAGTGGCTCAATGCGAAAGATTAACGAAATCGAGAACTCGGAAGCAAGCTTGGATTCAGCTTTTTTCGGGCATCTGTCTCCATTTCATGGCGCTGCCCCGGCTTCGTCATCTCATGTCAGCAGGTCCAGTTGCCCGCTCAGCGGCGGCACCAGACCGAGCTTCCGGTAGGCCGAGGGCATGGCAACGCGTCCACGCGACGTGCGTTTCACAAAGCCCTGCATCACCAGGTAAGGCTCATGCACGTCCTCCAAAGTCGAGGCATCCTCACCCACGGCTACGGCGATGCTACCCAGCCCCACCGGGCCACCGTCGAATTTATGGATCAGTGCCTCCAGGAAGCGTTTGTCCATTTCGTCGAGGCCCGTTTCATCGATGTCGCGCATCGTCAGCGCCCTGACCGCAACCTCCTGTGTGATCTCGCTCTGCGCCTTCACCTGTGCAAAGTCACGCACCCAGCGCAGCAGATGGTTCGCGATGCGCGGCGTCCCGCGCGAGCGCTGGGCGATCTCCCGCGCACCGCTTTCCTCGATGGGCACCGTCATCAGCCGCCCGGACCGCATGATGATGTGCTGCAACTCATCCACCGTGTAGTAGTCCAGCCGGTTGGGTATGCCAAAGCGGCTCCGCATCGGTGCCGTCAGCATCCCGGACCGCGTCGTCGCGCCCACCAGGGTGAAGGGTGGTAGGTCGATGCGGATCGTCCGCGCCTTCGGTCCCTGGTCGATGATGATGTCCAGGCGGAAGTCCTC
Organism: uncultured Prosthecobacter sp.; assembly: GCA_964390165.1. Taxonomy (GTDB): domain Bacteria; phylum Verrucomicrobiota; class Verrucomicrobiia; order Verrucomicrobiales; family Verrucomicrobiaceae; genus Prosthecobacter. The sequence goes on along the minus strand of CAYMHJ010000518.1, from coordinate 2,959 downwards.
GATCGCCGGATACAGATACTCCTCGATGCTTGGATGCAGGCGGTGGATCTCATCGATGAATAGGATGTCCCGCTCCTGCAAATTCGTCAGGATTCCCGCCAGATCCCCCGCGCGCTCGATCTGCGGCCCGCTTGTCGTGTGCAGTCGTGAGCCGATGGCGCTCGCGATCAAATTTGCCAGCGTCGTCTTCCCCAGGCCCGGAGGCCCGCAGAGCAGCGCATGATCCAGCGGCTCACCGCGCATCTTCGCCGCCTCCACCATCACCAGGAGTTGATCCTTCACCTTCGTCTGACCATGGAAGTCCTCAAAATTCGCCGGGCGCAGGGCGAGATCAAAGGGCGAGTCGGCTTCGTTCAGGGTGGGAGTCACAGGAGTGCAGTCTTTAAACCGTGTTCGCCTGACCGCAACCCATCAGCGCAGTTCCCGCACGGCCTGCCGAAAGGCCTGAAAGTCTGGCACCTCGGATTTCGGGCCGTAGCGGACTTCGGCATATTCGCCAGCGAGGCTGCGGATTTGTGCGCTGAGGGCGGGTTTCGCCGCAGCGACGCGCTCGGCATAGCTCAGTGGGCCCTCGGACGCACGCCGGGCAGGAGCACCGAGCTTTTCCAGTTGTGTGCAGAGCTGGAGCCAGGAGCGCAGCCAGGGATCTCGCCCGCGGGCGGGACGGCGCAGCCAGAGCATGAAGCCGACGAGCGTGACCAGCAGGAATCCGGCGCTGATGAGCAGGAGCCAGTGCCCGCGCAGTTGGCCGAGACCGAGCCAGTTCATCCAGGCGATCTGTGATTCCTCATCGAAGGTGATAACAGTGTTAAACCAACTGTACTCGATGCTGTCCCACCACAGCCGCAGTCCGGTAAAGCTGCGCCAGAGCAGGCTCTCGCGCTGTCTTTCCAGCTCCTCCTCACCTCCGGCCAGCAGCGTGCGCAGGTCCAGGGTCATGCGTCCGGGCACCAGTGCGGCGGTGGGGTCCACGCGCGTCCAGCCCTGGCCTTCGATCCACAGTTCCGTCCAGGCATGGGCATCCGACTGGCGCACGATCATGTAGCCGCCGCGTGGCGACCACTCACCGCCCATGTAGCCGATGACGATTCGCGCGGGCACTCCGGCGGCCCGCATCAGCGTGGCAAAGGCGGCGCTGAAGTGCTCACAGAAGCCGACGCGTCGATCAAAGATGAACTGCTCCAGCGCCTGCGGACCTTCATAGACGCCGGGCTCCAGGGTGTATTGGAAACCCTGAGCCCGCAGGTGCTCCACGGCACGCTGGGCGATCTGCACATCGGTGAAGCCCTTGCCTTTGAACTGCTGCCCGAGCGCCCTGACGCGCGGAGACAGATCCTCGGGCAGGCGCAAGGCCGCAGCCCGCTGAGTGCTGGTGAGCTTGCTGCCTGTCTTTTGGGTGAGGCGCGAGTGGACCTCGAAGCGGTGCAGGCTGTCCACATTTTCATAGGCGACCAGCGTGTCATCCTGATAGTCGGGCAGCGACTGGCGGCCCTCATCGAAGGCCTCGATCGGCACATCCAGCGCGGGCAGCCATCTTTGACCATGGGGTTCCAAAGTGATGATCTGCCGCACATCTCCAGCACGCTTGATGCCGCCCAGCGGTGGCTGAAAGGACCAGGAACCTTTCTGCCAGGTGAGCCCGTCATCGCACTGCCAGAGCACCAGACAGCGCCAGTAGCGGCTGAAGTTCTCCGGCGGTGCCGAGTTCGGGAATTCGGCACGGAAGGAGACCTCATCACTCTTCGCGATCTCGGAGATGCGGCCCGGCTCCAGAGAGCTGGAGATGCCGGTGACGTGCGTGCGCTGCGTGCCGAACTGCCCCAGGAAACCGATGCTGCTCCGTGGAAAGGCGAAGAAAAGAACAGCCGCCACAGGCAAGGCCTGCGCCAGCATGATACCCGTGAGCTTCAGCGGTGGCAGCCAGCCATCCGCACCTCGGCGGAAGCGCACCATGCAGACGCCGATGGTGGCGAAGAGGGCAAAGGTCCACAGCGAGCGGCTCAGGGACTGATCGGTGAGCAGACTGCACAGGCAGAGGAACCAGCCGACGAGGCTCAGCACCTGGAAATCATGCGGTGTTCGGGACTCCAGCAGCTTCCCACCGAGCAGCACCAGCAGCACGGCGATGCCGCCCTCCATGCTCATCACATTGCCCGTGCTGATCTGCACCGCCAGCACTCCGACCAGGAGTACAGCGACGCTGATGTAGGAATAGGAAGTCGTGGTGTTGGTTCGGGCCTGGCTCGCCTTCGCGGGCTGCTTTTTCCAGCCCTGCTCGGCAAACCGGAGCCGCCAGACCACGCAGCCGATGAAAAGAATCACCGCAGCCACCGGCACGATGTCCATCAGCATCATGGCGGTCAGTCCGAGCGTGATACAAAGCACGAGCAGCGGCCACGGCGGCAGGTGGGCGCTGCGCTCATGGCCGGGCGGCAGGCGTGGTGTCTTGTCCGTCGTCTCCTGGGTTTGTGGACTGGCTTCAGCGAGTGCATCCAGACAGCGCTGGGCCTGCGCTGGGCCGAGCCCGGCGTCGATCTCCACACCAGGGAGCCGAAGGGCATAGGGCGTGCCGCTGAGTTCCGCTTCCTCGATCCAGCGGGCGATTTGCCCCGCTCGTGCCGACTCGGGCAGGTCGATTCTTTCCCAGTCCATGGTTAGGGCATGGCTGGAGCCGCTGGCCCACTGCTTCACCAGCAGCGGCCTGCCACGGGCCACCGCGCGCCAGTCCACATGCCGCAGCGAGTCGCCGGGCTGCCACTCGCGCATTCCGGCGAAGTCATCGCCCTCCCGGCCCGGCCTTCCACCGGCGGGGGTGAAGCTCAGCGCCTCGCCCTTGATCGGCGTATTTGCGGCGGGCAGGGGCAGGGAACCTTCCGCCTTCGGGTGAATGCGACGCGCGGCGGCGATCTCGACCACACGCTCGGCGCTGAAGAAACCCATGGGATAAGAGCTGCGCAGG
>CAYMHJ010000517.1:0-3850 GCA_964390165.1 uncultured Prosthecobacter sp. | reverse complement strand
CGCAAAAAGTGATTGAATCCGCGGCGGTGGGCATTACCTTTCCTGCCCAACTCCCAGCAGGAGACCCTCGCAATGGCTGACGCAGCAAACAAATATCCCCAGAACATCACCGGTGCCTACTACGTGGACGATCAATGCATCGACTGCGATCTCTGCCGCGAAACCGCCCCCGCCAACTTCAAACGCGACGACGACGGCGGCCATTCCTACCTCTACAAGCAACCCGAGAACGATGAGGAGACCAAGCTTTGTGAAGAAGCCCTCGTCGGCTGCCCGGTGGAGGCCATCGGCCGCGATGGTGCCGAGTAGTCCTCTCCTGTGACAGCTTTGATCATTTCGAGGTGCGGCTCCCTGGAGCCGCGCCTTTTTTATTGCCCCTGTGGCAGAATCAGCCAGCGGCCTGCGGGAATTTGGACGAGATTCAAACAGCGGCCCGACTGGGCGTTCTCTGGAAAACTCACCCACAGGGTGTACCCTTTGATCAGGGAGTCGTCAGGGCGGCTGCCGAGATCCTCAGTCACCCACTTTCCCATCACGCTGTCCCGCTCGCAGTAGGCATTGATGAAGCTGTCACCATCCGGCGAGGTGAGCTTGATCGAGAGCAGCTTTTTCGAGTCGCTGAACTCGAAGTTGTAATAGTCATCCACTTTGACCAGAGCACGGATCATCACAGGCTTTGCCGAACGGGAGCTGATGAGATCCTTGAAGCTTTTTTCCCCATAGCCAATGAAGCTTTCCCAATCGATCACCAGACGCTCGGAGGCCGTGCGACGCAGAGCGATCTCCAGTTTCCCATCCGTCCTGGCTCCGCGATAGGTGAGAAGCACGATCTCCGTGCCGTCGATCCGATATCTGCCCTGATCCATGAGGGCTCCCATGACGGGGTCCACGCCGCGCTGATGCTCGTAGTAGTCCTCCATCAGCTGCCTCACCCGCTCAGGCTCAAAGACATATTTCAGCCGATCCTGCCAGTTCGGAGTGGCGTTGTATTTCTGGATGATGGCTGTGGCCTCGGCGAAAACACTGCTCGCATTCACCATCGGCAGCACCTCGACGACGGAACGAGCGGGCACTAATCTCGCCCCTGGGTCATACTTTAGCGGTGCCGCCCCTCCCAGCAGCATGGAGGAGTTCTGAGGCATGTTCGTGCCTGGAGCTGCCACGACCGCCGTGGCAGGTGCCCGGTTGTTTGAAGGCATTCTCGCCGCCTCAGCCCTGGCCGCCGTCTCCATGAGCACCCGGCGCTGTTTCACGACTTTGAAATGATGCCGCCAGCCCACTGCCAGTCCCATCATCAATACCAAAGCAAGAGTCCATGATGCCCCCATGAAAGCGCGATGTGATCCAGGAGGGGCGAGATGCATGGAATGGTGAAAAAACGCTGATTACTCTGTCAGTCGCCTTTTTATTCAAGCACTTAGTCAGCCGCCAACACCTTTCCCATCTCTTCCCAACAGCTTATGCCTGACCACATTTACGGCGACTCCGCCTCTTCATCTGCGGAGCGCTCCACGAAGCGCATGGCGTAGTCGATGAAGCGCAGAGGCACGTCATCGGTCGGGCCGTTTCGGTTTTTCGCCAGGATGAGCACAGCCTGCCCCTTCTTCTTGGCTTCCGCCTCCTCATCGCCGACCTCCATCTTGGCTCCGGCGTAGTCTTCACGAGTCAGCAGGCCCACCATGTCCGCATCCTGCTCGATGGAGCCGGACTCACGAAGGTCAGACAGCACCGGGCGCTGGCCTTTGCGGCTTTCCACGGCTCGGTTCAACTGGGCCAGCACGATGATCGGCACGTTCAGCTCTTTGGCGATGCCTTTGATCCCGGCGGAGATTTCCGCAATTTCGATCTGGCGGTTGTCCTTCGCCCGCTTGCTGCTGCTGGTCACGAGCTGCAGGTAGTCGATCATGATCATCTGGATGTTGTGCTGCTTCTTCAACCGCCGGGCCTTCGCACGCATCTCCATCACGTCGAGGCCGGGAGTGTCATCGATGAAAATCTGCGCCTTCTGCAGCTCGCGTGTTGCCTTGGCCAGAGCCTCCTGCTGCGCTCGGGAAAGCAGACCTCGGGAGAGATCCTGCATGGAAAGCTGGGCGCGGGAGACGAGAAGACGACGCACCAGCATCGTCGCGCTCATTTCCAGGCTGAAAACCGCCGTGGCGTGTCCACAATCCACGGAGACGTGCTCCACGAGGTTCATCGCAAGGGAGGTCTTACCCATCGAAGGACGGGCGGCGATGACGAACATTTCCGAGCCTTGCAGACCAGAGCTGAGCTTGTCCAAAACGCTGTAACCGGTGGACAGACCACGAAGCTGACCCGGATGCTCCAGCATGTACTGAATGGAGTCGATGGCCTCCGCGACGTGGGAGGACAGGGACTTCATGTTGTCCTCCTTGCCGCTCGATTCACGCACCGCCAGCATCCGCTGCTCGGCGATGTCCATCAGCGTGCCGACATCGCCATCCATCTGCTCTTTGCCGAACTCGTAGGCCTCATGGATGTTCTTCGAGCAGGCGTGGATGACCTGACGCAGCATGAATTTATCGAGGACGATCTTCTTGTAGTGCTGGTAGTGCGCCGGGCTCGGCACAAAGGTGAACAGCTCCGTGATCGCCGCCGGTCCACCGACCTTGTCGAGCAGATTTTGATCCCGCAGCACATTCGTGACCATGACCGGGTCGATGGGCAGGTTCTTGTCGTGAAACTCGAGCAGCTTCTCGTAGATCGTGCGGTTCGCCTCGTGGTAGAAAGCTGCGGCCGCCAGGGTGATGCGGCTCTCGCCCAGACGCTCGTTCGGGTCCTGGAGCAGGCTGGAGAGCACGCCCTTCTCGGCTTCATCGGAGAAAGGCAGCGCGCGATTGATGTTCGCCAGCAGTTCCTCCGCCGTCGGCTCGCCCTTCTTCCGGCCAAAGGGATTGGCCTGCGGCGGCTTGGCATCATCACGTGCAGGCAGTTCGCCCGGAGCGGCAGCGGCAGGAAGGAGATTGGTAGCAGACTCAGCCATGAGCGGCGAAGTAGGGCGTCGAACCGTTGTGAATACAATGGGAGCAACCGGCTTTCTCTGTGGATGACTGGTGGCCGAGCTCCCTCAAACCAGCACACCGAGTGGCATGGAGCCACGCGGCAGCATTTTGGAGTGCGGTGGCGGTTCACGGCGCATGCCTGCCCCGACGACACCGCTTTCGACGGCCCCCACAGCGAACCCAAACGAGGAGCCCCCGGAAAGCGGCGTCACAGCCGCACGCACTCCACGACGCTCCGCGACTCCTATGCCACGCGCTGCGGAATGAATTCCGTGCTCCGTCAAAGGCGCGCAGCGACCCGCCAAAGTCGTGCCGGGCTTCAGCCCGCACCGGTCCCGAAGGACGATGACATGCTTCCGCTCCAAGACCGAAGCAGCGAAGATAAGTGCCAAGCCCTTCGAACCTAGGATCACCGCTCGAAGCCCACTTCACCGGACAAAACCTCGTTGTCGGGTGCGGGTAAAAGTGAGGGCAGTTGGAAGTTGCCGTCGCCGATCAGGCCGCTTGTGTCGGTGCTCGGCGGCTGACGCATCATGCCGGCGAAGGGCACGAGGCGCTTTTTGCCGACATCATCCAGCTCGAAGCTGCCGACGAAGGCTCCCGTCGCGGGAGTGATCGCGATTTTCCATTTCGTGCGGTTCGCTGGCGTGGTCGAGGGCGCGATGATGCTCACCGAACTTGTCGCCCCAGGCAGGGCCAGGGTCATGGGAAGCTCGCTGTAGGAAGCGCTGGTGATCGTGCTGTGCTCGACGCTGAACTGGTTCGCCGGGCTGCTCAATCCCAGCCGCTGGGCCAGGGTGATCGCGGGGACGAGCCCTTTCGCGGGA
>CAYMHJ010000516.1:0-3858 GCA_964390165.1 uncultured Prosthecobacter sp. | reverse complement strand
CGTTGCTCCACTTTGGCCACGATCCGGCGTTGTTCGGCGAGGGGGGAAGGGTGCATGAGGAGCGTTCAGCCAAAGAAGCAGCCGTTGGCATCTTCGTCGATCACGCGCAGGGCTTCCGTGAGGGACGGGGCTTCGGGACAGGGAGGGTAGCGGAACCAGCGGCCACTGGCTCGTTTCCAAAAAATGCGCCACACGCCCTGATGAACCATGCCTTGGATCCTGGCGATGCTTTCCTCCACCCACTCGCCGGGGCGTTCGAAGGCCGGGCGGACGAAAAAGAGTTCGATCGTGCGGTCCTGAATACGCTGGCCCTCGCGCACCTTGTCGCGCAAATGAAGAGGCGGACGGCGTCGGGACCAAAAGCATTCCTCCAACACTCGCAGGTGCTGCGTGAGTTCGTCGTCAGTGAAGGGCATGGCGGGTTGTTGGGCAGGATGGGGTTTGGGACGCTCAGCGCCCTTCGTCTCCTTCGATTGCCTCGATGCGGTGCATGAAGTCGATGACGTCGAAGACCTTGGTCCGACTGGGGCCGCAGAGGGTTTCACCAAGGCGAGGGTCATGATGCTGGCAGAAGGCCGCCGCGAGGGCGCAGGCGGCCTCCGGGCCTTGATCGAGTCCAAGATAGAGAGCCAGCCCCTGCCGCACCAGCAGGAGAGGCCGGCAGGCATGCGGCTTCATCGCGACGAGCAGTGCGGCGGCCTGCTCGTGCAGCAACTCGGCAGCCTGCGGGGCTGGACGGTGGAGAAAGCTTTCCCGTGTCGAGGTGGTGCCCAGCAGCTTCCGGGCCTCATTCAGCAAAGCCCCGGCTTCTCCGATGGTCTTTCCTTTGCGCCCCGCGGCCCGTTTTGCCACCCATAGGCCAAAGGTGCCTGGCCGCTCCAAAGGCACGAACCACCTGGTCAGCACCGCCAGCCGGTGGAGGCTCGCGTGGCCGTGGTCGTCGATCTCGTCGATGAGGCGGAGCAGCTTTTCAGGAACAGCAGAGCGCATGGGATGAGGGAACGGCTTCAGCCAGCGGTGAGTTCGGCGACGAGGGCGGAGAGGAGGTTCGCGGAGGCGGCGAGCTGCGTTTCCAGCGTGTCCACAAGGGCCATCCGTTGCTCCGCTCTGGCCACGATCCGGCGTTGTTTGGGGGCCTTGTTCATAGTCCGGCCCGCTTCTTGAGCACGTTTTCCACATGCGATTTGTACTTCTGAAAATTCTTCAGGCGGCGCTCCGCGATGAACCTGCTGCACTCCTTGATGAAGGCCTTGCGGCTCTTCCAGCAGGGATGCGTGGGTGCCGGCAAGGCCTCGCCTTTCAGCCCGTTGCAGCCTGCGCAGCACACGGCCATGTTGTGCTCATTGTCGCACTTCACGCCGCAGGTCTCCAGCAGGGAGCGCGGCACCAGATGCTCCTCGGTGGATTCCGCCAGGGCATCCGTGCTGGCCGCCAAATCGCGCGAGCAATAGACGCATTTCCCGTCGCTCTTCTCGAAGACATCCACCCACCCGAAGGTGGAACTCCGCTTGGTGCCGCCCAGCCACCACGTCGGCCCTGAGAGCTTGGCATAAAAGGCTTTCCGGTCGGCATCGCTGGTGAGCCGTTGAAAGGGTGGGGCGGCGGCAGTGCTCATGCTTCAGGATTTCGCGGTGAGTTCGGCGACGAGGGCCGTGAGGAGGTTAGCGGCGGTGGCACGGGAGGTGGCGAGTTATTGCTCCAACGCGCCCACCAAGGGCATCAGTTGCTCCAATTTGGGATAAAATGCCACGCATCTGCCATGCCATAATTAGGATGCCTTCGACACGGAAGCGAACGTCACGGCTCGACCCGCCGCAAGGGTCTGCTCTACAACCTCCCGTAAAACGTCTGATTGGGCGGGAGTCGTGCCGACCCAGCCATTCCGGACCAAAGGGATAAAATCAGTATTCGTGAGCCATCGGTGGACATTGTCGTAGCTGAGCAGCTTCCCCCCTCTGGGCCCTTCAAGTTCTTTGCTCGCTGCGAGGACCTCGAAATACCCAAGTGGAATGTAGAAACCGTTGAACAAGTCGGTAGCGGTTGCTGCTTTGACTGTTCTAGGACAGAACTTCAAGAAGAACGGATTTGAACCAAATCGAAACCCTTTAGGTTCGGGTATCTCGTCGACAAGCTTGGCAAGCTCGACCAGCATGGAGTTCATTCGTTTGACTTCCTTCTCAAGATTTTCATTTGGAAGGCGAAAGACGTGTGATGGTCCTTCCTTCTCAAGGGCCTTGTATTGGATCAGGATGAATGTCTTGAAAGTCTCGTTGTAGTAGATCAGGTCTGCGCCGGTTAATTCCTCGAGGGGTTGTCGATTAATCAGTAGAACTGTGAGGTCTACGTTTCCGCCGGAGAAGCGCCTTCCGAAGACATTGGCGTTTTCGAGCGTCATCCCAGGAACGGATCCTGCGTCGTGAATGATCATGGGGTCCTCTCGGACACTCGCTGCGTCGATAGACTCGAGAAACCACCCGGATCCCGCGCTTGCTTCATCAACAGCGCCCTTGATGAAGGCCCGGTCGATGCCTGCAAATGCAAGAGCTGTGAGAACGCCGTCGTGGTGTTCCTGAAGCACAAGCTGGACGCTTGATGCATCCGCTCTTGAAACCTGTTCGCGTCGGCTAACCGCACTGTCGATAGAATCCTTCGCGGAGGGGGTGAGGGAAAGCAACGCATCAAGAACAGCGGCGGAGGATTTTAACGGCATCAACGAAGCAGAGTGAATTGCTACTGAAGCCCGTTTTTGGAAGGTCTTAATAGTTGCTTCGATGATCGACGTGAGACGAATGCCTCGTGGAAGCTTGAAAACTTTAGATACACGCAGCTGTGCGAGGTGAGTGCCAGCAGGGTAGCCGCGAAAGCCGACCCCAAGGTGGCTTACAGTGGCCGGAGTAGCACAAAGGAGCACGACGAGTGGAACGTGCTTGGGACTCGAGAAATCTGGAACGGGTTGTGTGAACAGGATTCCGGGAGGTTCTGAGTCTGTAGGCAAGTAATCCTCTTCGAGGTAGTGCCTTCGGTTTGATGGAAGAACCACGGTGAGAACTTGAAGCGCTCCGTAGTTCCCGGTCTTCAAAATCTGTTCGTGTTCGATATCGTCATTCATGCAGAAGTGAGTTCGGCGACGAGGGCGGAGAGGAGGTTTCCGGCGGTGGCGTGGGAGGCGGCGAGCTGCGTTTCCAACGCGTCCACCAAGGCCATCAGTTGCTCCACTTTGGCCACGATCCGGCGTTGTTCGGCGAGGGGGGGGAGTGGGAAGAGGTAGTTCCTCAAGAATCCAAGCGAAACAAACGACTGAACTCCGCCAGCTGCCTTCGCCTTCATCTCCTCTGCGACGAGCGTGAGATACAGCAGCAGGAAGCGCGGTTCCGAATCGGCAGCGGTGTAGTATTTGAACAGTGCGACGTTCTTGATGCTGAACTCTCTGTCAGTGTCCACGATGACGGGATTCCCAATACTGCCGATCATCGCAAAGAGAATGTCCCCTCGATCAACGCGCGACCGTTCGGATATTTGGCGATGGTCCTTTACGGAAATGAGGTTCGCCCCGTCGAACAAAAGACTTCCAGAATAGATGTTCTTGCTCGTGATGAGCGGGAAACCTTCGGCCGTGTATTTTGGCGTGTCGTGAGTCCCGTCGCGGACATCAAAGCTGTTCCCTAATCGTGTCCACAGCCAACCGGGTGGAAGCGACTCACATTCATCGCCGCTTGGATTCGCTTCCACCGCGACGCGCTTAATCGTTCGCTCTTTGATGAGCTTTTCCTTGGTCCTTTCAATCCGGGCGAACAACTCCTCCGCCGGTTCGTCGTTGGGGTCTTGGGGGACGAGTTTGCCTTGGACGGCGAGGGTGAG
>CAYMHJ010000515.1:0-3860 GCA_964390165.1 uncultured Prosthecobacter sp. | reverse complement strand
AGACGCTGGGCCTGCCCCGCAGCAGTTACCATCACGCCGCCCGGCCCTGCGCCAGGCAGCTCTCCGATGCTGAGCTGTGCCCGCGTATCGAGACCGTCTTCCGGCAGCATCAACGCCGCTATGGCTACCGGCGCATCTACCACCTGCTGCGACAGGAGGGCGTCATCCTCTCACCGGATCGTGTCAGGCGGCTCATGCGCGAGGCAGGGCTCATCGCCCTCCAGCCCAAGACCTATGTGCCACAGACGAGCGACGGCCGCGCAGACAAGCCCTCTGACAACCTCCTGCAAGGCCGCCCTCTGCCAACCAAGCCCAACGAGGTCTGGGCCGGCGACATCACCTACATCCCCAGCGAGCAAGGCTGGCTCTACCTGGCCGTGGTCATCGACCTATGCTCGCGCCGCATCGTCGGCTGGTGTCTGCGCGATCACCTGCGCAGTGATCTCGTCGTCGAGGCCCTCGACTCCGCCCTCGCCGCCAGACGCGGCACCCAGGGCATCATCTTTCACAGCGACCGCGGCAGCCAGTATGGCAGCAGCGCTTTCCGCCAACGTCTGCGCACCGCAGGCATGGAGCAAAGCATGTCTGCAAGAGCCAACCCCTATCACAACGCCTGGACCGAGTCCTTCATCGGCACGCTCAAGGCCGAGATGCTGCGCGATGGCTGCTTCGCCAGCCAGCAGGACGCTGCCCACGAACTCTTTGCCTTCATCGACGGCTACTACAACACCCGCCGCTTGCACTCCTCCCTCAACTACAAGTCACCCTCCCTCTTCGAGTCAGAAATCGCTCTCGCTAACTAAATCATCCTACGGTCCAAAAAGGGCTGGCATCTCAGTCTTAATCAATATAAAAAAAGCAATATGAACAACATATTAATCGTGGGAGTCGACCCTGCGCCTGGAAAGGGCAGTACTGCAGTTGAGGTCACTGTAAAGAATGGTCAGCCTTCAATCTCGTTATGCAGGGGTAAGGAAGTGCTGAGTACGAAGGAGCTATGTGAATGTTTCGAGGAATGGAATAGCAAATCTTCCGTTCTAATGGCTTGGGATGCACCACTAACGGGGCCCTTCGATATTGAAGAACCGTTTAAGGATCACAACCTAACTCGTCGTAAGATTGAAGAATTGTTCGCTAAAAAAAACGATCAAATTCCGGGTATATCTGTACGAGGCTACGGTGGTTGTCCTCATTGGACAATTAGCCAGCGAATGCTTGGGCTGCCTAAACTTCATCCGGCTCACGCTGGCGGTGATTTCACCCTGATTGAAGCAGATTCTCAAAAAAACAAACTGATAGGCCATCGCTGGGTTGTGGAGGTGCATCCAGCAGTGGCTATCTGGCAATGGCTCCAGGAGAGTGACAATGGTTGGCGCTACAAGGGCTCAACAAAAGAGAGTCAGAGCATCCGCGCAGACTTCTGCGATCGCCTTGCTGCAAAATGGAAAGAGTTGGATTTAGATGTAGGCCCTATACTGGAAGACGCAAAGAAGTCTGATGATGTCCTCGATGCACTCACCGCCGCTGTCTTGGCTTACGTGTGGGTATCGAAGGATAAACAAGTGGCGTTGGTGGGAAACAAACACACAGGTGCGTGGTTAGTGCCTGATAATGTTGAGACGAAGAAATGGGGACAAAGGTTGGCGGAATCCCACGATTGATCTCTACAATAATCTATTCATTGCATGGACTTCTCCGAAAAGTGTTAGCTCTCGATATCTTCTATGGCGTCGCAATTTTTATCAAAGAGTGACTTCAAGAGCGCATATGATTGCGCCACCAAACTCTATTATCGTAAGCGTGGCTATCCGACCACGCTTCAGGATAACGAGTATATGTCATTCCTGGCAGATTCCGGGTTCATGGTGGAATACATCGCCAAGGCACAATTCCCCATCGGAGTGGATCTCACCGGAGAACGCGATCCTCAGATTGCTTTTGCGAAGACTCGTGATATCCTGAATGGATCAGACAATGCGGTTGTTTTTGAGGGAGGCTTCATTCACAAGAAGTTTTATGCCCGGGCGGACATCCTTCATCGCAAAGGCAACGAACTGCACCTGATCGAGGTCAAATCATCCTCCGTGAACGTGGAGGAAGGCGAGGACAGGATGCAGACTTTTCTAACACGCGACCAAAGGGTGAAGGCTGGTTGGAAGCCCTATTTGATTGATGTCTCGTATCAGCAGCATGTTCTGTCTCTGGCATTCCCGGATTTTGAAATTGTTCCTTGGCTTTGGGTGGTCAACAGTGGCGCTCAGGTCACGGCAAACGAAACTGCAGGGTGCTTCTCCATTGTTCGCTCCAAAGACGACGTAAGGTCACGGCCTGCTGTCCACTATGCGGGTCAGGCAGGGGGTCTCCACAAAACCAAAATGCTCGCCAGGCTAAGAGTGGATGCGATTACCGAGATTCTGATGCCCGAGGTGGTCCAAAGGGCCAAAGAACTGTCCGCTTTGTTGGATGCCAACGGGCGCTTGCAGCGTCCCGCCCTTTCCATTCAAGAAAACTACAAGCTATGCCGCAAGTGTGAATACCGCTTTCCAAACGGTAAAGAACCTCTGCAGCACGGTTTCTCCGAGTGCTGGGGTGATTTAGCCGAAGCGCGCCCTCACATCCTTGACCTTCATCGTGTTGGCCAGATCGGGTCTGCTAAGTTTGACGACCCTGTCCCTCTGGCTCTTTCCCAGCGAAAGGCGTCCTTGTTGGATCTACGCGAGGACCAACTGGGAGCGCCCGGTGCCTACACCGAGCGCCGGCTCATTCAGTGGCAGCATTCGGCCAACAATGGCAGCGAGCACTTGCCAGATGAGCTGAGGAAGGAGTTGGCTGAGTTTGAAGTTTCACCAGGTTATCCCTTCCATTTCGTGGATTTTGAGGCTTGTGATGTGGTCTTACCTCATCACGAAGGCCTTCGTCCGTATGAGCGGGTGGCTTTCCAATGGAGTTGCCACACGCTCAATGAAAGCGGAAAGCTAGACCACGCCGAATGGCTGAATACCCAACGTCAGTTTCCCAATTTCAAATTTGCTGAGGCTTTGAAACGCCACTTGGGAGACAAGGGCACGGTATTTGTGTGGTTTCCCTACGAGCAAACCACCCTGCGGATGATCCTGGATCAAATCCATGCTTGGATGGTAACTGCGCCAGATCAGGCGCTAGAGGCTGCCGGCATGCAATCAGCTCAAGAAATCGAGGAACTCGCCGCCTGGATTGACGGTTTTCTTGGCCAGGAAGACGCAAAGGGGAAGCGTGGCTTTTCTCCACGCATCCGTGATCTGCACAAGCTTGCTTTGGGGTATTACTTCCACCCCGCCATGCTCGGACGAACGTCAATCAAGGCCGTATTACCTGCTGTCTGGAATCAATCAGAGGCACTGCGCAGGCATCCATGGTTTAAAGAATATCAAAAGATAGATGCCGATGGATCTGTGATGGATCCTTACAAAACATTGCCCCCTTTGCCTCTTGGAGGTGAGGATCAAGAAGACGAGGACGTTGTCAGAGAGGGGACCGGTGCCATTCGGATCTATCAAGAGCTGATTTTCTGGAATGGAGTTGATGTGCAATATCGGAAAAACCGCGAAACGCTGCTAAAGCAGTATTGCAAGCTCGACACCGCAGCCATGGTCATGATCTGGGCTCATTGGACCGGCAAGATTTAGGGGTTGGTTGTGTGTAAAGACTCCGCATTCGTGCACAGCCTCAGGGGAACTTGAATGGTTACGCCAGCGCTCTGCGACGGCGGCTCTGTGTAGTCTGATGTGGCAGGATACCGGACTTGGCTTGCATCCCGAGTTGGTATCAACGACAGGGTTGAGCATGGATCAGACGACCGAAGTATCGGAACCTGCTTTTCT
>CAYMHJ010000514.1:0-3872 GCA_964390165.1 uncultured Prosthecobacter sp. | reverse complement strand
AAGGGTCTGCGCGACTTGAAGGCGGAGGATTCCATCCTGCAGCTCCTGGCGGCACTGAAGAATGAACAGGACGCATTGCTGAAGTCGCACGGTAAAAAAGTGCCGATGCTGGTGAAGATCGCCCCAGATCTGGATGAGTCGCAGATCGAGGCTCTGGCTCGTGTCTTCAATGAGCTGGCCGTGGATGGTGTCATCGCCACGAACACCACGATCCGTCGTGAGGCGGTGGCGGGGCATCCTTTGGAAAAAGAGGCCGGCGGACTCAGCGGCGCGCCGGTGACGCAGCGCTCGACCCAGGTGATCCAGGCCTTCCGCCAACTGCTCCATGCACAAACGCCGATCATCGGTGTGGGGGGCATCCTCAGTGGCGCGGACGCGGATGCAAAGCTCAAGGCAGGGGCATCTCTCGTGCAGGTCTATTCCGGGCTCGTCTATCGCGGTCCGGGGCTCATCCGTCATGTGCTGGAAGGCACGCTCGGAGTGCGGTGATTTTCATCAGTTCCGGTCATTTTACGTTATTCCGGTGAAGATCTGTGGGAAACCTCTCATCAGGGTGCCGTGCAGCCGAAAGCTTTTCAAGAAACCGGTCCCCCCATGCCCGTGCCCTCATCTTTCGACCTTCTTCCCGGTGGTTCAGCACCCGGCACCCAGCATGGGAAACGAATCGCCCCTCCCCGAGTTGGAAACTCGTTTTACCTCCGCAGCGCGTTGATCAGCTCATCCAGCTTGCTGATCACATTCTGCATCTGCGTCTGGTTGTAGATGCTGTCCGCCGACTCTCCGAGCATGGACACGGCATCGCTGTTATTGCTCGTCGTCGAGATCGCCGCATCCAGCGCCGACTGCGTTACCTCACCGGGCGGTCCCTCCGGACCCTCCGGCCCTGGCGGACCTGCCGGCCCTGGCGGACCCGCTGGCACGGCGTCGATGAGATCTTTCAGGCCATTCAATTGGCCGCGCATCTGCACCGCATCGATCTCGGTGCCTGCCTGGGGAATGTTGGGATCAAATGGCATAGGAAGAAGAGTTTGAGAGTTTGAGACTGGGAGACTTGGGGAGCGGCTGCGCCGCGAGACTGGGAGACTGGGAGCTCAGAGTCTCCTGCAGAGCAGTCTCCAAGTCTTGCTTTGCGCCTCCGGCGTTACGGAGACACAGTGATCTTCGCCACGTCGCACCATTCGCCGCTGGCCTGGCCTTTGTCCCAGAACATAGCGCGATACTCACGCACCTCCGCCTGCCCGGCCACCAGCAGCGGGCGGCTGTCCGTGTAGGGGCTTTGGGAGGAGACGATGATGAATTCCCAGGGACCCGTGCCGCGGCGGCTCTCCAGCCAGATGCCCTCGTGACGATCCTTGAAAAACTTCACCACCACCTGCTGCATCGTCGGTGTCTGGTCCAGGCTCAGAAAGATGCGTGGCGGCAGGGCGGGGCCGGGGGGCGGCGGCGGCATTTCCTCGCCCACGATGCCCATGTCCAGACCCATCGCCAGCGTGTAGGTCTTCTTCGCTTTGATCTCCTTCACCAGCAAAAACGTGCGGTCCAGCGCTCCAGGCAGCACGCTTGTGATGCCCACGGGCAGCGTCGGTGGCGTAGGCACCGTCACTGTGGGAAAGACAAACGGATCACCTGCCGTGCCCGAGGCCAAATCCGCCAGAGCAGCCGTGCAGGCCGGACCTACGCTGTGCTGATTCAGTCGCCAAGAACCCAGGCCGTAGGCCAAAGTCAGGTTGTCAGCGATGCCTCCATTTGACTGCGTGGGGCTCAGTTCCAGGATGCCGGCATAAATTGCCAGCTTCGCCGCCAGATTGCTGTGCCAGGGGCCTCGTTCTTCGATCCGTTGTGGATAGTATTTTTTACGTAGCATGGTGTTGTGTTTCTGCTGTTTGTTCTTAGTTGATCCACCCGACGGCGGAGCCGCAGATGACCAAAGTATGCCGGAGGACCAGGAGGCTCCACTAGACCAAAGTGCCATTGTGACTCCCTCCGAAAAGATTTTGAAAAAGACCCTCAGGCCATGTCAGGCCGATGACCGGGTCAACGGCCGTACTCTCAGGCCTGACGCTCGCGCCACAGCCTGCCCGACCCTTGCCAGTCTCAAGAGAGGCCATGCCAGTCTCAGGATAAGTCACGCCAACCCAGCGATAAGTCCCGCCAACCCAGCGATAAGTCCCGCCAGCCCAGCGATAAGTCCCGCCAGCCCAGCGATAAGTCACGCCAACCCAGCGACAAGTCACGCCAACCCAGCGATAAGTCACGCCAACCCAGCGACAAGTCGCGCCGACCCAGTGATAAGTTGCGCCAACCCAGCGGTAAGTCGCGCCGACCCAGCGATAAGTCGCGCCGACCCAGCGATAAGTCCTGCCGACCCAGCGGTAAGTCGTGCCGACCCAGCGATAAGTCTCGCCGACCCAGCGATAAGTCGTGCCGACCCAGCGACAAACAGCACCCAGCAGCCCGGAAAACCGTCCCATCTCCTGACCACCTGTCAAAAGCAGGTGAGGAGTTGGCTGGAGCAGTGTCGCGTTCATGGCTGGAGATTCCCAGACCCGCCTGTTCCCCGCATTATCGGGATTCCGATAATGTCATAAAATGCCTTTTTCCCTGCGTAAATAGGATCAAAACCGCAAACTCGGCCCCAAAAAACGGCCCTTTTTTTATTCCTCTTCATGCCCCTTCACATTCAAGTGGGCCATCCATGTAAAGTCCACATACTCATAGCCGAGGGCCAGCAGCAGCTTGGCCAGCACGGGCGTGCCGGGAAAAGTCTCAAGTCCCAAAAAGTTATAGATCGTGGCGTAGCCGATCTTGGACATGTCGTGCAGGTGATTCATCGTGCATTGCTCTGCCTCCATCAGATCCATCAGCGCCAGCACCTGCCCAGCGCAGATGAGGGGTCGGTGCTTTTCCTGGCAAAGGGGGATCACCTCAGCGCGTTCGAGCGGGAATCCAGGTTCCTTGGATTGATAAGGCCTAGGCCTGGGGGCATCCTCCAGCACCGCCCCGCCCTTCATGCCCGGCAGCCGCGCCCCAGACCCCTTTCGGCTCTTTTTAGCTTTCCTCTTGGGCTTCTTCTTCTCGGGCTCCTTGCTTTCCGTTGCCTCCAATGCACCGTCGCCGTCTCTGGGAAGAGACGGTGTGGAGGATGGTTTGGCAGAGCAGCGCATGGTTTCGCAGCAATCAAGTCCACCATGGGAATAACCAAAACCCCTCAAACCGTTACGCACTTTTTAATAAAAAAGCTCAGCCCCCCCTTTTTCTAAGCCAGGAGTTCAGGGGAAAGGGAGTCTCGTCTCCGGCTCTGCCGTCTCCTGCAAAGCAGTCTCCGTGCGCAGCACATCTCCAAATCTCCGCGCAGAGCACGTCACGCGGCTCTGGTACTCTTAAAGTCTCGGGCCAAGCGCTTCCGTCCTTGCCAGCCCATCTAAGAACCGCTTGGATAGGTGAATTACTCCGCAACGAAATGCCACGCCCTGACTCCACCTACCCCTTTCCCTCCGACGGCCCGAATGCTGTCCTCAAGGAAGACGGTATTGAATCCGGCTTCATCGGCAGGCTCCAGGGGCTGAAATACGAATACCGCCCGGACGTCACCAACCGCGCCACGCTGGAAAAGAACTTCCGCGAGAAGTTCGAAGCGTTGAACCGCGTCAGGCTCACCGATGCCGAGTTCGCTCGCCTGCTGGATGAAATCGTCACGCCGGATGTCTTCACCGCTTCCAAGACCCTGCGCAGCATCAACAGCTTCACTCGCGACGACGGCACGCCGCTGAACTACACCCTGGTGAACATCAAGGACTGGTGCAAAAACCACTTCGAAGTCATCAACCAGCTCCGCATCAACACGGACAACAGCCACCACCGCTACGATGTCA
>CAYMHJ010000513.1:0-3876 GCA_964390165.1 uncultured Prosthecobacter sp. | reverse complement strand
ACCCCGACCGCCGCTACCAGCAGGCCGGGCAGATCGGCGATGACGTCACGCGCATTAGCGGTGTGAACAAGAGCAGGCCCGCCACCACGGGTGCAGAGGAGCCCAAACGCAGCCCGCTCAAGCCCCTCCTCGCCCTCGGCATGGCGGCAGCGCTGGCGCTTGGCGGGTGGATGCTGTGGCAGGGGCGGGCGGCTGGTCCGCCAGCCGCCGTGCCTTCGAAGACAGCGCTACCAGGACCGAGCACCCCACCTGCCACCACGCTGCCCAAGCACGAATGGGTGAAGGTGGACTGGCCGGGGCAGACGATCCGTCCGGGCGGCAAGACCTCCCGCCAAGTGACCCAGGAGGAGATCACCAAAGAGGGCGGGCTGCGCCTGGTCAAAGACGATCTGTGGATCGGCAGTCAGATGCCGCGCATTGGCAAGGCGCAGAATGGCGGCATCCGGCTGCGCTGGAAGCGGCTCTCGGAAAAGACGGGGGCCTTGGATGTTCATTTGCGTGGTAGTGGAAATCCCAAAGTCAGTCTCTGGGGCAATCGTGCCGCCATTTTCCACGGCGGTCACACCACTGAGTTCCTGCTCAAAAGCCTGCCCCACGGCGGTCTGGCCCCCGTGGGCCAGGAGGTGCTCATGGAGATCGCCTGCGTGGGGCGGCTGCTCATCCTGAAGCGTGATGGCGTGGTCCAAGGCACCCAGGAACTGCCGGAGGCCGCCCCTGCCGACTTCCTGCGCTTCCAAGGCAGCGAGGTCATCGTCACCCAGGCCGAGTTGATCAATCTCGACGCCCTGAGCGAAGCAGACGCGCTGAAGGTGCTCGGCGTGGACAGCGCCGTGCCGACCATCGCCACCGCCAGCAAGGCCAAGGCGGCCTTCCCAGCGGGCCGCTGGACCAAGGTGCTCAGCACCCAGGCGGAGGTGGATGCCATCGTGGGTCTGAAAGGCAAGGTCACGCTTAAGCCGGACGGCTGGCTGGATTTCTCGGTGCCAAAGGAGGCGGCAGGTGCCGCGCTGACCGCCTTCAGCGCCGCCAATGCGGGCGTGCGCGTGAAGCTGCGGATCGCGGACAAAGCACCGCAGCCCGTGGTTGCCACCCTCACCCTGCGACACACCACCGCGCCGCCGCCCCGGCAGGAAGGCTATCGCCTTCAGCTTGGTGGCGGAGACACGGCCAATCTCAGCGTTTCCCTGGCGCATTACGACGGCCAGACGCGCAAGTCGAACATCTTCAAGAAGCTGCTCCTGCCCGGCGCGCTCAAGGCGGGGCAAGATATCCGTCTTGAGTTCTACACCATCGGCAGCCGCCTGATCGGGCGGATCAATGGCCAACTGCTGCCCATCGCCGAGGACACGCGCCTGACCCGCGGTATCTTCACCCTGCAAACCGGGCACCTGCTGCGGGACATCGAGTTCATCAATCTCGACGGCCTCAGCGAGGCGGAGGCGCTGAAGCTGGCGGGGGTGACGGGTGTCCTCCCCCCAGCGACGCAACCTCACCTCACCGGCCGCCTCCGCGGCGCGGGCTTCCATCTGGATGGCAAGCCGCTGGACCTCAAGAACGCCGATGGCATCACCGACTTCGTGCAGGTGATCCTCACCGACCGGGGCTGGGTGGGCCTGCGGGCGAATGGGACGCAGGTCACCGATGTGGGCGGCTACGGAAGCAAGAACATCGTCCGCCTGCTGCCTTCCTGGTTCAACAGCTACGGCACGATCAACCGCGACGGGCGGCTGGGCATCGAGCGTCAGGCGTCGGTGGAAGTGAAAGCCATCCCGGAGGAAGTGCAGCGCATCGGCGTGGTAGATGCCTGCTGGGACGGCGGCCAGGCCATCGCTCTGCTCAAGGACGGCAGCGCAAGGGTCTGGGGTGAGCACTACACCCGCGATCACGAAGGCCCGAAGTGGCCTGCCCCTCCTGCCGAGGCCCTGCAAAACGTGCTCAAGATCGCCATCACCCACTGGCGCGCGGCCACGCTGCGGCAGGATGGGAAATGGTTCGTCTGGGGCGGGCACGGCGGCAGCTCCGGCCTCTTTGATCTCCAGCCCTTCGAGAAGTGGGGAGAGATCGCCGACATCCAGACCGGCTATGGGCTTCTCCGGGTGCTGACCCGAAGTGGTGAAGTCTATAATCTCAGCGGCAGCCGACCGTTGACCGGCGGCTTGGTCACCAGTGACGTTGCAGCCATCGGCGATCAACTGCTGTGGTCCAACGGGGCGTCTGTCTGGACCTGGAATGACAAGTCCCGCTCGAACGTTCAGGCGGAGGTGGACGCGCTCCTCCGGCAGATCGGCGACCGCCCCCGCGAAGCCTGGGACCTCCGCATCGTCGGCGACGTGAATGCCTCCAATGTGGCTGGCGTGTGGATCGAGCCGGTGGAGGCCAATGCCAAACCTGCGACCCCGACGCCCAGCACCGCGACGGAAAACGTCCAGAAGCCAGAGATTGAAGCCAAAGGCCGCCTCCGCGCCGCAGGCATCTTGAGGAACGGCAGCGCCCCGGACATCGCCAAGTTCGCCGCCGTTGACGACTTTGTGGACGTGGCGGCGGGCGCGGACCACTGGGTGGCGCTGCGGGCCAACGGGGAGACGGTTTCCTCCGATGGGAAGGCGGATTTCCAGGGCATCCGCAAGATCGGGCGCAGCTACCACAGCCACGCTTGCTTCATCGACAAGGCGGGCGGACTGCGCTTTCACCCGGCGCAGGAGATGGCGCTGCCGGCCAGCCTGAAAGGCGCGAAGGTGGCGGACGCGGCCTGCGGCAGCCACCATGGCGTGGCGCTGCTGGAGGACGGGCGGGCGGTGGTCTTCGGCCGCCGCTACGAGGAGGCGATGGAAGACGCGAGCCAGCCCCAGGGCATGGGTACGCCGCGCTGGCCGCAGCCGGAGGCGGCCGCCCTGCAAAACGTCAAGGGAGTGGCCGTGACCTACACCCACGCGGCCACGCTGCATCACGACGGCACGGTTTCCATCTGGGGCTGGGAGGGGCCGGTAAAATGGAAGACGGAGCCGGAGATGCAGCCGGTGCGCCAGATTTCCTCCTTCCATGACGCGCTGCATCTGCTGGATGAGGCCGGGCAGGTCTGGAGCTTCCCGCTGCCACGCAGCGCGCACCCGCAGCAGCCGGTGGGTTTCAATGGCCGGGTGAAACTTCTCGGCAAGGATGCCGTGCGGCTGCGGGACCACCTGTGGCTGAACGCCGACGGCGCCTGGCGGGCCGTGGAGGCCGACCTTCCCACCGTGGACACGCTCGAAAGCGCGACGCTGCGGCCGGAGACGAACTTTGCCCTCTTTGCCAGCGCCTCCGGGGCGAAGCCTTTCGGCTATGTGCTGTGGATCGAGCCGGTTGGTGCCCAGCCGAGCTCCACAACACCCAGCACCGCCACCAAAGCTGCCCCCTTCGTGAACACTCTCGGCATGAAGTTCGTCCCCGTGCCCATCACCGGTGGGCCGACGGACGGGAAGCGGGTGCTCTTCAGCATCTGGGAAACGCGGGTGCAGGACTATGAGGCGTTTGTGAAGGAGACGAAGCGCGAGTGGCCGAAACCCGGATTCCCCCAGGAACCCACCCACCCCGCCTGCATGGTCACCCTTGGCGACGCGGAGGCCTTTTGCCTCTGGCTCACCGAGCGCGAGCGGAAGGCAGGGAAACTACCCGCCACTGCGGCCTACCGCCTGCCCAGCGATCATGAATGGAGCTGCGCCATCGGCATCGGCGCGCAGGAGGACGCGGCTCTCTCGTCCTGGGACAAGAGCGGCAAGCTCCCCGGCCATCCCTGGGGCAGCGCATGGCCGCCGCCGGCGGGTGCGGGCAATTTCAACGGCGAGGAGGCCCCGTGGTCCGGCGCAGGCGGCAAGCTCACCGGCTACCGGGACGCCTTCC
>CAYMHJ010000512.1:0-3883 GCA_964390165.1 uncultured Prosthecobacter sp. | reverse complement strand
CTTGGTGTATTCGATGAAGGCGCGGATGTCGTCGGCGGACTTGATGCCGGCGGACTGGGTGGCATCGAAGTTCTGGGCGAGGATCTCCAGTTCGGGGAGGATCTTGCCGAGCCAGGCGGCGTTTTGGGTGCGCAGGCCCCAGATGAGCTTGGCCTCGATGATCTGCTGGCGTGGCACACCGGCTTTGTTCGCGTCTTTGGTGGCGGCGATGAGTTCCTCCTCGGTGGCTCCCGGATTGAAAAGTCGCTGCATGAGTTCCTGCGGGACCTGGGGTGCTCCAGGAGCTGGCTCCTGCGCTGGCAGTGAGGAAAGGTAAGCGAGGACGGCAAGGAGGCTGGTGAAGCGTTTCATGGTGTGCTGATCCAACGTGGCAGCGCTGGGGAAACTGTCGAGCGGCAAGGATTCTTGATTCAGAGGTGAAGCTTACACGTGTCTCCTGCTCCAAACACCGCTCCATTCTACCTCACCGGCCCCACAGCTTCGGGGAAATCGGGCCTGGCGGTGGCGCTGGCGGAGAGAATCGGGGGCGAGGTGGTGAATGCGGATGCGTTTCAGCTTTATCGCGGGCTGGATGTTTTGACGGCGAAGCCTTCACCTTCGGAACAGGAGCGGGTGCCGCATCATCTCTACGATGTGCTCGATCCTGAGTCGCCCTGCGATGCGCAGCGGTATCGAGAGCTGGCGCTGCCGGTGATCGCAGACATCGCGGGGCGTGGGCGGTGGCCGATCGTGGTGGGTGGATCGGGGCTTTACATCAAAGCGCTGTCCCATGGACTGGCGGAGCTGCCGAAGGGGGATGAAGCGCTGCGCGTGCAGATGCGAGCTATGCCGCTGGAGGAGAAGGTGAACCGACTGCTCGCGCTCGACCCAGAAGCTGCGCAAAACGTGCCGCTGGCGAATCCGCGCTATGTGGAGCGGGCGCTGGAGATCTGCCTGCTCACGGGGCAGCCGCAATCCGCCTTGAGGCAGAACTTTGCTCAAACGCAGCCGTGGGGCAGGGGAGTGGTGCTGAGCTGGGAGCGCGAGGCGCTTTATGCGCGGATCAATCAACGCGTGCTTACGATGATCGACTCGGGCGTGCTGGCGGAGGTGGCAGCGTTTGATGGCAAGGGCGGGCTGGAGAAAGCCATCGGCGTGAAGGAACTGTGGGCACATCTGGCAGGTGAATGCACGCTGGCGGATGCGGTGGAGGCGATGCAGCAGTCCACGCGCCGCTATGCAAAGCGGCAGGGGACGTGGTTTCGACGCGAGACATGGCTGCAAACGATTTGCCTCGACTCCACGAGCACGCCAGAGTCGTCGGCCAGCCACCTCATTGACCTTTTTCCATGTCTGAAATCTCCGCCCAGCCCGCCCACAGTGTCCACGTCGATCTAGGATCACGCAGTTACCGGGTGGATGTGGGGCGTGGTTTGCTGAAAAATCTGGGCGTGTTGGCGAACGAACGTTTTGGCAATCGCTCGACCTGTGCGGTGATCACGGACTCAAAAGTCGGTCCGCTGTATGCTGCGACGGCGGTGGCGAGTCTTGAAGCCGCTGGAAAGAAGGTCTGCCTGATTACTGTGCCTTCCGGGGAGGCGAGCAAGAGCCTCATCGTGGCGGAAACGGTGTGCAGCGAGATGGCTCGTGCGGGTTTGGACCGGAAAAGCTTTGTCGTGGCGCTCGGCGGCGGTGTGATCGGCGATCTCGGCGGCTTTTGTGCAAGCATCTACCAACGCGGAATCCCTTACATCCAGGTGCCGACGACGGTCCTGAGCCAGGTGGACAGCAGCGTGGGTGGCAAGACGGGGGTCAATTTGCCAGATGCGAAGAACATGGTCGGGGCATTCCATCAGCCTGCACATGTCATCGCGGACATCGACACACTGTCTTCACTTCCAGAGAGGGAGTTCAACGAAGGCTTCGCTGAGATCATCAAGCACGCATGTATCCGGGATGCGGCCATGTTGCCGCTGATCGACGAAGTGGCGGCTGGCGCGGGTGATCTTAGCGAGCTGATTCGCCGCAACATCGCCATCAAGGCGCGCGTGGTGGAGGCGGATGAATATGAAACTCTCGGCATCCGTGCCTTGCTGAATTTCGGTCACACGCTGGGTCACGCGATTGAGGCGGCTGCCGGTTATGGGCAGCTCCTCCATGGCGAGGCGATCTCGCTCGGTCTGCGAGCTGCGGCGGTGCTTTCGGTAAAACTTTCCACGTTGGATGAGGCCGGGGCGGAGCGCATCGTGGCACTGCTGCGGCGTTTCGAGCTGCCGGTGGTGCTCGGGGCGGATTTTAAGACTGAAGAGCTGCTCCGCATCGCCAAAATGGACAAGAAATTCGATCAGGGGCGCATCCGCTTCGTGCTGCTCAGCAAGCTGGGAGATGCCTTTGTCAGCAAGGATGTGACCGAGCGGGATTTGATTGAGGCTTTGGCCGCGATCCGAGCCTGAGTTGGATGCGGAAGCTGGGGAAGGGGGCTAACATTTGGTGATTCTGAACGCCAAAATGCTCAGTTGTCGTCGCGTCCGCTTACTCGGACTGAGAACGGAGCACTTAATCCTCGCAAGTGAGTGCGGGTCAGCAAGCGATGCTCTGCCCCCAGGTTTACCTCCCGAATGCCTGAATGAAGGCTACTTCGAGAGCCAGGCCTTCGTTCACGTTGGTGTGCAGGTGCTGCTCTAGCTGGCGGATGGCGCGGAGGCGCTGGGTGGTCTCCTCGGGTTTCCATTGCTCGGCGAGCCGGGCGGTGGCGTGCTTGAACTGGGGGAGGTCGAGATTGGCGGCACCGACCTGCTGGCGGGCCACGTCGCCCATCCAGGCTAGGACGAGGTCCATGAGGGCGTCGCGGCGCTGGAGGTAGCGGGCCTCGATCTGGGCGCTGACCTCTTCTTCACGCTGCTTCAGCCAGGTGCCGTCGGTGGTTTTGGCGTAATGGTCCTGCTCCTTCTCAAACTCCTCCTCCTGCTCCTTTTTGATCTCGTCGTAGAGGTCATCGATCACGGCCTGGAAGTCAGCCTTTAATCCGAGGGCGGCTCCGATGCCACCGGTGGAGCGGCTGGCGAGCTGCTGAAGCACGGCGAGCAGCTTCATCTCGTGTTTGTCAAAATGGCGGATGCCTGCGGGTGGCAGGAGTGGCATCTGGATGACGCGGGAAAGGATGGTGGTGAGGAGCTGCTCGGGATGGTTGCTGATGAGCAGGATGAGGGTTCGGGGCGGCGGCTCTTCGAGGGTCTTGAGGAAGGCGTTTTGCGCGGGGATGGTCATGCGCTCGGCATCGACGATGATGCCGAGCTTGTGACCGCCGGGGGCGGTGGTGCGGTGGATCATGCGCTCCAGGAAGCGGATCGTCCCGACCTCGCTGGCGTCATCGCCGACGGAGATGCGGCGGGATTTGCTCTGGGGTCGGAGGATGACGGCACCATCCTGCGCCCAGTCGTCCAGGCTGGCGTGGCGGACGGGGCTGAGGAGACTGAGGACGGAGGAAGCGAAGTCCTCCAGCCGCGCTTCGCGCGGGCCGCTGATGAGGTAGGCGTGGGCCATGCGCCCGAGCTTATGGGCACGGGTGAGGAGGCTGAGCGCGTGGTCGGCTTTATACGGCATGGCGGTGAGTCTCGACGAGCTTCAGGATTTCGCCATGGACGGCTTCGGGGCTGTGGGAGGCATCGACGATGGCGATGCGTGCGGGCTCGGCGCGGGCGAGGTCGAGGTAGCCCTGGCGGACTTTTTCATAGAACTCGCGCGGCTGGCTCTCCATGCGGTCAAGTTCGCGCCCGGTGGCATGGATGCGCTGCCAGGCGGTTTCGGTATCGAGATCGAGCAGGACGGTGAGCCGGGGGAGGGTGCCGCCGGTGGCGAAGGTGTTGATGGCGCGGACAGCCTCCAGCGGCAGGCCGCGGGCGAG
>CAYMHJ010000511.1:0-3893 GCA_964390165.1 uncultured Prosthecobacter sp. | reverse complement strand
CGCCTTCACCGCGTTGAGTGCCGGCTTGATATTGACATCCAGCACAGTGAGCCGCGCTTTACCGTCCTGCGGCAGCGCGTGGTCGTCGAGATCGACCTCGTCGCCCTTCTTTTCCATCCCGCGAAAATGCTGCGTCAGCACCTCCACCGCGCGATCGCCCAGCCGCTGGTCCTTCAGCACTTCGAAGTGCAGCTCGGGCAGCTTCGGAGTGAACCACAACTTGCGACCCAGCGACTCGTAACCCGCGAGAAAGAACCGCCGCTGATGCGAACCGCTCTTCAACTCGATGCGCAGTTCAAGCGTGGTGCTCTCGTAATCCGGCAGCAGGCACCAGCGTGCCAGCTCGTCATGCCGGGTGTCCTGCGAAAGCTCCAGGAGCCTCGTTTGCAGATCCGCCTGCATCTGCGCGAGAGCGCGTGCGAGCTTCTCCGACTTGCGCACGGGTTCATCACGGTGCAGCGGCCGCAGCACGAACAGCGGCGCTTCACCCGCTCCCCGCAAGTGCTCTTCGATGTAAATGGGCAGTGTGACGGTCATGACAGTTCCTCCACGGCCTTCGTGAGGCGCGCCTCGATCAGGCGTCGCATCGCCGCATCTGGCTCGGAACGCGCCCACTCGGATTCGCCGATGATGCTGTCGGTGATCTTGTTTTCGTCGGCGTTGAAAAGACGGCGCGGCTTGTTGGACTTGTCCGTGATGAAGCCGGCCCGGTGGATGCCGACGGGGGGCTCGTAGGCGGCCAGATTCGTCGCGCCAGCCTCCACCAAGCAGAGCCGGTGCACGCCTTTGCTGACGTGTTTGTGCAGGCCGGTCTCGTTCAAGAAACGCGGATGAAACAGCTCGCCGCGCAGATGCAAAAGAGCGCCGACCCAGCCGCCGGGCGGTCTGGCCATCGGTTCGCTCACGTTCTTCGGCGGCTCACGTCTCGGCTTGCTCTCCGGCGCATCCCGGCCCGCTGGTGGCAGCACGAATTCGAATTCGGCGAGCTTTCCACCCAGGGCAGAGGCGTGGTCGAGGTAGATGCGGATCATCTGCTGCATCCAGCCACGATCTTCGCTGTAGATTGCGATCACGATGTCATCCGGCTGCGTGAAACTCAGGCGAAAGAAGTCACGCTGAAGCTGCTGACGATCCCTTTGAATCTCTGACAGGCGTTGGTGCAGCGCCGTCGCGTCAAAACCACCCGCCAGATGAAAAGTGCCGAGCGTGTCCGTCTCCAGGCCATCCATGCGCTGGGTGAGTGCGGCTAGGCCACACAATAAGCGCCGCAAATGCCCCAGGCGCGCCATGCGCTCCTGTTCGTCGCTGCTGAGCCAGCCGCGTTTCGCACTCCGGCGTTCCAGCACGGCCAGCATTGGCACTTCATTCTCCAGCGCACTCACGGTCGAGCTTCGTGTGAGTTTTGACAGGCCTCGTCGCAGCGCCACCACCTCTTCGGCAAGTTTCAGGGCCTGCTGCGTTGCTGCGGCATCCTCCTTGGCCTGACGCTGGCGCACTTCGATCACCAGCGCCTGCTTCACGACATTCACCGTGGCGACGAGCGGCTGACGATGCCGCACGTCGTTCAGTGCCTCGGCCAGCGGCACCATCAGCTCACGCTCCAGCAGGCGCTTCAGCGGTCGTGCGCCATAATTTGGGTCGTGCCCGCGATCTGCCAGATGCTCCTCGACTCCGGGACCGAGCCGCAGATCCACATCACTCAGGCGGATGCCGTCACGCTGCCGCAGAAGATCGAGATGACGGCGGGTGACCCGTAGCATGAGGTCGCGACTCAGAGCGCGGAATCGAAGAATGCCACCGAGGCGGTTGTAAATCTCCGGGCGCAGAAACTGGCGTGCCGCCTCGTCAAAATGGCTGCTGTCATCGCTTTCGCTCGTGCCAGGAAAACCCACGGCGCCACGCTGAAAATCCCGTGCGCCGAGATTGGAGGTCATGATGACCACCGTGTTGCAGAAGTCCGCCACGCGTCCCGCGCTGTCCGTGAGGCGTCCATCACCGAGGATTTGCAGCAGCAGGTCAAAAAACGACGGATCAGCCTTCTCGAACTCGTCCAGCAGCAGGACGCTGAACGGCTGCTCGCGCACGCGGGAGGTCAGAAGCCCCTCCGCTTGCCCTGCACCGCCGATCAGGCGCTGAACCGAGCTCGCATCACTGAACTCGCTCAAATCGAAGCGGGCCAGCCGGTTCGCGCTGCCAAAGAGAAACTCCGAGAGGGACTTCGCCAGCTCCGTCTTGCCCGTGCCCGTCGGGCCGACAAATAAGAACGACGCCAGCGGTTGCTTGGGACGGTTCAGGCGGGCTTTTACCGTCACGAGCAGATCCAGCACCGCTTCCACCGCCTCTGGCTGGCCGATCACCCGCTGAGTGAACCATTGCCGTGTGGCCACGAGGTCGAGCGGGAGTTCATCCTTTAAAAGCACCTCCGGCAGTCCTGTTTCTCGCGTGAATGCTGCAGTGACCTGCTCCACGCTCAGCAGCGTCTTTTGATCCACCGGTTGCTCGGTGACCAGCGTCGCCAAAAAGCGGATCGGACGCCCCGGATTGGCCGAATAGGTGGCGTAGCGTCGATGCAGCCGATGAATCCAGTCCAGCGCGGGTTCGGACCGTGCGTGATCGCTGTCCTTGCGTGCCAGATGCTGAAACACCTGGTCCAAAATGCGCCGCGTGACCCCTGGAACCGGCTCCGGCACCCGAATGTGCAGAAATGCGCCTGCGATGTGCGGATCACGCCGCTCAATGACCGCCAGTTGCTCCGGTGTGCATTCAGCGATGGCCAAAAGCTCGCCACGAGCGATCCATGGGCGCAAGAAGCTGGCGATGCTCTGCGCATTCGCACTGTGCTGGCCGACCTCCATCAGCTCCACGAGATTCCCAAGATGCAGCACCGCCTTCGTCTTCGAAGCCTCGCGGCACAGGTCCCGGCAGCGCTCCTGCCACTGTCCGAATCCCGACTGGCCGGCGATGAGCTGCGCGCCGCTGGTGCTCCAGACATTTTTTTCAGTCATGCGTGCCAGTTCCCGCACGGCAGCCGTCTTTCCCACACCTGGCGGCCCCACGAGCAGCACGCTGGCAGGCTGGCGTGACTGTAGCGCCTCCCGCAACAGGTGCAGCGTGGCTTCCATCTCGAATGCGGGCGCCGTGTTCTGCCGCGTGAGTTTCACCGCCACCCTGCGCAGCACCGACTTCTCTTTTTTCTCCCCGTCCTTCTGTTCCTCCAGCTCACGCGGTGTCTTGATCTCGGCCGTGACGCTGAGTTCATCCACCCGCAGCTCACGCACGATCTGCGTCCTCGCCAGGCCAGCCAGAGTCACGCGTTTCACACGGTCCACGAGCGACAGCCGCACATGAGCCTCCACGCGTTCAGCGATCTGCTCCGCCTTTGCAGCGATCACCTGCACTCCGAGCACGGGAACGAAGGCCAAGTGCAAGTCGTCTGCCTCCGACCACGTGAGATAATCAAAACGCAGTTCCACCTGCATCTGCCAGTCGGCGCACTTCTTGGGCGCATCCAGTGTGAGCGTCATTTGCTCCACGCGGGCATCCTTGCCCGTCACCCTACGATGCAGCGTCGGAACAGGCACGGCATCAGGGTCTTTCAGCAGCGCTGTGATCTTCGAGCGCAAACCCACCGCCGCGCGCCCGGCTTTGTCGCCCAGGCTCGAGACCTCGGGAAATCCATGGCATTCCACCAACTCCAGGTCATCGCCCAGGCCGAGCGTGACGGCTTGCACATGGATCGTTCGTTCAGGCATTCGGAAAACAGACCGGCAAGGCTCCCGAAAAAGCCGCAGGGGGCAAGTCCCATCACGTGCAGCACGGACAAGGCTGCACGAAGTGGCCCGGCGCGATCTCTTTGAGCGTGAGATCGGTGCGGGTGCTTTCCTCCCACTTCG
>CAYMHJ010000510.1:0-3896 GCA_964390165.1 uncultured Prosthecobacter sp. | reverse complement strand
GACGTGACCATCACCCACGCTGCTTCAGTATGTGGATGGCGGGCGGTGGCTCCAAAGGCGGTCAGATCTATGGAGAGACGGACGACTTCAGCTACAACATCGTCAAAGACCCGCTCCATATCAGCGACTTCCATGCCACCGTGCTGCACCTCCTCGGTTTCCACGCCGACCGCTTCAGCTTCAAGACCCAGGGTCTCGACGGCAAGCTCATCGGCATCAATCCCGCGAAGCCGGTGAAGGCGCTCATGGCTTGATACTCAAGAGCACCAAGGTCGGTTCAAACTTTGCCAATCCCAGGGTTTAGTCGTTGATGTGGCTTGCGGGCGACATCATTGCGCTTCTTCCAGCCCGCGAATTGAAATATCATCCATGCCCGAACTTGCCCATCCTCCCGCCGAAGCTTCTAAACCCCATTATCAATGCGTGCGTTGTGGAAACTGCTGCCGTTGGCCTGGAGATGTCAATGTAACTGCCGCGGAGGTCACCGCCATCGCGGCCTACATCGGCATGGATGAGCAGGAGTTCATCGAGACGAGCACTCGACTGAACGCCAACCGCACCGGACTTTCGATCATCGACAAGCCGAATGGTGAGTGCCTCTTCCTCGAAGGCGTGAACGTCTGCCGCATCCAGGCGGTGAAGCCCCTGCAGTGTTCGGGCTTTCCGAATGTGTGGAACTTTCCAGGCTGGCGTGAGAAGTGTGAAGCGGTGGAGGTGTAGGGTTCAATGAGTGAGCCAGTGTGTCAGTCATGGCATTGCTTTTTGGACAAACTGAGAACTGCACTCTTTTTTTCTTCACTTACGCCGCTCCAGCACGATGCGGAAACCGATGGTCGGACGCTTGGTGTCCGGCGGAACCGGGGTGCGGGTGGAGGAGAGGAGTTCATCCGGGTTGGCGCTGCGCCAGTTGCCGCCGCGCACAGTGCCGAGAGTGCTTTTGGAGTCGCTGCTTTTTGTGCTGTCGAAGTCGGTGTCCACCCACTCGCTGGCATTGCCGGCGAGGCTGAGGATGCCCCGTTCGTTAGGCAGGAAGGCGGTTACGGGAGCGAGATTGGGGAAACGATCTTCGTAACCAGGGATGAAGGTTTCCAGATTAGCTTTCCGCGCTCCGTTGGCATCGGCGAGGTTGTCGATGCTTGGCGGTGGCGGCCAGTCAAAACCCCAGGGGTAGATGCCACGGATGCGGCCATTGCGCTCGCTCGGCTTCGTGCCGCGCTCCAGTGGCAGGCCGACGGCGCGGCTCCATTCGTCGTCAGTGGGCAGGCGATACACGTCCTTCGGGCCGATGAGGCCGGCATTGCGCTCGCGCTCGGTGAGCCAGGCACAGAAGGCGCGCGCTTCTTCGCGATCCACGCTCACGACGGGCTGCGTGCCGCCCTTTCCGTCCACATCCATGCTCCCTGGACGGCGTGCGTTCACTGACTTTACAAACTCGATGTAATCCCGCCGCCTTGTTTCGGTGGCGGCGATCATGGTCGTCTCCGTCAGCGGTACGAAGCGGATGCCCAGGCCGTTCGCCTTCCATTCACGACCAAAGGTCACCGCCTGCCGCGTCTGCATGTCAGTGAAAAGCTCGAGAAGTTCGCCGGCGCTGACTTCGCCTTCGAGCACCACATCGGAGAAGCCTTCTTCACGAAGTTCATACTCGATCAGGCCGCTGCGCACGCGGGGCAGCTCCAGTGGCGTGTAGCCGAGAAACTCCTCGTACTGGAAGACCCGCACTTTTTCCGGTGAGCTGCGGATGACCACGCTGCCGTAGGTCTGCCGCTCCACGCGCAGATGAAAGGCCTGCCAGTCCGCGCTTTCGTTGCCGCTCGTGCCTGCGGGCTCGCCTTCGCGCTCATCTGGCATGTCTTCCGCTCCAGCGCCGGGGGCATCGACATAATAGAAGGGCTCCACATCATAGTGATGCTCCTGGCTCAACAGTCCAGCTTCGCGATCCCGATCTGTGAGCCAGAAGCGGAAGGCCTCTGAATCTCCCACCGGAGCCACGACATAATAGGCCGTCTCCTTCCCCGTGCCCGCGCGGACCACTCTCCCCTCAAAGGAACGGCCCGTTGCTTCGAGGAAGCGCTTAAAGTGCTTGATCTCCACCGGCTGGATCGTGATGTGGCCACCGGGCGCAGGTTTGAAAATCATGCCGAGGCTGTTTTGCCAGCGCTCACCCTCCTGGGGCAGACGAGTGAGCTCCATTGTCAGATCATACTCCGCAGGTTTCGCCCGGTTCGCCGTGTGCTCCACCTCCTGGTGCTTGTGACCTGGCAGGCGGAGTTGGTAGATGATGGGCACGCCTTCTTCGGGATTAAGCGCCAAAGGTGTCACGCCCAAATCATCTTCACCGGAATACACATGCGCTCCTGCGGGAGTGGTTTTGATCATCAGCATGGGCGTGCTTTTTTGCACAGATACCATCCCAAGGGCGCCATTCCGTTGTGCCAGCCACATGCCGAAGCCCACCGCCAGAGTCAGCGTGATCACCGCTGCAGCGGCCCAATGCCACATCGCCCGGCGTGAGGAGGGCAGCGGCTGCCCGCGCAGATCCAGCGCCATCTCTCGTGCGCTCATGTAGCGGTTCTTTGCCTGCGGGGCGCAGGCCGTGCAGATCACCCGATGCAGCCTCTGCCAGGACTCCAGATTGTCACCACTGTCACTGCATGAGGGGATGTCCGGGAAGTCGAGCCGGTCCTTGCCCGTACTGGCCTCATACAAAACCATGCCGAGGGAAAATACGTCCGAAGCCGGAGAGCCAGGCCCCTCAGGTGCCACAAAACCCTCCGTGCCGACAAAACTCCGCTGCCCGAGCAGGGCCACGAGCCCGATGTCCGCCAGCCGACAGTGTCCGTCTATGAAGATCAGGTTCGAGGGCTTCACATCGCGGTGGATCAGCTTGCTCTCGTGCAGGTGCTGCAAGCCCTCCGCCACGTTTGCGCCGATGGCCAGACAGCGGTCGGCCTTGATCTTCTTCGAGCGCCGCATCTCCAGCCCCAGCGTGTGCGGCTTGTACTTCTCAGCATCGATGTCACGGGCCGTCTCCAGATCATCGGCCAACTCCATCACATAATAATAAAAGCCCTGAGCATCACTGCGCCCCACCTGGAGGATGGGCACCAGCCCGGCATGACGTCGTGAGATCGGCTCGTAGCGTTTGATCGCCTCGAACTCGCGCTCAAAAGAGTCCGCATGATCGTAGTCCTCACGCCAAACCACTTTCACCGCACGCAGCGCACCGGTCACCGAGCGCGCCATCCATACCTCACCATAAGCACCGCGTCCGATGATGCGGAGCGTCTCATGGTCGCGGATTTCAGGAGCCGGGCGGGGAGGAGATGACATGTGGGAAAATAAAGCTAGCCACAATGCCCCCCGGATGCACAGCTAAAAAGTGATCTCACTGTGAATGAAGGGAACCCGTCCTGGCATCAGCTGGAAAGTCGGCAGACATCTGGCGGGGCAGGGTAGTGGCAATGAGCGAGACAACGCTTGAAAGC
Source organism: uncultured Prosthecobacter sp. (assembly GCA_964390165.1). Classification (GTDB taxonomy): domain Bacteria; phylum Verrucomicrobiota; class Verrucomicrobiia; order Verrucomicrobiales; family Verrucomicrobiaceae; genus Prosthecobacter. The sequence continues at coordinate 408 of CAYMHJ010000510.1, read as the reverse complement.
AGGTCACGAAGCGGCTCGTTTGCGCCCCTCTCCTTATGAAGACCCCCATCTCCAGACTCATCCTTGCCACCCTGGCTTTGACCAGCTCAGCCGCACTCGCTGCGGATGACAAACCCTCCCCCATCGGCTACTCCGACACGCCCATCATCCCCGGCACAAAATGGAAGGTCCACGACATCGATCGCCCTCGCCCTGAAGCCGTGAAGCCAGGTGAAAAGCTCGGCGACCCGCCAGCGGACGCCATCATCATCTTCGATGGCACCAGCTCAGATGCGCTTCAGAGCAAAAAAAAGGACGAAAAAGGCAAGCCGACCAGTGAATGGGGGCCGTGCCCCTGGAAGATCGAGAATGGTGAGATGCTCATTGATGGCGGCGACTGCTGGACGAAGCAGGAGTTCGCGAGCTGCC
>CAYMHJ010000509.1:0-3901 GCA_964390165.1 uncultured Prosthecobacter sp. | reverse complement strand
TGCCCGGCGGAATCTGGGGCTGGTCATGACCAAGGTGAAGGCCAAGCCGCACTGGCAGGACGCGACAGCGCTGATCGGCAGCCGAAAGTTCGACGCTATCGTCATGAATCCGCCGTTTCATGAGGGGAAGTATGCGGATTCCCTGATCGGCTTGAAATTCATCGCCACCGCCGCCCAGGCCCTGCGCAGTGAAGGGGAGCTGTGGCTGGTGGCGAACCGCCAACTGCCCTACGAGAACCTGCTGAACGAGACCTTTGCCACGGTCGAAAAAGTCGCCGAAAGCGGTGGCTACAAGGTGATCCACGCCACCCACCCCACCGTACAGCCCGTCCACGAACGCCGGGGAAAACGACGGCGCTGAGCGGCGGGCGGGCTTGATTTGAGCCTTTCGGCACTTTTTGCTTGTTCAAAGTGCTGACCATGCCTAAAACGGCCTCGGTATCGCCATAATGCCCCGCTCGGGGAATGTGTTGGCGGCACTTGTCTCTAGCCAACCACGCCCTCCAACCACATGAGAAACGACGGTAAACCATCTATGGCCCTCTTTTGGGGCTGCTTCATCGCGCTAATCACCACATCCTATGCGTTCTTCTCGCGAATGTACCTCTGTGATGTCCGCCTCGGCGATGTGCTGAATATCGACAAGGGAACCATTGGAGCGCTCAAGGGGGCTGGTATTTGGCCCTTCGCGATCTCAATTATCCTCTGGAGCCTAGTTATCGACCGTATCGGGTACAAGATCGCGATGCTGTTTTCTTTTGTCAGTTATCTCATCTACACTGCCATGGCGTTCATGGCCTACAGCGCCCTTGAAGGAGTCTCTGGAGAAGCTCTAGTGACCGCACAGAAGAGCGCCTTCAATCTTCTCTATTGGGGTAGCGTAATTTTGGGGCTTGGTAATGGAACGGTTGAGGCGTTCATCAATCCTGTCGTCGCCACCATGTTCAGCAAAGACAAGACAAAATGGCTGAACATCCTGCACGCTGGCTGGCCTGGTGGTCTCGTCGTTGGTGGCCTCTGCACCATCGCCCTCGCCGACGTGGCAAAAACTGGTGACTGGCGCATTGTCCTAGGCCTCGTGCTGGCCCCGGCCGTGGTTTACCTCATCATGCTGCTCGGAGCGACATTCCCAAAAAACGAGCGCGAGGCGGCAGGGGTGGGCTACGTGGACATGCTCAGGGAACTTGGCGTCTTCGGTGCCTTCGTCTCCTTCGCTCTCATCTTTGCCCAACTCGATCAGGTGCCTGAGCTGAAAGCGATCTTCTTCAGCCCGAACGCGAAGTGGATTTACACCGCCATCGTCGCCATCCTTTTCGGCGTGATCACCAAGAGCTTCGGCCGCCCACTCCTAGCTTTCATGATCGTGATCATGATGCCTCTGGCGACCACCGAAATCGGCACGGACGGCTGGATCGGTTCGCTGATGGAAGAACCCATGAAAGCCGCAGGTGCCAACCCCGGCTTCGTGCTCGTCTATACCTCCGCGATTATGATGGTGCTGCGCTTTTTCGCTGGCCCAATCGTTCACAAACTCTCGCCGATCGGCCTCCTCATCCTCAGCTCCATCTTGGCCATTGTAGGCCTTACCGCATTGTCCCAGACCGGCAATTCTGGGCTCATCGCAATCTTCTCCGCCGCCACGCTGTATGCCTTCGGCAAAACCTTCTTCTGGCCCACCATGCTCGGCATCACCGCTGAGCAGAGTCCGAAGGGCGGCGCGCTCACTCTCAATGCCATTTCCGGCATCGGCATGCTCGCGGTCGGAATCCTGGGTTTTCCGTTCATCGGCAGCCTTCAAGAAGACACGACGACCAAACTCATTGCCGTAGAAAATCCGGCGCTCGTTCAGCAGGTCACCGTGGACAAGAGCTATGTCATGGGTCCTTACAAAGCTGTCGATCCCGCCAAGGCCGCCGCTGTGTCCGTCGAGGCTGACAAGGCCCTCATCGCCGAGGCCACCAAGGGGGGGCAGTTCACCGCGCTGGGCAAGATGGCCATGTTCCCCGCCTTCATGCTCGCCTGCTACATCGCCATGTTCCTCTACTTCAAGTCCCGCGGGGGCTACAAGGCCGTGGACATTATGGCACCCGACAAAAAGGGTGCCCAGATGGAACAAGCCTGATTCACGATTCCATGCTGAGGAGCGGCCAGAGACTGGCCGCTCCTCCTTTTTTCAATCGTTCATTCATCATCCATTCTCCCCACACTATGACTACCCCTCACTCCACCTCCCACAACGCGTCCCGCCTTCTCTGGGCCGGCTTCATGGCCATTCTTGCCGCTGGCGTCGGTTTCTCCGTTCGCGGCGGCATCCTCGGCCAATGGGCCGAACAATTCGGTTTTACCATGACCGAACTCGGTACCATCACAGGTGGGGGGCTGACCGGATTCGGTCTGGTCATCATCATCACGAGCCTGTTCGCCGACAAGATCGGCTACGGCAAGTTGATGATCGCCGCCTTCGTCCTGCATTTCCTCTCCGCAGTGCTGACACTCGCGACACCCGCATTTTTCGCCTCCGGGGGTAAAGACGCAGCTTACTGGTGTCTATTTAGCGCTATGTTCATTTTCGCCATTGGCAACGGCGTCTGCGAAGCGGTAGTCAACCCGCTCACCGCCACCCTCTTCCCGCAGAACAAGACGCACTATCTCAACATTCTGCATGCTGGCTGGCCGGCTGGCCTTGTGCTTGGCGGACTCGCATCCACCTTCATGTCGGCGAAGGTGGATGAGGGGGGGAAAGTCCTCGCTGCAGCGGTAGATTGGAAGATCCAGATGTCTTTGTTCCTCATCCCCGTCGTTCTTTATGGAGTGATGCTTTTGGGACAGAAGTTTCCGAAATCTGAAGCTGCTTCCGCAGGCGTTGGGGTGGGGCAGATGATCTTGTCCGTCATGACCCCGATCTTCATCGTCCTGCTCGTCCTCCATGCCCTGGTCGGTTACGTGGAGCTGGGAACCGACTCTTGGATCTCCAAGATCACCGGCACGATCATGGCGAGTCCGGCAAACGGCTTGAAGCTGTTTGTTTACACCTCCCTGCTGATGTTCGCCCTTCGATTCGTTGCCGGACCCATCGTTCACCGAATTTCTCCACTCGGCCTCCTTTTCGTCAGTGCCATCCTTGGGGCCGTGGGATTGACCATGCTTGGCAACGCCGAGGGAGTCGTCATGTGCGTGTTGGCAGCCACCGTGTATGCCTGCGGCAAAACCTTCCTCTGGCCCACGATGCTGGCGGTGACCTCCGAACGCTTTCCCAAAGGTGGAGCCGTTGCCATCGGACTTATGGGTGGAGTTGGTATGCTCTCCGCAGGCCTGCTCGGTGGTCCGGCAATCGGCTACAAGCAGGACTATTATGCCACCAAGAGTCTTGAGTCCAAGGCACCCGAAACCTACGGTCGCTACTCGGTGACCGAGCCCAAGGGCTTCCTTTTTCTTCCCGAGATCAAGGGGCTTGACGGTGCCAAAGTGGGTGTACTCTCCGATGACGGCAAGGAACTCGCGAACGTTGGAGCCTCGCTGGCCAAAGAAGGCAAAATCGACAAGAACCATGACGGACTCGCCAACTGGTGGGAGGCCTCCAAGGGCATGGCGGCTGTTGACAGCAAGCCAGTAACCGCAGCCACTCTCGAGGGCGGCCGCATGGCTCTGAAGATCACGGCAGCGGTTCCGGCGATCATGGGAGTTCTCTACCTGCTGCTCATTTTCTACTTCAAGATGACCGGGGGATACAAGGCTTTGCATGTCACTGGGGAGCAAATTGCTGGCGGTGTCGAAGGACCCGGAGAAGCTTAACGGCAACGATTGAACCTTAACATTGGTTCTACCTCATTTTCGAGGAAGGCGGCGTCCCTCACAGGACGCCGTTTTTTTGTTTGCGGGGAAGTCGCCAAACGTCTGTTCT
>CAYMHJ010000508.1:0-3921 GCA_964390165.1 uncultured Prosthecobacter sp. | reverse complement strand
GGCACGGCGTCAGCCGCAACAAGGCCGACGAGGGTGCCCGTGAAGTGCGCACGGTACTGGGCCGCCGTCGGCTCATCCCGGAAACCGCTTCCGAATGGGAACGCTTCACCGCCCTCGTGAACACACCCGTCCAGGGTGGAGCAGCTGACGGCATGAAGCAGGCTCTCGTGCTCATCGCGGAGCGCCTGCCCGATGGTGCCCGCCTGATCTCCACCGTGCATGACGAGGTGCTGGTGGAGGCGCCCGAGTCCATCGCAGGGCAGGTCTGCGAACTGGTCCGCTCTTCCATGATCGAGGCAATGGCCTCCCTGTTCCCGCAGGTGCCCATCGAAGTCGAGGCGGGAGTGTGCGCCCACTGGGGTGAAAAATGAAACCGGCCAGCCAATGCGTAGAACCCTGCTATTGATGAGTTGTTTTCCTGGGCGGTTCCCGAGGCCGTAGGCGCATCCAACCGGCTCTGGGCTGCTGCCATGCTCAGGAGTGGCCTAAAGCGGCCACAGGCGCTCTGGATCGCATTCCTGGCTAGGCCTCTCCCTGGCTGAGCCAGGTCAACACTTCATCAATCGCCCTCTGGGTCACCGACTGGATCTCGGACGCCTCCAGCTCGACCAGCACGCCGGGAAGCTCCTGCTCAAACTTCTCCCTCAGCAGCCTCGTCACGCGGGCCTTCACCCGGCTCCACTCCGCCCGCACCTCGGCGCGCGATACATACAGCGCCCGTCGAGCCTGAAGGCGCATCTCCCGCTCCTGGGTTTCGGCCAGCAGCCGACGCAGGCGCAGTTCGGCCTCCTCCGGGCTGCATTGGCCCGCAAGCCTCGCCTGGCGCATGAACTCCCGCCAGGCCTCCACCTCGTGCAAGCCTGCGGCGGTCGGCCTGGGTGCATCGGAGCGCTTCCGCCAGGTCTGGATCGTTCGCCTTGTGACGACCAGGACGGCCGCCAGCTCCACAAAACTGCCCACCAAGACAGGAGTGGAGGGGGGGCCGCCGGAGCTGCCGCCATGTCCTGGAGCATGGAGCGCTCAGCCGGTGTAAGGGGCTGTCCCTGCTGAACGCGGCGGACGAGGTTGACGATGTCGTGCTGGAGGAGCTTCTGGGCGAGGACGGCGGGCAGATCAGTCATGCCTCGGGCCGTGCGTCAAAACGAAGGGCACAGGAGCAGACACAACACCGATGAACCGAGGCAAGTGGGAAAATCAGCGTCGCAACTTTACTGATTAGGGCGAACTCCAGTGAACACAGGATGCGCCTCTGTGCGGGTGCTGGTGGCTCCATGCAGGGCACTGCGGCTCACAGCCACCCCTGGAGCATGAAAAAAGTGGAAAGCTGAAATTCGCGTTTGCATGGAATTTGCGTGGTGGTGTCCAGACCCAAGGACAGACGCCAGTGCGCTTAAAAGAATACCTACACGCGCATCTTTTTGTTGCTGTGGTTATTGTTGAGGTGAGCCTTCGTTGACCCCTTAAAGCCAACAGCTTGGCAGGCAGTGACTATGCGCGCGGCATCAAACCTGAGATTTATGCTGATGGGGATTCGCCGATCCCCGCGAATGCAAACCTGAAGAAGCCTGAGGATCCAGGGATCGTGAAGAAACTGCAAGCGCCTATCGAACACTTTAAGAGAGACGATGCGAAAATAGCGGTAAAGCCGTTGCTGAATCGGATACGTTTTCTGCTGAAAGGATGTGTGCTGATTCCGGCTATATCAAAGCATGTATCCTTCGAAAATGCTGTCACATCTCTGGAAACAAATGAATCGCCATCAGAGTGTCTTACGTCGCCGGGCCAACTCTGTCATTCTGATAATCTCCTTCCAGCCAGTGTGATCGCCAGCCATCAACTTGATGCTAACGACGGAAAGCATCCGATTCATGATCGCGTGGGAGGCGACCTCGTCGCACGGCCGGGCGTTTATCCGTATGCTTATGGCCCGACACTGTTGTTTGATCCGCGTGATCAACTTTTCAAAATGTGGGCAGGTGTGGGCTGGAACGGCGACACCATCTCCTACAAGCAGGCCACGTCCCTGAGCGAACTCGATCAGCAACCGTGGGAGATCGCGCTGGAGCCGCGTCGCGCTGAACCCGTGGCGGACCAAGATCATTGCTGCGACCCATGTGTCATCGCTGCTGAAGGTGGCTATTACTTGTATTATACCGGTGCAGGTAAATCCGACCGCTGGCCCAACGGACAGGGTTATGTGATGGTGGCTTTCAGCAAGGACGGGCGGAAGTTTGATCGCCTCAACGAGGGGCTGCCGGTTGTAGATATGGGCAAGGCTTACAAGCCCGTCATCGGCTACGGCGTGGGGCAGCCTGCGGTCACGCTCGGTCCCGACGGCTGGTATTACATGCTCTACACCTACAGCGCGGACAACCAATACGCCGATGAGCAGACCAACTATCTCGGTGTGATTCGCAGTCAGAAACCTGATTTCATCCAACATGAACAGGTGACTCGGCTCTCCCGCCATGTTTACGGTTGCAGTAATGATCTGGTCTATGACCCTGAAAAAAACACATTCGTCATGGTGGTAAACGAGAGCCATCCTGCGCGGGGAGTTCAAGTGCGTTTTGTGTCATGCTCCACTGACTTCAAGGTCATCGACGACTGCCATATCCTCACCACGGACCTTCCAGATAATGTGCTTGGCGAAGGACTTGGCATCTTGACCGATCCCCAACGCCGTTGGCTTCATTCAAAGGACGCCCATGGCACTGTCACCATCTCCGGTGCGAGTTACCGCGAGCGCGACAACCAACCAAGCCACATCGCCGGCCCAATCAGTGCTATCACTTGGAGACACAAACTGGCCCAGTAAGCCATTGAGGCCAGCGAAACGATGCCCGCACCTGTATGGCCCTGATGCGCTAAGCAGTTGGCTGCTCATGAGCCCGGGGTTTGGTAGTCCGAGGACTAATCGTGAATCCGCAGGCCCACGATATCAGTTAGATATTGTAAGCGAATACCGCTGCCTCCCTTTTACTGTCCGCCACGTCTTATTCGCACGGATGATTGACTGGTGGCGAATGGCAACGTGCTCTTCAGCCAGAGCAGCGGCGCGGTGGAGGTCACGCCGGACAAAAGGTCGTCTGGGAGTTCGCCGACAACGCACGCTTCAAGACCGTCTGCCAAGCCAAGCCGTCGACAAAACCGCCGACCGGCTGAAGGGCGAGGTGTGCAGGTGACACGAAGGAACTGAAACGCCAAGTCTCTCTCAAGTCATGCATTTCACATACTTTTTGATGCCAATAATTGGCTGCGGGCGACCGTAGTTTCCGAGTTGCTTTGATACCATGACATGTGCCCCTCCCCATACCCCCCGCAGTTTTATTCAAAGCGCCGCCGTAATCTCAAAGGAAACGGTGTTGGGTCTGCTGGCTCTTTGCTATCCATCTGCTGCTTGGCTTGCGCTGATTTCTATAATGGAGATCTCCGCGGCAAGCGCAGCGGAGCTGTCGTTCAATCGCGACATCCGACCGATCCTCAGTGACAACTGCTTTTACTGCCACGGACCGGACAAAAACAACCGCAAGGGCGATCTGCGGCTCGATGTGCGCGATGAACTGATCGAGCTGGGGCCGCAGACGCTGATCGAACGCATCACGACCACCGATGCGGATGATCTGATGCCGCCAGCGGAGTCTCACAAGACGCTCTCGGTGAAGCAAAAGGACACGCTGAAGCAGTGGATCGCCGAAGGAGCGAAGTATGAGCCGCATTGGGCCTTTGTGCCTCCGGTGAAGCCGAAGTCGGGTAACTCGATCGATGATTTCATTCGCGCGGAGTTGAAGAAGCAAGGGCTTCAGCCAGCGCCGAAGGCTTCGCGGGAGACGCTGATGAGGAGGCTGGCTTTGGATCTCACCGGACTGCCGCCGGATGACCTGAATGACCGGATTGACCTGAATGACTATATCGAGCGTT
>CAYMHJ010000507.1:0-3921 GCA_964390165.1 uncultured Prosthecobacter sp. | reverse complement strand
TGACCTCGGCATGGAGGGACAGGCTGCTGAGCAGCAGAATGAGAGGGAGGATTCGGGAGATGGATTTCATGAGCGGGGACTCATACCTTCATGAGTTATCGGCATTTACCAGCAACATGCGTCATGCTTTCACGTCATTCCTTGCCATGAAATGGTTCCTCGCGCTTCTCTTGTCAGTCATCTCGGTTCACGCCGATCTGCAACTGCCCGCAGTCATCTCAGATCACATGGTGGTGCAGGCGGGCAAGCCTGTGGCGATCTGGGGCAGGGCGGATGCTGGGGCTGAAATCAACGTCGAATTCGCCGGTCAAAAGAAGACGGCCAAGGCCAGCGCGAAAGGCGAGTGGCAGCTCAAGCTCGATCCGCTGGCACCTATGTCAGAATCACAGACGCTGCGCATCAACGACAAAGTCATCCAGGATGTACTTGTCGGCGAGGTCTGGCTCGCGTCCGGTCAGTCAAATATGGCGATGCAGATCAATGGCAAGCTGCACGGCAAGGTGGACAACGCGGACGCCGAAGTCGCCGCTGCGAAGCATCCTGAGATCCGCGTCTTCGTGCATGACGCGCCGCTTGCCATTTATGAGCTGCCTGTGCCTGAGGATGATCCCACGCAGGATCGTCCCGGCAGGTGGCGCGTGTGCTCGCCGGAGACCGTGGCCGATTTCTCCGCGATGGGATACTTCTTTGCCCGTGATCTGCTCGCTGAGATCAAGCAGCCCATCGGCATCTTGACCTCCGCTGTCGGCGGCACACCGATCGAAGCGTGGACGAGTCTTTCCGCGCAGAAGGCCGTGCCTGATTTCAAACCGCTGCTTGAAGACTGGACCAAGCGTCTCGACGGATTCGTGCCGGAGGCCGAGCAAAAGAAGTTTCTCGATGCCAAGACCGCATGGTTAAAGGCGCGCTCCGCCGCACTCAAAGACAAACAAACAGCGCCGAAAGCTCCGTCGCCGTTCAAGAACCTTCAAGTCATGAAGCCCGGTGGTCTCTTCGTCAGCATGATCGCGCCACTGGTGCCATACACGATGCGCGGCGTCATCTGGTATCAGGGCGAGCGTAACGCCGCGGGTCCGTTCACTGGTTTGTATGGTGAGCAGATGAAGACTTTGATCGCCGACTGGCGTGCACGCTGGGGCGACGATTTTTACTTCGCCTGGGTGCAGATTCCCGCCTTCGCCACGGCGCAGAAATTCCCCAGCGAACCTACTGGCTGGGGAGTCTCCGTGCGTGACGGCCAGCGCCGTGCCTTGGAAGTGCCAAACACAGGCATGGCCATCACCATGGACATCGGAGATCCAAAGCAAGGACACCCGACAAACAAGACCGAGTTCGCATCACGGCTCTCCCGCGTCGTGCTGCATGACGTGTATCAAAAGGACATCCCGCTGCCCACCGGCCCGCTGTTCAAATCCGCGCGTAATGAGAATGGCAGGATGGTCCTCTCATTTGACCATGCGGACGGCTTGAAAGCCAATGCAGGCAAGCTGGAGGGATTTGCCATCGCTGGACCTGACCAGAATTTTGTCTGGGCGGAGACAAAGATCGACGGAGAACGGGTCATCGTCTGGCATTCGAGCATTTCAGAGCCGCAAGCCGTTCGTTACAGTTGGGCTGCCAGCCCGAAAGGCAATCTCGTCAACCGCGCCGGTCTTCCCGCCTCGCCCTTTCGGACGGATGACTGACAAAATCACCAACATCACCCAGGGTCATGATGACTATGCAGTCGTCCCTCACATTCAATTCTTCGGCCTGCTGGCGCTGGTCTGAGTCGCTTCGTCCTTGGTGTCGCCGTTCCACAGCGCGGTCACGTTGTTGGCGTTCCATTCGTCCCACAGCTTTTGGAGGGCCTTTACTATGTCGGGGTGATCGGCGGAGAGATCGTGTTTCTCGGCTATGTCGGTGGTGACGTTGTAGAGGCCCATGGTGTAAACCGGTGGTTTGGCGACCTGCTCCATGGTTTTGACCAGCTTCCAGTCGCCCTGGCGTACGGCATACTGATCGCCATAACGCCAGAAGAGATTGCGCTGCGGCGCCGAAGCCTTGCCAGTGAGATACGGCAGCAGATTCACACCGTCGAGTTGGGCATCGGCTGGCACGGTCACGCCCGCCGCTGCCAACGCGGTGGGCAGGATGTCGAGCGAGATGATGGGTGTGTCCAACACGCGACCTGCGGGCAGGGTGCCTTTCCACTGCATGGCGAAGGGCATGCGGATGCCGCCTTCGCGCAGGGTGCTCTTGTAGCCGCGCAACGGTGTGTTGTTCGAGCCGCTGCCAAAGGGCGCGCCGTTGTCGCTGTGGAAGACGATGAGCGTGCGCGCCTCCTGGCCGGAGTCGCGCAACGCTTTGAGGATGCAGCCCACGCTTTCATCGAGCAGGGAGATCATGGCCGCGATCTTGCGGCGTTTGCCCTCGGTGATGCCCTCGAACGGCTTGTCCGCTCCCGGCGGAATATCCAGCGGCGCATGGGGAGAGAGAAAGGCGACGTAGAGATACCAGGGTGTGGACTTGTGCGCCTCGATGTAGGAAGCCGCTTCGCGACCCATCGCCAGGTCCACATAGGGGTCGTCGGCCATTTCCCGCTTCCCATTCCGCCACGAGAGCAATGGCGGGAGCTTGTTCTGGCCCGCAAAAACCACGGAGTCGGTGAATCCACGCTGGTTGGGATCGTATTGAGTAAGTCGCGAGTCGCCGATGTGCCATTTCCCGATCTGCCCCGTGGCGTAGCCGGCCTCCCTGAACCAGTCGCCCGCGGTTTTCTGGCCCGTCGGCAGGCCGGTGGCCTCATTGCCGGGGCCGTCGGTATTGAACTCATGGCCGAAGCGCGTCTGATAGCGCCCTGTCAGCAGCCCTGCACGACTCGGACTGCACACGGGTGCCGAGACATAGCCGCTGGTAAAACGCACGCCGTTCTTCGCGATGGAATCCAGGTGGGGTGTCGGCACGTCTTTGCAGCCTTGGAAGCCGGTGTCGGCAAAACCGAGATTATCGGCCAGCAGATAAAGGATGTTGGGCTTCGATGGCGCGGGGTCTGCGGCGTGGACCGTGGATGACAGGGCCAGCAGCGCGGCGGCGAGGATTTGTTTCATGAGAGGTCTATTTCAGACTTTGAGGAGAATAATGGAGAGCGTGACATTGGGCGGTCTGGAAAACGACCTGCGTTACCCGATCTGCTCAGGCGGCTTGTGGCGAAAGTTCGCTACAAGTCTCCACCGCATACATCGTGATATTCCTGTGCTGGCAAGAGGCACTCGGCAAAGCGGGAGATTTCGGAGGTTGGGTCATCGCCAGCATTCATCGCGCAGGTCGGGATGGATTCTTGTCGGAAAAACTACCGACAGCGAAGGTTTGATGCCAGGGCAGATCAGAGTCAGGAACGGCACAAAGGCACGTCCTCACCTCCGCAGCACGTTGATCAGTTCGTCGAGCTTGTCGAAAAGCATCTGCTCTGCATCTGCTACTGCTGGTTACTGCCATCAGCGGTCTGGCCCATGGTGCTCACGCCGTTGCTGTTGGTGCCCGTTTGTTGGAGTGCATTGGCGATGGCATGGTTGAGATCGTTTAAGGTCGAACACTGCTGAAGGCCGATGTGGGAGCGATGAGCCAGTCGATCACTTCTCGGTTTTCGCGTATTCGTCCCAGTTCTTTTGGATCAGATTAACGTCGGCGACCTTCGATGTCACCAGGTAGCGGTAGCGTGAAACGTATTCCTCACCGGGCGCAATCTGAAACGGGCCTTCAACCATGGGAGAAAAGCAAAAGTAAGGTTTGTTCGGGTGAATCCTCACGGATTGGGGCGCGCGGAAGTTTTTCGGACTACAAAAGACGGCGGACGATACGTCCTGGCCGTCAATCCGGCCAGAGAAGGCGACCCAGTTGGGGCGGGTGTGATTGCCTTCCCAGCGGTCCTTGCCGTCGCTG
>CAYMHJ010000506.1:0-3926 GCA_964390165.1 uncultured Prosthecobacter sp. | reverse complement strand
TCTTGGATGCCGTGAGGCTTTGGGCGAGTTCTGTGAACACCGTTGCCAAGGTGAGGAGCTTTTTCTCCACCAAGGCTGCTTTGACCTTGTCGAAGATGGACCACAACACGGCGCGTTGCGCCTCCGGCAGTCGTGTCTTGCGGCCTAGCCGTGCTACGTCGCGATAGTCCTCCCAAGTGGCGAGCTGCCAGGCATCCACGATCTGTTCCCATTCCGTCACCAGGAAGTGCTGGGTGAACTTGTGGTTGCCGACCTCTTTGGAGGCTTCCTTGATCAGATCACGGACCAAGGTGCGGCTGGCCAGCTTCGCCGGGCCGCAGTGGGTTTTGTGCAGACGTTGGCCGATGGCGTTGAAGGAATGGATGTCGATCCGTTCTCCCAGCCGGGGCTCGTTCCAGACGAGATGGCGAAACTTGGTGCGGAGCGCATTCGCCAGCGTGTCGGAGAAGGTGGTCAGCAGGACGCGGGAGTCGGGATTGGCTCGTGCCAGATGCACGGCACGATGCAGCGCCACCACCGTCTTGCCGGTCCCGGCGGAGCCAGCTACGCGGGCAGGGCCGGAGTAATCCCGGGCCACCCACTGCTTCTGCTCGGGATGCAGGAAGACGGTCCACTTCTCCCAAGGAGCATCGAGAGCACGCTCCAACTCTTCCACATTCGTCATCACGCGGAAGCGACGCTGCGCATCGGGGTGATCGAAAGGATTCGGCGGCGGCTCGACCGTCTCGGGCTGCCGTGGCTTGCCACCCGTGGCGATCTCGAGCAGTGCCTCAGCTGCCTCGGAGGGCAAATGATCCGCCAGGGCGAGGTAACTGTCCTCGGTAGCCTCACGCACATCCTTGAGCCATTCGGGCGGCACGCCATAGCTCAGCAGTTCTTCTTCCGAAAGATGGGCAAAGAGAGGCTTCGGCGCTTTGGCAGCCTTCTTGGGTTCCTCGGCCACATACTGCGGCACGAGGATTTGTTGCACCGTTTCGCGAATCTCCACGAGCTGCGCCGCACCCGTTTTGGGATGCGTCTCCAGCTTCCGACGCTCTGCCCAGTCGTAGGCCTTGTCGTGATGGTTCACATAACACAGCAGCAGGCTGCCCGGTGTCTTGTGAACGATGATGCGGATGTCCGCATTCACCCGCACGGACCAGAAGTTTTTGTCCTTTACCTTATCCAGCTTATGAAAGCTCATGCCCGGACTCGCCGGGTTCATCTGGAGGTCAAAGGCAGTTGTCTTCACTGCCTTCTGCTCGTCGCCAGTCAGGCGAGCAAGACTGTCGGTGAAGGTGTCGGCGATGCGGAAGTCCATGATTATGCCACCAGTTGTTGCAGCAGCTGTTTGAGGTCGGGAGCAAGTTCAACATTTGGTTTGTGCTTCAGGATGGGATCCTCGCGAAAAACGCTACCTGGAATTGCGTTTTTCAGTTGATTTAAGATGAATTTTCCCTTCGCCCCTTTCAATGGTCTCCCTTGGAAAGTAGCCCAGACATCGGCATTGGCCGGACTACCACCAGCGGCGTGGAGTTCTTGATTGTGAGCACCTCGTTGCGCCGCAAACTGACCGGAGATATCGGTAGCTTTGCTGATGAGGATTGTTTCAACGTATTGTATGGCATCAGCTTCTGAGCACCCCAAGAAGGATTGAATGAAGCTTGGTTTACAGAAATAGCCCTCGATGTCCGAAAGCTCCGGAAACCAGATGACCACTCCCTTCGCTGCATACTTGGCCTGAATATCCGCCACTTCTTGATCGGTAAGAGAGTCGCGGTCTCGATGAATCAGAATCTTGTATCGTCCACCGAGTGCAGCGGACATTTCGGCAGCCTGATCGGGAGTCGTTACGCTCTTGAATCCTCGGCCTGGTAGGAATGTGGTTGTGCGGTCAAGGCCTGGCCACTGCGCGATGATTCTCTTTAGCATGCCGGTATTTTGATCCTCTGACACAAGAATAACCTTTTTTCCAAAGGCCCCCCAGCCGAGCGCAAGCTCGACTTGAGACCGGTTCGCGGATTCGATACTTCCTTCATTCACCCAATAAACATGCGCGTCGGCTGGGGCTCCACGAACTACGAAAGGCGAGTGAGTCGTCATTAGAATCTTGAACTGTCTCTCGGCTGCGACACGGGCCAAGACTTTCACAAGGCGTTCTTGAACCGATGGGTGAAGATGAATATCCGGCTCGTCAATCAAGAGAACGCCAGGATTGAAGAGCAAGACATAGCAAAATATTTGGATCAACTGAAGGTATCCAGTTCCGAGTAATTCAATTGGTCTGAAAACGCCTTCAGATCCCACTCGGACGTTGCATTTTATTATCAAATCTTGCGTGTCAGTGTGACTGACGTTGATACTGATCTTGTCGCCTATTTCCGAGATCCAATCTTCAATTTGGTTGATGTCCTTTTTTTCACCAGCAGGCTTGTTTCTGTCTCGCTCCGAAATGAGGTGCAGGGCGTTTCGAAGGAAGATGTTGGAGTCACCGTATGAACAGGCTTTCAGAATCACTTTCTCCGACCGTTTCTCTTCCTTGTTGGGGATGCCTGATATGCCAGGAATGTAAGCGGAGAAGAATTTGCGCTTGTTGCGCAATTTATCTGATAATGAAGCTGGAACGCTACCTCTGATCGAAATCCCAGCATTTCTTGCTGATCTTAGCTCACATGAAGCAACCACGATTGGATCAGCATCCTGCTGAAAGGTCATCTCTAATTTGGAGCAATCACTACCCGCCTTGTTGCCCCATACAGAATTATGACCCAAGGAAGAATAATGATCAGTTGGCAAGTAGTCCAACCGATCAGTTCCAACAGTGGATGAACTGGTGCTTACTGCATCAGCTTGCCGTATCACACAGCACCCCAGATGAATCGCCTGAATTATGGAGGATTTTCCGCTGCCATTGCTGCCCACTAAAATGTTCAAATCCGCAAGATCGATTTCGGCAAGTTTGACCCGTTTGAAATCCTCAACTTTTACCTTTGTTAGTTTCATGCTGACTAGATCTTAAATACCTTCATCACCTCATCCCCCAGGTGATTGATCACTTTCACGGCGATACGGCCCTGCTTCGGCTTCTCAAAAGCCCGTGATGTGTCGCTGTTCAGGGTCGCCCACGCTTCGGCGTTGATTTCGGCTTTGAGGGTGGTCTTGAGGGCGCTGTAGGGGTCGTTGGCCCCGAGGAAGTAGGCGTGGCGGACGAAGAAGCTTTCTTCGTTGTAGTCCGTGTCGATGAACCAGCAGGCGATGCCGTCGGCTCCGTTGCTGATGACTTCGCCGGTCTGGGGTTTGAAAACATCCACGCCTTTTACCTCAATCACCAGTCTTCCATTGGGAATCCTCGGGGCATTTAGGGTGAATCGTTGGTCGCGGTCAATCTGGCGTTCAGTTTCCTCAATCAAGCGTTTGAGGTCGTCTCGTTCTTTGTCGGCTTTGACAGCCTCCTCTTTAGTACCTTTGGCCTCCTCTGCGTCCTTGGTGGCTTTGCTCTTCTTCAACGACTTTAGCTTGGCGCTAAGAGTATCCAGCTTTGCACTGAGCGCTGGAGCACGCGCTGCAGCCTCAGCCAGTTCAGCATCAATAGCCTTCGATCCGCCTTCCCAAATCATCACGTCCGGCTCGCCGAAGATCACGAAGAGATTGCCTTTGCCGGTGTTTTTGAGGTCCTCGGCCATGTGGAGGTCGGCGTTCATGCGGGCCTTGAGGACGGGGATGCGGCCGAGCTTGCTGAACTCCGTGGCGTGGGCCTCGTAGTTGAAGGCGCAGGCAATGAGCACGTCAAAGCCCGCGTCTCCGGCCTCGCGGGCGGCGGCGGCCAGATCGGCTCGCTGCACGGTGCCGAACTCCGGGCCGATGAAGATGGCAGCGCGCATCTGCTTTTCACCCTTCATACTTCCTCCTTCATCCTTGCCAAGGTAGCGGCCCTCGCCGCAGATGAG
>CAYMHJ010000505.1:520-3962 GCA_964390165.1 uncultured Prosthecobacter sp. | reverse complement strand
CCGAAGAACGCACCATATATGGCCACTGGCAGTTGTAGTGCCAGCGAGAACCAGAGCGTGTTCCTCCGTGAGGTTGCGTGGGGTTTGCGCAGGAATCCCTGGATGAAAAACAATACCGTGGCGAACAGCACGAGAAACGGAATGAGCTTCGAGAACTGGTCGTCGCTCGTCTGTGTCAGCAGCCAGCTCCCAATCGCCGCGCCGATGAGGCAGATCGGGATGAAGCGCCACAGTTGCTCGCGGATTGCCTTCAAATGCCCGCGAAAGCTCACGATGCTGCCCGCCGTGCCGATCACGAGGCCCACCGTGCTCGTCGCATTCGCCAGCACCGGCGGCGTGCCGCACATCAGCAGCACCGGAAACGTCACGAGCGTGCCTCCACCCGCCACCGCATTCACGGCCCCGGCCGTGCATCCGGCGGCGATGAGGGAGAGGAGTTCAAGGAGGGGCATGTCTCACCCATCATGCATCCTGCAGGAGGATGGCGTCTATATTATTCCCGTCGTAGAGGGCATCGCTGAGGATCACGAGAGGGTCGCCGGTTTTCACGAGGCCGTGATTGTGAAGCAGGGCGATGGCATCGCGGATGGATTTATCAGGCTGGCCTTCGACGAACTCCATGACGTAGGGCTGCACACCACGTGCGCTGACGAGCGCGCGGCTGACGTAGAGCTTCGGTGTGAAGGCAAAGATGGGCGCGAACTCGGGGCGCTGGTGGGCGAGCAGATGCGCCATGACGCCGCGCAGGGTGAAGACGAGCAGCTTCGAGCCAGGGATGCTGTTCGCCAGCAGGATGGCGGCTTTGACGGTCTTGTGCTTGTTCGTCTTGAGCGGGGCATCGCTGGCGAAGCGGCCGGAGGGATACTTCTGCTCGATGCGGCGGATGACGTTGTCGAGAACCTCGACGCACTTGTCCGGGTAGCGGCCGACGCTGGTTTCACCGGATAGCATGACGCAATCGACCTGCTCGATCACGGCGTTGAAGATGTCGGTCACCTCCGCGCGGGTGGGCACGGGGTTTTCGATCATGCTTTCCAGCATCTGGGTGGCCACGATGACCTTGCGTCCGTGGAAAGAGCAGCGCTCGACGATGTGACGCTGGATCAGCGGCAGGTCCTCGATGGGGCACTCGCTGCCGAGGTCACCACGGGCGATCATGATGCCGCCGCTGGCCTCCACGAGGGTATCGATGTTCTTGAGCGCCTGCTGGTTTTCGATCTTGGCGATGACGCGGGCTTTGCTGCCTTTCTGCTCCAAAAGCAGGTTCAGGTGCTGGATGTGGCCGGGCTCGCGGGCGAAGCTGAGCGCGAAGTAATCGACCCCCAGCTCCACGCCGAGGTCGAGGTCGGCGTAGTCTTTCTTGGTCAAAGGCGGCAGGCGGACATCGACGCCGGGTAGGTTGATGTGGCGGCGGCTTTTCATCTCCCCCTGGGTGAGCACGGTGCTGATGACGTGCTTCGGGGTGACGGTGTGGGCTTTGACCTGGATCATGCCGCCGTCGATGAAGATGACATCGCCGGGCTTCAGATCCTTGCCAAGATCGGGGTAATTGACCGTGCAGGAGTAGCCGATGGTGGGCTGGAAGTCGGGCGTGCAGCGGAACTCCACTTCATCTCCGACTTTGAGCTGCCAGGGCTGCTCGACATCGCCCGTGCGGATGCTGGGGCCGGTGAGGTCCATGAGCACGGCGATCTCACGCCCGACGCTGTTGGCCGCATCGCGCACACGGCCATAAACCATGCGCACCCAGTCGTGGGAGGCGTGGCTCATGTTCAGGCGGATGATGTCCGCGCCTTTGGCGATCAAATTGGCGATGACTTCGGCGCTTTCCGTCGCGGGGCCGAGGGTGCAGAGAATCTTGGTTTTACGCATGGGGTTGGGGGCGTGACGCTTGGCCCGGATGCCCGGATTCTCAAGGTACAATCCCCTCCAGCAGCAGGCAGCGGGCCAGAGAGCGGAAAAGAAGGCGGTTTCCCCGCCGCCCCTACTTCAGCGTCTGGATGTAGAGGATCAGGCTGTCGATCTGCGCGTCGTTCAGAATGCCGGCGTAGATGGGCATGCCAGTGTCGAACTTCTCGAAACCTTTCACTACTTTGGCACTCGGATTCAGGATGGACTCCTTCAGGTAAGCCGCATCCGCTTTGACCTTGCCTTTCATGCCTTTGGCGATCTCACGCTCGCTGCCGAAAAGCCCTTTCCAACTCGGACCTACCTTGCCGACGAGGCTGCCGTCCGTGCTGTGGCAGGCCATGCAGCCGAACATCTGGTAGAGCCGCGCGCCTTCCTCGGCGGTCGGTTTCATCGTGGCCACCGCGATTGCGGCGCGCGGGGTGAGATCGACGCTGATTTTGCCAAAGCCTTCCTTCACCGAATCGAAGCTGGCGAGTTCCCAGGGGGTGAAATAGGCGGTGTTCTCCGCTTTCAGGCCGTCGGCGCTCTTCAGGCCCCAGCCGAGGCGCATCTGGCTAACACCTCCCTTCATGTCGGGGAATCCGACGAGCACGCTCATGCCGTCCTCACTCAGGTAAGCGCTGCTGGCGGTCATGAATTCCTGCCCGGCGCTGCCATCCAGCTTCAAATGCGGGCTGCCATACTCCGGCGTGCGTTTGTAGTTCCAACGCTCGGCGCTGTAGCTGGCGGGGTCGGTGGCGAGCATGGCATCCAGTTTGGCATTGAAGCGCAAAAGCACGCCTTTGTCGGTCGAGGTGAGTTCCTTCAGCAGCACGCGGGGTTTGTCCGTGTAGCGCAAGCGGGCCAGGCCGCTGAGTTTCGGCGCGATGGTGCCCCAGACCTGGAAACCGACGACGTAGAGCTGCCCGTCCGCTGGGTTCATATGGGCATTCAGCGTGGGGAAATCAAAGTCACGCCAGAAGCTCATGACGGCGGCTTGAGGCTTCTTAAATCGCGAGTTCGTGAGCACTCGGAACAACTCCGGCCGGTTGTAGCCGATGTGGATCAACTCGTCATTGATCGGCCCCATTTTGGCTCCGACGAGCCAGGTCTGCGTGACGCCGCTCGGGTTCACTGGATGTGGAATCCAGGTCAGCGGGTCGGCGATGGCCTCGGGATACTTTTCCTTCTCCGCGACGGTGGGCAGGTGACCGTAAAAGCGATGCTTCTCGATGATGTGCAACGGCGTGGAGGGCACGTAATGCCCCTGCTGATCGCTCGCAGTGACGAGTCCCGTCTCTGGATGCACGCCGATGAAAGGCTGGCGCAGCCCGTAGCCGATGACCTCGAAGGACTTCCCATCCGGCGCGACCTTGATGACCGTGCCGTTGTGCTTCCCGCGTGTGGTGCCTTCCTGCCCGCCTTTGGAAATGTAGAGCGCACCGTCCGGCCCGAGCTTCATCGAGTTCGGAAACTCCCGCGTCTCCGCCGTCTGGGCGAAAAGATTGCAGAACATCTCGTAGCGGTCGCACTCCTTGTCGCCGTTCGTGTC
>CAYMHJ010000505.1:0-510 GCA_964390165.1 uncultured Prosthecobacter sp. | reverse complement strand
CCCAATTGGCCTCTGTAACATTGTGCCCCCTAAGGGCGACAAGGTTCCAGATGCCATTGCGGTCGAAGATGAACATCTGGAGAGGAGTTTTTGGAATCGACTCCACATCCGTCCGTGCAAGCATGATGGGCTGAGCCACAATGCTCATCGGCTCATGCAGCCCGGAGGCAAAGCGCTTCCAAGTCACGTTTTCCAGATCGCCCTTCAGACCGGAGATAAGCCAGACATCACCATCGAAGGTCACGCCCGCCGCATCACCCTGATCATTGAGGAAAGCGATGTCCGCCAGCCGCACATTCCGCTTCCAAGGATTCGGCACAGGCAACGGGATGGAGTCGAGGACGTAAGCTTCCGGGGAGGAGGAGAGGGTGGCTTTGGTGGGGATGATTTGGGGCCAGAACGCTGGGACTTTGGACGTTGGCGCTTCTGCTTTCGTGGGAACTCCGACCAAGATGGTTTGGGGTTTCTTTGAAGAAGGCACTACAGCCATGACGATAGACGGATCATTGG
>CAYMHJ010000504.1:0-4018 GCA_964390165.1 uncultured Prosthecobacter sp. | reverse complement strand
AGTACACCAAGAAGAAGAATCCCGAAGTGGAGAAGAACATCGCGCTCATGAAGCAATGGGCCAGGGAAGGGAAATGAGGCATCAAGAATCCTTGGTAATGAAGCATCTCATCCCGATCATCTCGGCTCTCTGCGCAGTCATCACAGCGCAGAGCATCGTTGCCGCAGCGCCGCCGAATGTCGTCTATATCATCCCGGACGATCACACCTTCCGCGACTTCGGCTTCATGGGCAGCCGGGATGCGCTCACGCCGCACATGGACAGGCTCGCGGCGCAGTCGGCGCGTTTTGTGAACGGCTATGTCCCCACCAGCCTGTGCAGCCCCTCGCTCGCGGTCATGCTCACGGGCCGTTACCCGCACCAGAGCGGACTGCATTACAATCACCCGCCGCCAGGGAACTCAGGCTTCAACCGCATGCCGTCCCGCGCCGAGTATGAGGCCGCCCGCAGCCCCTCATTCGAGATCATCCGCAGCCAGCCCACACTGCCCCGCGCACTCGGCCAGCATGGCTACGTCTCCTTTCAGACCGGCAAGTTCTGGGAGGGCCACTACTCAAATGCCGGGTTCACGGAGGGCATGACGCTCTTCACGCCGCGTCCAGGCCAGGACTTCGGCGGCAATCGCACCCTGAAGTCCGGTGAACTCGCCGCCCATGGCAATGGCGATCACGGTCTGCAGATCGGACGCGAAACCATGCAGCCCATCGCCGACTTCCTCGATGGCACGGGGAAGGGAAAACCCTTCTTCCTTTGGTATGCGCCCTATCTGCCGCATCAGCCGCACGACTCACCGCAGCGCTACCACGATCTCCATCGGCAGCGCGGAGCCGCCGCGCACCGCATCCCGTATCTGGCCTCCATCAGCCAGTTTGACGATACAGTGGGCCAGCTCATCGCACTGCTCGAGCAGCGCGGCCTTTTGAAAAACACCCTCATCATCCTCTGCGCCGACAATGGATGGTCACCCAGCACGCAGCGGATGAAAAAGAGTCCCCAGGAGTTCGAGCACACCCATGAGAGCAAATACTCCCCGTTCGAGGACGGCCTGCGCACCCCCATCCTCATCAGCCTGCCCGGCGTGGTGAAGCCCGCCACTCACACGCAGCTCGTCAGCAGTGTGGACCTCCTGCCCACCGTGCTTAGCGCCATCGCCCGGCCTGATGCCATCCCCGGCATCCCAGGCCGCAGTCTCTGGGCCGCCGCGAAAGGCGACACCGCACTCGCCGAGCAGCCCGTCTTTGGCGAAATCTACCCCGGCGATGCCTCCAGCCTCCGGCATCCCGAGCGCGACATCGCCTACCGCTGGGTGCGTGAGGGCGAGTGGAAGCTCATCGTGCCTCATGCTCACAAAAAAGCACTCCCCTGGGGCGACTACCTCACCGAACCCGCCCTCTATCACCTCCCCACCGACCCCGAAGAAAAAACCAACCTCGCCGCCCGCGAACCCGAGCGCGTGAAAAAGCTCCAGGCCACCCTGGATGCTTGGTGGAAGCCGTGACCCGCCTTACTCCCATGAAACACCTCGCCCTGCTAATCCTCCTTTCAGCATTCGTCATTCCGCAGTCGTCATTCTCGGCTCAGCCGAACCTCATTCTCATCCTCGCAGATGATCTTGGTTACGCCGATCTCGGCTGCTACGGCAACACCTTCAACGAAACGCCGAACATCGACCGCCTCGCACGCGAGGGCATGAGGTTCACGCAGTTCTATGCCGGGCCAGTGTGCTCACCCACGCGCTGCAATCTTCAAAGCGGCCAGGATCAGGCGCGCTTCGGCATCACCCAGCACATTCCGGGGCACAAGCGTCCCTTTGCCAAGCTCAGTGATCCCGCCGTGCCGCTGCAACTGCCATTGGAGGTTGAGACCTTCGCCGAATGCCTCGGCAAAGCTGGCTATCGCACGGGTTACTTCGGCAAATGGCATCTCGGTGGCGCTGGTTTCGGTCCTGAAAATCAGGGCTGGCAGGTGGCGGAAGAGATCAAGGGCAACACACAGCCTCCTGCGGAGAAAGGTGGCCCACCGCAGCGCACGACCGAGGTTCTGGCGCGCAAGGCGGCGGCGTTCATCCAGGCAAACAAAGCCCATCCCTTTCTGCTGCAAATCTCCCATGCCGCGGTGCATATCCCGCTTTCCACGACTCCCGGGCTGAAGGCGAAGTATGACAAGAAAGCGCCGATGTCCGGCTATCCGAGCAACCCGGAGTACGCCGGCCTCACCGAGGAGCTGGACCAAAGCGTGGGCCGTGTTGTCGAGGCTTTGGAAAAAGCAGGCATCGCTGACAACACCCTCATTCTCTTCCTCAGCGACAATGGCGGCCTGGAGCACGAGCAGAGTGGTCGCGTCGTCACCTCGAACCAACCGCTGCGTGGTGAAAAAGGCACGCTTTACGAAGGCGGCATTCGCATTCCCGCCATCGCCCGCTGGCCTGGGAAAGTGCCCGCAGGCAGCCGCTGTGACACGTCGCTCATCACCATGGATGTCTTCCCCACCTTCACTGAATTGGCCGGAGCCACTTTGCCCAAATCCCAGCCTTGTGATGGCATCAGCCTCGCCGCCGTGATTCGCGATCCCGCCGCCAAGCTCGCACGCGACACCCTGCACTGGCATCTTCCTCATTATCATCACAGCACCCCCGCCAGCGCCATGCGGCAGGGTGATTGGAAGCTCATCGAGTTCTTTGAAGACAGCGCGCTGGAGCTTTACGATCTGAAAACTGATCCCGGTGAAAAGACCAACCTGGCAAAGACTGAAACCGCCCGTGCCCAGTCCATGCACAGCGGCCTTCAAGCCTGGCGAAAGCAAATCAACGCCCTCATGCCCGTGCCCAATCCCAGGCACGACCCCGCCCGTGCGCTGGAACTCGGCAAAGGGAAAAAGTCCGAGTAAGGCCAAACAAGGTTTTACGACAGCAGAATGGAGGCAGCAGAATCAAAAGCAGATGTTTCGCATTCTGCTGTCCCCATTCTCCTGTCTTTCTTTAACGTCCGCCTACCTCCGGCTCGGAGCCGCGATGATCTCATCCATCTTCGTGATCATCTCCTTCAGCTTCTCCGGGTTTGCGGCACTCACGTCCTTCGTCTCCGCCGCATCCTCCGTCAGATGATAAAGGCGATGCGGGCCTCCGGCATCGTTGCGCTTCTTCTTCGACACCACGGCTTTGGAGGCACCTTTGTTCTTCAGGCGCACCAGCTTCCATTCACCCATGCGCAGGCCGAGGTTCACGCCGTTATTGTCCTGCTGGAGCAGATGATCGCGGCCTTTCGCACCGGATTCGCCGAGCAGGGCTGGGAGCAGATTGAAGCTGTCCAGGCAGGCCTTTTCAGGCAAAGCCACGCCTGTGAGCGCCGCACAGCTCGCCGCGAGATCCACGGTGCAGACGACTTCATCCGACATGCCCGGCTTGATGCGCCCTGACCAGCGCGTGATGAAAGGCGTGCGCGTGCCGCCCTCCAGCACGCTGTATTTGCCGCCGCTGAATGGGCCTGCGGGATCATGCGAGCCGAGCTTTTCCACCGCGCCGTCGGCGTAGCCGTCATCGAGCACCGGACCATTGTCGGAGCACAGCACGATGAGCGTGTTTTCAGCCAGCTTCAGCCGGTCGAGCGTCTTCATCAGCTCGCCGACGCTGTGGTCGAATTCCACGATGGAGTCACCACGGAAACCGAGCGTGGTTTTGCCCTGAAAGCGCTCGTGCGGCATGCGCGGCACATGGATGTCGTGACTGGCAAAGAAGAGGAAAAACGGCTCCTTCTGATGCGCCTCGATCCAGGTGTTGCTGCGCTTCACCCACTCGTCGCCCAGGTCTTCATCGCGGAAGCGGGCCGCGTGTCCACCGGTGTAGAAACCGATGCGGCCGATGCCGTTGTGGATCGTCTGATTGTGGCCATGCGTCCAGTTCATACGCAGCGTGTCGCGGTGTGTGATGCCGGTGGGGTGATTCTCATCCGGTGCTTTGTCGCCCACCCACAGCGGGTCTTTCGGGTCCAGATTCAGCACGCGATGATCATGCACATACACC
>CAYMHJ010000503.1:0-4018 GCA_964390165.1 uncultured Prosthecobacter sp. | reverse complement strand
GTCATGGCAGGGGGATGATCCTCCTGCCATACACAGCCGTCGGGAAAAGGAAACGGGGCTTTTTTCAATCCACCGGCTCCATTTCCAGGCGGTAAAGTCCGCCGTCCTGGGAGAGCAGGACGGGCTCGCCCTCGGGATCAGCGGTGACGAGCGTGGGATTGAACTTATGCGGATGCGGCCCGCGCTGGAGCACGAGGCGGCGCGTCGGGTGCGCTTCGGCGTCCATCTCCAGCGCCCAGACATGGCCGTAGCCCCAGTCGGCGAAGAGGTAGGCTCCATCCAGCCCCGCGAGCTTGCTGCCGCGATACAGGTGCCCGCCGACGATGCAGATGCCCTCGCCTCTGAGACGCGTGTAGGAGTGGACGGGATCGGTGGAGTCAGTGCCTGCGAGCAGCGGCTTCGGATGGAAAGCGGTGCCCGTGGGCCCTTCACGATGGCTCCAGCCGTAGTTGGCACCGGGTTTGATGAGATTGATCTCCTCCCACAGATCCTGGCCGACATCGGCACACCAGAGGCGGCCTGTTTTGGCATCAAAGCTGAGGCCCCAGGGATTCCGCAAACCAAGAGCGTAGATCTCCTTCCGCACCATCTGATCCTTCGCGAAGGGATTGTCCGCCGGGATGGCATAAGGCAGCGCGCCACTGCGGCCATTCACGTCGATGCGCAGCACCTTGCCATGCAGCACCCAGGGATTCTGAGCCAGCGCGTAGGGGTCATCGCGCATCCCGCCATCACCGAGCGCGATGTGGAGCATACCATCCGGCTCGAAGAGCAGATGACCGCCCCAGTGATCCGCCAGCGGCTGCTGGATCTCCAGCACGATGCGCTCCGTCTCGTTCATGGCGACGGGTGCATCTCCCGCCGTGGCTTTCATCTCGCTGATGACCGTACGTCGTGGGTCATTCTGCGTGTAGCTGAGGTAGAAGAGGCGGTTCGTGGCGAACTGCGGATGAAAGGCGATGCCATGCACGCCCTCCTCGAAAAGCAGGATGTCCTTCATGCGTTCGCGGAAGTCGAGGAAGGGCCGCCACGAGGCATCCTCCACACGCACCGCGCAGAACTCACCGCGCTGCATCGCCACCACCTGCTCGCCTTTGCCATCGGGGATCGTGGAGAGCATGACGGGCGAGCCGAACTCGCGCTCGAAGGTCAGTCGCGCGAGGCGGAATCCAGGCCGGTGCTCTTCAGGGATGTCCAGTGGCGGCACTTCCGGAGCAGTGACTTGCAGGTGGTTATTATCCGGCGAGGCAGCGGAGGCATTGATCGTAAAAAGCACCGCACTGAGGGCGAGCAGGATCCGAAGTGAAGGGGGGATATCATCGGGGGGGGAATGATACCGCATGCTCCGCACTCATCATGCCACACGGCAACGCCATTCCTGCTTGCTTCGAATATCGAGAAACAGGAGGAAGAGAGGTCTTTTTCGTTCGAGCAACTCGTGCTTCAATCGCTTAACTCGGTCACACCCATGCTGAACGCTTCCAACTCCAAACGCACCGTCATCGTCGGTGCCAGTGACAAAACTGACCGCTACTCCCACATGGCCCAGCTCCTTCTGCTGGAGCATGGGCACGAAGTTATTCCCGTCCATCCTAGGCTCACCAGCATCGTGGGTGTTCCCGTGTTGGCAGACCTTTCACAGATCACCGGCCCTGTGGACACCGTGACGATGTATGTCGGCTCAGCAGTCTCCAGTGGACTGACTGAGAGGCTCATCAGCCTCAAACCGCGACGCGTGATTTTCAATCCTGGAGCAGAGAACGCGGATCTCGCTGCCAGACTGGAAGCGTCTGGAATCGAGGCCGAAGAAGCCTGCACGCTCGTCCTGCTGCGCACAGGGCAGTACTAACTGGGCGGCCTGTTGAAGAATCCACTTCCCGATTCGGTTGATCGCGCATCACCATGCGTCCGTAATATGGCGTTTAATCTGATCATCGTCGGTGATCCCGGAGTGCAGCAAGTGCTCGCTCGCCAGCGAGCACACGGGCAAGACGAAGGCTGGATTTCGGAAACAAAAACCTCCCGAGCTTTCGCGGCGGGAGGTTCTGAATTGTTAAAGCACTCGCCCCAGATCAAGCCAGCGCCTTTGCAACAGCCTCGGCGGTGATGCCGAGTTCCTTGAATACGGTGTTGCCGGGGGCGCTCATGCCGAAGCGGTCGATGCCGATGATCTGGCCCTGGGTGCCGACGTATTTCCACCAGAGGCCGGAGACGCCGGCTTCGATGGCGACGCGCTTGGTGCAGGCGGCTGGGAGCACGCTTTCGCGATACTCGGCGCTCTGGCGGTCGAAACGCTCCATGCACGGCATGGAGACGACGCGCACGCCGGGCTTGTCTTTGGCACCTGCGACTGCCCACTGAACTTCGGATCCGGTGGCGATCACGATGGCTTCGAGAGGGGCAGTTTCCTTCACGAGGATGTAGCCACCTTTGAGAGTGCCTTCGCGGCGAGTGGCGGCGCTGGCGATGCCCTGATGAGGAAGGTCCTGTCGGCTGAGGGCGAGCAAGGTCGGGCCGTCATTGCGGCTGAAAGCAGCGGCGAAGGCGGCGGCGGCTTCCTCGGCATCGCCGGGGCGGATGACGTCGAGGTTCGGGATGACTCGCAGACCACTGACGGTCTCGACGGGCTGATGCGTGGGGCCGTCTTCACCGACGCCAACGCTGTCGTGCGTGAAGATATAAGTGACGGGCAGCTTCGCCAGAGCGGCGAGGCGGATGCTCGGGCGGCAGTAGTCGGCGAAGACGAGGAAGGTGGCACCGCTGGCGAGGAAGAGTCCATCATAGGCGAGGCCGTTGCAAATCGCGCCCATGGCGTGCTCACGGATGCCGAACCAGATGTTGCGGCCCGTGTTGTTCGTGGCGCTGAAGTCGCCCATGCCGGTGAGGTAGTTCTTCGTGGAGCCGAAGAGGTCCGCGCTGCCGGTCACGAGATGCGGCACGGCTTTGGCGATGTGATTGAGGATCTCCCCGCCGCTGTTGCGGGTGGCCGCCTTGCCTTCGGAGGGGTATTCCGGCACGACTTTCAGCAGGTCCTCGGCGCTGATGCTGCCGTGGCGGGCGGCTTCGAGCTGCGCGGCGAGTTCTGGATTGGCGGCGCTCCAGGCGTTGAAAGTGGTGGTCCACTCGGCATGAGCAGCGGCGCGTTTGGCCTTGAGGTCGGCGAAGTAGGCTTTCACTTCATCGCTGACATAGAAATGCGTGCCTTCTGGCAGGCCGAGTCCTTTCTTCGCTGCATCGACGAACTTGGCACCGCCTTCGCCGTGGCCCTTGGCGGTGCCGGCGACTTCGGGGATGCCTTTGCCGATGATGGTCTTGGCGATGATGATCTTGGGTTTGCCGTTGTCGGCCTGCTTCGCGGTTTCGATGGCACCAAGGATGGCGTCGAGGTCATGGCCGTCGATGGTCACGGCGTCCCAACCGAGGGCGGTGTAGAGCGCCTGAGTGTCCTCGCTCTGCGTGATCTTCGCCATGGCATCGAGCGTCACATCGTTCGAGTCGTAGATGAGGATCAGGTTATCGAGCGCATTGTGCGCGGCAAAGGAGACGGCCTCGCGCGCCACACCTTCCTGGAGGCAGCCGTCGCCGGCGAGAGCGATGACGTGGTTGTCGATGATGGTGTGAGCGGTGGTGTTGTACCTCGCGGCAGCCATTTTGCTGGAGAGGGCATAACCCACGGCATTGCCCACGCCCTGGCCGAGAGGGCC
Organism: uncultured Prosthecobacter sp.; assembly: GCA_964390165.1. GTDB lineage: Bacteria > Verrucomicrobiota > Verrucomicrobiia > Verrucomicrobiales > Verrucomicrobiaceae > Prosthecobacter. The sequence goes on along the minus strand of CAYMHJ010000503.1, from coordinate 314 downwards.
GGTGGTGGACTCGACGCCAGGGGTTTCATGGAACTCAGGGTGACCCGGAGTGATGGAATGCAGCACACGGAATTTCGATACATCATCAATGCTCACCGCATAGCCGCTGAGGTGCAGCCAGGAGTAGATGAACATTGAGCCATGGCCAGCACTGAGGATGAAGCGGTCACGATTGAGCCATTTCGGGTCGGCTGGATCGCAGCGGAGGCTTTCACCAAAGAGCACTGCGCCGATCTCCGCCGCACCGAGCGGCAGGCCAAGGTGGCCGGAGGAACACTTGTGGACGGCGTCCATGGCGAGACCACGGGCTTCAT
>CAYMHJ010000502.1:0-4063 GCA_964390165.1 uncultured Prosthecobacter sp. | reverse complement strand
ATTGACGCACCTCTGGTGTTCCAGTTGTTCTGTCAAGAGCATCGCTGGGCAGCTATGTGCGGAAGAGATAAGCGCTGAAAGCATCTAAGCGCCAAGCTCATCCTGAGATAAACTTTCCCTGAAGGATCGTGGAAGACTACCACGTTGATAGGTCTCCGGTATAAGCGCAGTAATGCGTTCAGCTGAGTGATACTAATCATCCGTTAGTCTTGCATTGACCCATTTCAACGCCAAGTACGCGAAAAAGTTCATGTAAAATAAACTGTCGAATCCCTATATATAGTTGTCAGAGAACCTTTGATTACCTCCAGACACTCTGATCGGATACACTCCGGCCAGCCGTCTGGTGGTCATGGCACAGTGGTACCACCCGTTCCCATTCCGAACACGGAAGTGAAACGCTGTTGCGCCGATGATAGTATGACGAAAGGTCATGCGAAAGTAGGACACCGCCAGATTATAAACCCCTCTCCGCAAGGAGCGGGGTTTTTTCTTCCCAATGATAAATACCCACTTTACAGATAGAGAATAGAGGGAAAACGTCAAGGATATGTCAATCTTATAATATTCTACAACTATTCATAAGCTTGATAAGAAAATTTTGGGTTACTCTGATGTGCCTGTCACCGGACCTGCGCGAGCACAGCGCAATTTAAACAACTGTGGCATAGGTAACGCGCAATACCCGCACGCCAGAATGCTGGCGTTGCTGATTTACAGTTATGCAATGGGGACGATCAGCGGCCGCGAGATCGAGCTTAGCACTCAGGAAAGCGTGCCCGTGCACTGCCTCTGCGCAGACACTCATCCCCGACCACGACTCCATCTGCGCCTTCTGCCTGCAAACTGGCGGTCTGTTCGCCAAAAAACTTCCACCGAGTCATCGAACTGGCGCCCTCGCCAAAGTGTCCAGAGTCGGCAATATCACCAAAGCGATGGACGATATAAAATCCTCGCCAACGCCAGCAAGCAAAACGCCTTGACTCACGGCCACGCCCTCGAGCAAATGCGCCTGCTGGAGGACGAGATCGCTGCGCTGCTCGCCTTTGCCGATGTCTTGACGATGGGCTGTAGCGAATGGGCCCTGGAGCCGATGTCACTTTGGCCTCATTCTCGGTATGTCGATCCGATGAAGCGCCCCGGCGCACAGCATCACTCGCATCGAATGGAATGAGTGTCTCTCCGCCACAGAACTCATTGATTTGGAAAGAACGCTACTTCTGGAGTGTCGACCGCCCTTCAATCACGCCGGTGTTTGGTAAGACGAACCGTGGTGGTTGGCCTTGAACGCCGAAACTGGAAGCCTGATTCTTTGGCCCCTGTGGGAAGCTAGTTCCGGCCGTCTTGGGCCGCTGCTTCCATTATTTCGGCACTGCGCACCGTCGTTCGCGTTTTGTTTAGCTCTGCCTCTCCGACCTGCACCTTGAGTGATTTCCCTCGTGGCCTCATTTCATCCGCTATGCCGCTGCCATGCTGTCTGCATGTATCCTCGCCTTCAAACTTTGTCCCTAGCGATTACCACGGTCCTTGCGGACGATTTGGCAGCCCTCCTGGCTCAAATGGAGGCTCTTCCTCCGCCCGTCACCGTCATAGAGGAAACTTATTGGAAGCAAAAGCGGGAACAATTGGAGAAACTGAAAAGTTTCCAGCCCCTCCTCCGCACTTGATGAGTCCGTCATCCTGCAGAGCATGTTCTGGTAAAATCGAGGAAAGGCGTGCTTCGTGCTAAGCGTATGCCATTTATCCCTTATGCCCCCCTTTCACGAAACCGCATCTGCTTCGCACCAGATCAGCCGCCGCCAAGTGCTGCGCGGACTTGGCACGGTGATGAGCCTGCCATTCCTGGAATCCTTCGGCAGCCGAGCCTTTGCGGCAGCGGTTCCTCTGAAAAAAGCCCCGCTGCGCGCAGCTTGGCTCTATGTGCCGAATGGTGTGAATGTGGATGAGTGGTTCCCCACTGGGGAAGGCACTGGCTACCAGCTCAGCACCTCGCTGAAGGAACTGGAGAAACACCGCAATGAATTCATGGTCGTCTCTGGTCTGGCTCAGGACTTCGCCCGCTCCCACGGGAATGGTGGTGGTGACCATGCCCGTGCCACTGCGACCTTCCTCACCGGCTGCATGCCAAAGAAAACCGCCGGGGCGGACATCCAACTCGGCGTCTCCGTTGACCAGATCGCAGCTCAGAAGATCGGCCACCTGACACGCCTGCCGTCCCTGGAGCTTAGCACGGATGGCCAGCGCAGTGCGGGCCGGTGCGACAGTGGCTACTCCTGCGCCTACCAGTTCAACCTCGCCTGGAAGAATGAGACCATGCCCATGGCCCCCGAGATGGATCCCCGTCTCGTCTTTGAGCGACTCTTCGGCTTCGGTGCCTCCGGCGCACGTGGAGCCGATGGTGCACGCCGTCAGCGCCTGCAAAAGAGCATCCTCGACACCGTCCTCTCCGAGGCCAAATCACTCCAAGGCAGAGTGAGTGGCAATGACAAACGCAAAATCGACGAATACTTCGAGTCCGTGCGCGACATCGAGATGCGCATCGAGCGTGCCGAGAAATTCACCGCCCAGTTCCCCAAGGACATGCCAGTTCCCGAAGGTGTGCCCGACACTTACGAGCAACACATCCGCGTGATGTTTGACCTCCTGGCCCTTGCCTTCCAGACAGACAGCACCCGCCTCGCCACCTTCATGCTCGCCCATGATGGGAGCAACCGCAGCTTCCCAGACATTGGCGTGCCAGACGCCCACCACGGAATTTCCCATCATCAGCGTGATCCGCAAAAGCTGGCGAAGCTTGGCAAGATCGACCGCTTCTACCTCCGCCAATTCGGCTACTTCCTCGACAAGCTCAAAGGCATTCAGGAAGGCGAAGGAAACGTGCTGGACAACAGCATGATCGTTTGGGGCGGTGGCATTGGTGATCCTGACCGTCACAACCACGACAACCTGCCCATCCTCGTCGCCGGCAAAGCCGGAGGCACCTGGACACCAGGCAAGCGAGTCATCCTCCCCGGCGAAACCCCGATGACCAATCTCTACCTCTCCATGCTCGACCGCATGGGCGTGCGAGCCGAGAAAGTCGGTGACAGCACGGGTGTGCTTGAGGTGGGCTGAGTTCGGAGTCAGCTGTTTCTGATGTCGCCTTCAGCAGAGGAAAGCCTCCTCCAATGCTGAATGCCGAAAAGATGGGGGGCAAGGCCTATCTCTGGTCAGCTTTGGGGGCCGGGTCATGGTGCCAGACCCAGTTACCGAGGTAGTTGGGAATGTGGGTAGTGAAGGATTTAAAACCTCGGGTCACGATCTAAGAGCCAAACTTGCCACCATCGTCCTTTTTAGCAGGTCCTCGCAGCGGTTCGCAGGCGCAAAGTTTGCATCCTCCGTGATGGGCGGAGGATAGAGGAGAGGAAATCCAAACTCTCTCCATCCGCTTTGAACTTGGCCTCAATTCTTTGCCAGCGCACCTGCCCTGACCGAACAAACGCATAGTGAAGCCCCCCACAATAAGTGCCCCACCAGTAGGATGCTGAGCACCGTAAGGCGAAGGTCATTTTTATTCCAGATTCGTGACATGGTGAGGTTTAATGTTGGGCTCGGCAGGTGATGCCAGCCGCTACGGAAGGATCACTTCACCAGCGGCAGGGTCTTCTTCTGCTGGGCGCTGAGGAAGGCGGTATCGACGATCTGCTGGCCGATGCGGCTGATTTCGAGGGTGAGCGGGCCGATCAAGGGGGCACCGGTTTCCAGATGATGGATGAGGTGCTCGATCGGGTTGCGGTTCGGAGTACTGACGGGGTCGGCAGGGATGTCGTAGCCTTCTGGTCGGGCGTGGGTTTGGACGCGGACGAATCCGTCGTAGTCGTAGCAACTGAGCGTGCCAGCACTGCCACGGATGACGAAGCCGCATTTCGGCTGTGGCTGATGTGTCCAGGGATCGGTGAAGGTGCCCCAGCAGGTCTCGCTGCGGCTGAGGCCGTGCGCGTAACGAATAACGGCGATGGCGTGTTCATCGACTTCGAGCCCCGGCGTGCCATGCCAGGTGCAGGTGACTTCTTCGGGCACTTTG
>CAYMHJ010000501.1:0-4093 GCA_964390165.1 uncultured Prosthecobacter sp. | reverse complement strand
CCGCGTTTGGCTCCGGTGCCGCCGTAGATGTTGAAGCTGCCGCTGCCGGCGGGAATGAGGTCGTGGGGAGAGACGCCCATCAGTGCGCCGATGGTGGCGTTGAAGTCGAGCACGGTGACGGGGTTTTCGATGACGCGGGTGCCGGTTTCGTCGGTTTTGCCGTAGGCCTGGCCGCCTTTGACGCCGCCACCGGCGATGAAGGATGAGAAGGCGATGGGATGATGATCGCGACCGGAGCCATTGATCTTCGGCGAGCGGCCAAACTCGGTCGTGAGCACCACGAGCGTGCTTTCAAGCAGCCCACGGGCTTCCAAGTCCTCCAGCAGCGTGCCCACGGCATCATCTACGACTTTGGCGAGCGCCTCCACCGTCGTGAAATTGTTGGAATGCGTGTCCCAGCCGCCGAGTTCGATCTCGACGAACTTGGTGCCGCGTTCGACGAGCCTGCGGGCGAGCAGCACGCCCTGGCCGAAGTAGTTGGCTCCGTAGTCGTTCACGAGATTGCCTTTCTCCTGCGTGATGTCGAAGGCGTCGAGATCCTTGCTGGTCATGAGCTTGATGGCATCAGCAAAGACATCCGAGTGCGCCTTCACTCCGTCCATCGGGAAGCGTTTGATGAAGTCGCTGTTGAGCTTTTCGGCGAGTCCGGTGCGCTTGCGCAGGTTCGTCATGGAGTCGCCTTGCTGAAGCTGGGTGTGCTCCAGGCCCTTGCTGGCGTCCAAAACGGGGACAGGGGCAAAACGGGCGTCCATGAAACCGCTGCTCGGATGCCCGGCGAGGTCGGCGAGACGGATGTAGGCGGGCAGGGTGGAAGCACCCTGCGTGACCTGCCGCGCGACCCAGGAGCCGAGCGCGGGATGCTTCATCGAGGTGGAGACTTCATAGCCGGTGAGCACTTTGTACATGCCCGGCTCGTGCGCGCCCTGCGTGTGATGCATGGAGCGAACAACGGCGATTTTTTTGCCATGGTCCGCGAGTTTGGGGAAGTAGCCGGAGATCTGCAAATCATCGGACTTCGTCTTGATGGTGCGCGTGGAGCCTTGATAACCGGCCGGGGCGTTCGGCTTCGTGTCAAAGGTGTCGAGGTGGCTCATGCCGCCGCGCATGTAGAGATAGATGACGTGACCGGCGAATTTAGGCGCGTTGGTTTCCAGCGCGCGTGCGAGGCCCGCCGGCGGCACGAGGCTGACGCCTAGGCAGGTCTTTGCCATGCGGGTGATGAATTCGCGGCGTGCGAGGTCGTCGAGTCGGTTCAAAGGATGATTCATAGGAGCGGCGGTTATTTTTGAAACATGAATTCGGCGGTGGAGAGCAGCATGCGGGCGAGCGCCTTCGCGTTGCGGTTGTCGCCGAGCGTCTCCTGACACGCGTCGAGTTCCTCCTGCGTGGGTTCGCGTGTGAGCACGGCAAGAAAGGCACCGCGGGCAGCTTCACGGATGTTGTTGAGTCCACGCAGGCTGTCGGCAAGCGGACTGCCGGAACGTGCGACGTGATCAAAGAAATCGCTGTTCAGCATGAGCAGCGCCTGCGGCACGGTGGAGGCGCTCCACGCGTCCCCAATGAAATCACGATTGCCCTGACCGAACATGCGCAGGAAATGACCGTCCGGTGCGGGCTGCGGCAGCTCGGAGGCACGCTCCAGTCCGCCCCCGGCAAACTCCTTCGCCATTTCTTTGCGCAGCCGTGCGCGACGTTGATCCGCCTTCATCTCGCGCTCTTCCTCGCCGGCCAGCTTGCGTGCCACGCCGGTGACATCGCTGGTTTTTTTGGCTCCGACGGCGGATTCGAGCGCGGCGACGCCGGGAGGATCGAAGTTCAGCTTCACATCGAGATCTTTGACCGCGAGCGCCATCATCGAGTCCCACACCTGCTCGGCGCTCAAACGCCGCACGACGGGGCCGGGGAAGCGGTAAACGATTTCGCTGTCATCAGGTGGCAGTCCGGCCTCGCGCTGGTAGGCGCGGGTGAGGCAGAGGATGCGCAGAATCTGCCGCACGTCGTATTTCGCCTCGCGCACGACGTGGACGAGGTATTGGGCCAGATCGGGGTTCGCGCAGTCGGCGATCTCACGCACCTGATCGACGCGTCCGGCGAAGGGCAGGCCGAAAAGTTTGGCCCAGAGACGATTGGCGAGCGTGAGGCTGAAGCGGGTGTTTTGCGGCGAGGTGACCCACGCGGCCAGTGTTTCCGCCGGACGTGCGCCTGCGGGGGGGGGTTCGCCATAGAGCACGGCGGCGGGAATGGCATCGCCGGGCTTGCCGTCGGGATACTGGTAGTCATCCGGCAGCACGGCAGGGCTGCCTTCGTCATTCACGACGCCTGCGCCACCTGCCGCGCGCTGGAGGGCCAGCAACGCTTCCTTGATGCGTTCATACTTCTGCTTGCGCTCGTAGCTCATGCCGGCCATCGCCAGCCGGTCGTAACGTTCTGCGGCTTCGCGAATTTTTTCGGCTTCGACGGTGCCGACGGCATCCTCTTTGGAGGCGGTCTTGATGCCGGAGGTCCAGGCGAGGAACTGATGGTAATCTTTCCGCGTCCAGCGGCTGTAGGGATGATCGTGGCACTGCGCGCAGGAGATTTGTGTGCCGAGAAAGAGCGTGGCGGTGCTTTCGATGTTTGCGGCGCGGTTTTCACCGTCGCGCAGGTAGTAACCGGCGGCAGGAGCGCGCCAGCCGTAGCCTTCGGGGCTGAGCAGTTCGCGTGTCCATTCGTCGAAGGGTTTGTTGTCGCGGACGCTCTGCTTGATCCAGGCGAGATAGAAATCTCCCTGCACGCCCTCGGCGAGATCGTCCTTCGCACGCAGCAGATCGCACCAGTAGTTGAACATGTGGCTGACGTGGCCGTTGGAGACGAGCAGTTCGTTGATCAGGCGGGCGCGCTTGTCGGGCTCCTTCGCGGCGAAGAAGCGCTTCGTTTCATCACCGCTGGGAATGCGGCCGACGAGGTCGAGGTAAACCCGGCGCAGCCAGGTGGCGTCGCTGGCAAGCGGGCGCGGTTCCTGCGCATGCTTGGTCAGTTCGGCTTCGATGAGCTGGTCGATGCGCGCGGCCACGGCCTGCAGTTTGGAAACATCCACCGCCTCGTTTTTCGTCGAGATGATGACCTCTTTCGCACGCATCGAGGTCCAGGAGCCGAAATTCGCACCTTCATCGACCCAGCGACGGATGAGGGCGATCTCGTCCGCGCTGAGCGGCTTGCTCTCGTTCGGCGGCGGCATGAGATCGTCATCGTCCTTCTTGAGGGAGATGGAGTTCACCAGCGTGCTTTTGTCCGGCTTGTGCGGCAGCACGAGATTGTCCGAGCGGCTTTTTTCGCGGATCAACTCAAGGTCATCGAGGCGGACGCCGCCTTTGGGCTTCTTCAGTTTGCCGCTGTGACACTCGAAACACGAGCGCTCCAGGATCGGTAGCACATGCTTTTCGAAATCGACTTTGGTGGAGGCGTCGGGAATGACCAATGTCGTGTCGCCCGTGGGTTTTGAGGCGAGATTCATTGGCGGCGGCAGGGACGCCTCGACCATTTCGGGTTTTGCAGGCGTGGTGGCGGGCTTTTTTTCGGGTTCTGACTTGGGCGCCACTACCATCGGTGCCGGAGCTGGAACCGCCACCACCTGCGCCACTGGCTCAGTCTTCGGCGTTTCGGTGGTCGCCAGTGTGTTCGGCGCCGGTAGGGGCGGTGGGAATGAGAGCGTGATGACTGGGGTGGGCTTCGGCGGCTCGGCGATGATGTGACCGTGCAGGATCACGCGTTTACTGGTGCGCTGGGCGACGGTGGGGCCGAGATCGAGCCACAGAAACACATCCGGCCATGCGAAACTGCCGCTGATGAATCCAATGAGCACCGCTGCGGCGGCTGTCGTCCAGCGTGGCAATGAAGTGTACCAGCGCCGCTGTTTGCGTTTACCGGTTGTCGCCGCTTCGATGCTGAACATGAGATCTTCGACGGGAGCCGCGCCCACACTGGCTTCAATGGCCTCTGTCAGCGCCTCCGGCGTGCCGGTCTTCTCAAGAGCCACACGCAGAAGCGCGTCCATGCCGAGCTGTAGCTCCAGTTCCGGGAGAACCGCAGGATCGTTCGTCAGCGCCTGCCATTC
>CAYMHJ010000500.1:0-4097 GCA_964390165.1 uncultured Prosthecobacter sp. | reverse complement strand
CCTGCATCATGCGCGCCAGATGCGGATCCGGTTGGTAGTTGAGCCGCCGAGCCTCCCTCAGCACCAGTTCACGCTTCTCCGCCGAAACCTTCGGTGCTCCACGCAGCACCCGCGACACCGTCATCATCGACACACCAGTGGCGCAGGCGATGTCTTTGAGCGTGGCGAAGGTGGTTTCGGGCATGGTGTTAGCATAACACGCGAAGACGTCTGTCCACGGCGAAATGCCTTCGGTGAGCACGTTTTAACCCATCATGACCTTCCGACCTCTTCTCTGCCTCCTTGCGATCTCAGCACTTTTTTGCGGCCAAAGCATGGCTCAGAGTCTCGTTCCCGCGAACTGGGACGCCGCGCTCGCGGGCGACATCGTGATGCAGCGCCTTGTGAACACCTCCGCACCTCGCGTCAAAGGCACGCATGATGCGGAGTTCATCTGTGTCGGCGACCGCGCTTATCTCGTGACGGAGGCGAATGATCAGCGCGCGGGGGAAAGCTCCGCGTGGCCTTTCATCTACGTCACGATGTCCATCGTGAATCTGAAAACGCTGGAGGTGGAAAAGGTCATCGACTTCGCCCGCAGCGAGCAGGTCTTTGAAAACGAGACGCTGCCGTTCGGGCAGTGCTTCGTGCCGCGCATCCTTCAGAAGGATGAGAAGACGCTGCGTTGTTATTTCACCAGTCAGGATCCCGGAAAGCGGCAGTCGCAGATGTGGTATATCGACTTCGATTTGGAACGCGCGGCATTCGAGAACCGCATTTTCCGCACGAAGATCAAAACGGCCGCAGGCACATTCGACATGCAGCCGCAGTATTTTCACGCTGATGCCGCGGCGCAGGGATTTAAGCGTCCAGCGAGGGACGCGGGCCTGTTCATCTTCGATTCGTTCAAGCAGTTCGACGGCAAGACCTACGTCGCGCTGAACAACTTCCCCGTCGGGCAGAACGCGCTCGCGCTGGTCCATGACGACCTCGTCACCTTTGAAGTGATCGGCCATTACAACGAGCCGCAATCCCAGCAGCTCAGCGAATCCGCAGTGAACAAACTGCCTGACGGCACCTGGATGGCCATCTGTCGCAATGACAAAGGCAACTACCACTTCACCACCAGTCCCGATGGCAAAACCTGGAGCGTCGGCACGGAGATGCCCTTTGTGAAGGGCTCGAACTCCAAGCCGACCTTCGACAAGTTCGGCGATGTCTATTACCTCGGCTGGCAGGACGCCGAGGTGATCAACGGCGACCGCCGCACCATCTTCAACATCGACATCTCACGCGATGGCAAAACCTGGGAGCGCAAATACCGCTTCGTGACCCCCTATTCATTCCAGTATCCGACGCTGCATGAGCATCAGGGCGTGATTTGGCTCAGCGTAACCCAGGGCACACAAAAGGACCGCATCATGTTCGGCAAGCTGGAGGATGTGGGCCAGTTCGAGTCGCAAGCAGGCCGAAAGCGCATCGACTGGCCGCCACCGTTGCCTGGGGAAATGGCGAACCTGAATGAAGATGTGAAGCTGTTCACGGATCGCGAGTATGTGATCGACCAACTGCCCGAACAGGTGCGCGGTTTGCCCTTCCTGCGCACCAGCATCGAAAAGACCGACGTGGAAGTGACGAAGCCTGGAACGCTCTTCGCCCTGACGCCGACGATTCGCCCGACGGCCGCGAGCCAGGAGGCAGCGCTGAAACAGGCTGGCTTCACCAAAGTCGAGACGCCCGAGGTGCAGCTTTTCCCCGGCGAGATCAACCGCGTGAGCCTCTACCGCAAAGACGTGCAGCGCGGCGAGCGGCTGAAGTTCAAAAAGATGGTGCTGCTCGTGATGAGCGGTGGCGTGCAGGTGCGGGGGCTGAATCCGTTGGCACCAGCCGTGATCACGAATCCGGGTGCGGAGTTTCAGGATGAGGCGCGACCGGGCGCGATGATCATCGGCATGGATCGCACGCCGAAGGGCCGCATCTGGGGCTGCTGGACGGGCACGGGGGATAAAAAGGACGGCTACTTTCTGCTGGCGACGAGCGATGACGACGGCGCGACGTGGTCGAAGCCGCGCCTGGCAGTCGGCGCACGCACGGAGTTCACGCAGAAGATCAGCGGAGCGCTGGTGGGGAATTTGTGGAGCGATCCAAAGGGACGCTTGTGGCTGTTTTTCGATCAGCAGCTTGGCGATTCGCGCGAGCGGATCACGAACTGGTTCATGCGCTGCGATGATCCCGATGCCGCCGAGCCTGCGTGGACGGAGCCAGTGATGTTTGCGGAAGGCTGCACGCTGAACAAACCGACCGTGCTCAAAAACGGCGACTGGCTGCTGCCGGTGTCGGATTGGCATAAGAAGACGGCGCGTGTGTTTGCCTCCACTGATGAAGGCGCGTCGTGGAAGGAGCGCGGTAGCTTGCAGTTCCCAGATTGGCAGTTCGACGAGCACATGACGGTGGAGTTGAAGGATGGTCGTCTGTGGATGCTCGCCCGCACGAGTGGTCAGCCGCACGAGAGTTTTTCAAGCGATCACGGCGCAACATGGAGCGAGCCGAAACTGGGCGCGACGGTGCAAAACGTCAGTTCACGCTTCTTCCTGCGCCGACTGAAGTCCGGCAACATCCTGCTGGTGAAAAACGGCTCGCCCGCCGAGCGTCTGCCGAAGCGCACGCACCTGTCCGCCTATCTCTCCGACGACGAAGGCCAGACATGGAAAGGCGGTCTGCTGCTCGATGAACGCAACGCGGTGTCTTATCCCGATGGCTTCGAATCGCCGGATGGCCTCATCCACATCCTCTATGATTGGAACCGCCACAGCGATGCCGAGATCCTGATGGCGAAGTTCCGTGAGGAAGATGTGCTCGCAGGCAAGATCGTGTCGAAGGACGCGAAGCTGCTCATGCTCGTGAACAAAGCCACCGGCCCGAAGCCCGAGAAGCTCTACAACGGCATCGAGCTGTCGCAGCCATGGCCGCCGCCGTTTCGCGATCCCGACTCCGCCGAGCCGATGGAGGTGCCGTATCTGAAGCGCCCGCTGAAGACGATCCCGATTGATGTGGGTCGCCAGCTTTTCGTGGACGACTTCCTCATCGAGAAAACCACGCTCAAACGCACCTTTCATCAGGCGAAGAAGTTCGAGGGCAATCCGGTCTTCAAAGCCGAGACAGAGCGCGAGCTGGGCAAGTCCAAGGAGGGTGAGAAGGGCGAGGAAGCCACCACCTTCACCGGCCAGGGCGGCGTGTTTTACGATCCGACGGAGAAGCTGTTCAAGATGTTCTATGTCGCCGGGTGGCGCGGGCCGCTGTCGCTCGCGACGAGCCCGGACATGAAGACCTGGAAACGTCACGGCCAGTTTTTGCCAGAAGGCCTGCGCTGGACCGGAACCAAGCTCACCTCTGGCGGCTCCGACAACTGCGTGTGGCTTGATTTGAATGCCCAAAGCCCCGCCGAGCGCATCAAGTATCTGACCTGCTGGCTGCATGTGCCGAAGGAGCAGCGGCCCGATGGCTTCATGCACTCGCTGCATGTCTCTGATGGCAAAACATGGTCAGATGCCGTGCCCACCAGCATCGCCGCGGATGATTACTGCTCGTTCTTCTTCAATCCCTTTCGCGAGAAATGGGTCTTCAGCATCAAGAAGGGCACCTCACGCGGTCGCAGCCGCTACTACTACGAAAGCGACGATTTCCTCAAAGGCGCTGACTGGGGCAAAGGCGTGTATTGGACCTGTGCCGACAAACTCGATCTTCCCGAGCTGCAGGGCCGCTATCCTGGCGCAGGTGAGCAAGCGCAGCTCTACAGCCTGAATGCTGTCGCGTATGAGAGTCTCATGGTCGGCATGCACTACATCCATCGCGGCCCAAAGAATGACATCTGCGAGAAAGGCAAGTTCCCGAAGCTGCTCGATCTTGAACTCGGCTTCAGCCGCGACGGCTTCCACTGGGATCGCCCGGATCGACGCGGTTTCATCGTCGGCTCACGCACGGAGGGCTCGTGGGATCGCGCCTATCTCCACAGCACAGCCGGAGTCTTCGTCGTGCTCGATGACCAACTCGTCTTCCCTTACATGGGAACCAGCGGCATCGCACCGAGCGGTCATCGCGGCATGTACACCGGCGGCAGC
>CAYMHJ010000499.1:0-4102 GCA_964390165.1 uncultured Prosthecobacter sp. | reverse complement strand
CGACCGTGTCTATGCCGCCGAGCGTCCTGAAATCTTCTTCAAAGCCACCCCGCAGCGTGTCGCCCACCCCGGCCAGCCCATGCATCTGCGCAGCGACTCGAAATGGATGGTGCCCGAGCCCGAACTCACCCTCGTCATCAACCCACGCGGCCAGATCATCGGTTATACCGCAGGCAACGACCTCTCCTGCCGCGACATCGAGGGCGAAAACCCACTCTACCTGCCACAGGCCAAGTGCTTCAAGCTCTGCGCCGCCATCGGCCCCTGCCTACACATCACAAATGAGCCGCTCAGCCCGGACACCACCATCTCCGTCAGCATCACCCGCGCTGGAGCGGTCGTCTTTGCGGGTGACACCCCCATTTCCCAGCTCAAACGCACCCCGCAAGAGCTCGCAGGCTTCCTCTTCCGCGACAACACCTTCCCCACCGGTGCCCTGCTCATGACCGGCACCGGCATCGTCCCAGGGGATGAATTCACTCTCCTATCCGGCGACAAAGTCTCCATCACCATCAGCGGCATCGGCACCCTCATGAACCCCATGGGGTGAAACCCAAGCACCCCGTCATCAGGAGGGCGTCCCGGCAGCGACGCCGGAAGTCGGCGCATGGGGCCATCCACGCCCGCAGGGGGGTGACTCAGTGTTTAAATGAAGGGCATGGACATTGTTTGACTGGGAAGTCCTTGCCTGCCTGGAGATACAGGGTCAGTTCTTGCTACTGCTCATGCTCTTTGCTGGTCGCCGAGGGGAGCTGAAGAGCCAGAGCGTGAGCAAGAAGGGGGATCCTCTCATCCGCAGTTCATCCACGCCGGGCCTCGCATCTGAGGAGCCACCGGGACGTCCAGGAAACGGCTGGAGGGGGCTTTCGGGGCTCGATTCAGGCTCCGCAGCCTCGCGGGAGCAGTCATGGAAGAGGCCCACGAATCGCCTCTTGCCGTTTGCAAAATCATCAGTTCAGCATCGATACTCATAATATGATCGTCCAATTTCAATTGGAACGCTTTAAAGCGTTCAAAACCCACGAGCCAATCAGGCTCGCTCCTTTGACTATCGTTGCTGGCTTGAATAGCTCGGGCAAAAGCTCTCTTCTACAATCCTTGTTGTTATTGAAGCAGACAATTGAAGCCGATCAGAATCCCGAGGCATTGGCTCTGGATGGAGCGTATTTGCAGTATTCACAACTTCGCGAGATGGCATTTGGCCTCCCTCAGTTGGGCGCCGCCTCCATCAAGTATTCGTTTAAAGTTGAAAGTAGGCAGGGGGAAAGCGGCGAAGTGGAATTTGAGTTAAGGCACAAGCAATTGCCGGGGCCGAACAAGCGACAGGGAACTGTGGTAAACACGTTTAAATGTTGTGCCGGTGAGGACCAATTGGCACTGCGCCTACGAGACAAGGTTTATCGTTGGCCGGTCAACCGCTCTTTTTCCGTTGCCCCTCCTGAAAGTCTAAAGCCAGTAGAAGTTCCATCGGTTGAGTTTGATGGTTTTCTCCCCAGCTTCGTTCGGCAGCAATTTGAAGCGAAGGTTAAAGGGGAACATGCCCGCTTGGACTACAGGGTCCCAATGGACATCGCTGCTCGCGAGCTGAGCAAAATCATCTCGACCCTCCGAAGCGACCTCGAAAAGCTACAGTATTTGGGACCGGTGCGTGCGGCACCTAAACGGGCATACGTTCACTATACATCAAACTATGAACTTGCGCCGGATGGAAGCAATGCTGCACAGGTTTTATGGTTGCGGAAGGACGAGAAAATCAAATGGGGCGATCAAAAAAAGCCTCTTCTTGAGGCTGTTAACGAGTGCCTTCAAATGATGGGGCTTCTTCAAGGTGTTGCGGCGAAGCAGTTTCGTCGGATTGTGTATCAGCTTCAGGTGCAAACGCTCAGTGACAAGAAGAAATCGGTAACTATTGCTGATGTTGGTTTCGGGTTCAGTCAGTTGCTCCCGGTGATTTTAAGAGGGCTTTTGCCACCTGACAGAACTCTCGTTCTATTTGAGCAACCTGAGATACACCTGCATCCCGCATGTGCAGGAAGACTGGCTGATTTGTTTCTGCATTTCATCAAATCAGGCAAGCAGGTTTTGGTTGAGACACATAGTGTCGAACTCATTAACCGTCTTCGCTTGCGTGTCATTGAAATGCCAGCCGTTTCAAGCCAAGTGAATATTGTTTTTGTCTCCCCGCCGGACCAGGTTGGAGCTGGATCCCAAGTTCAGCAACTTCAATTGGGATCTGATGGCATGTCGGAAATATGGCCTGTGGGATTCTGTGACGAGTCCGCAATCATTGCGCGCGCGATAATAGCTGCGCGCCAAAAGGCGAGGATCGAAAAATGAGCAAGGGAACAATTTGCCCATGTCTATTGCATTACTCGGGGGCGATTGGCCCCTCGGAATTTGAGGGGCGATTCATCACTCAAGTTCAAGCCCACCTAGAAACTTGTGACAGTCTAGAGCTTGAGTTGCAGATCAGCAGCCCTGTCCTTGATCTTGCAATGACCCACTACCCTTGGGATCGCATGGAAGATCAGGATTGGAAACAATGGATTCTTGATTGGATGGCTGCCGTGTGGCCAGAACTGGAAAGGCGCAGGATTGATCATCCTGTTCCAAGTAGCCACACTGCCAGTGTGGATGATACCTCCGTGGTGGGCGCAGAACGAACGATCTGGCCTCTTTGGGAGGCATTTCTAGAATGGTGGGGCGACGGAAACCTTTGGAATAACAAGTGCCTGAAAGGAATCGGCGCATATGACGGCGGTGCCGCGTGCGGTTCACGTGATACCTGTGATGGGTTTTATTTGATCCCTCCGAGCGAATGGAGGTTTATTAAGCACCCTTGGCTAATCCGCTACGATCCAGATCTGCCAACCGGCGGTCAGTTTCCGTTTGTGCCGCCGACACTTTGGAAAATTGCGCGATTACACGGAAATCAGCACGGCTTCTTGGATGAAATGGGCAATGAATGGCGGTGGGACTCCCTTCACAAGAACCACTGGGATGTTCAGTTGCCCGGAGGGGGGCATCAAAACGTGTCGAAAGATGGACGTATTTTGTGGTCGTAGCGTAAATCACGCCTTCGCGTAAACCTCCGCTCCCGCTTCGACTTCTCCGCCATGCCTCGCTGAAGAGCTTCTTCCTCGGAGATGGCTTGTTCGGCGGCGTATTTGCGGACGTCTTCGGTGATGTTGCTGAATCTGCCTCCACTCGGCAGGTTCACCCTACGGGCAGCCTGACGGCTGGCTGTCTCGCCTCCGATCCCTCGGCTCGGCTCATGGAGCAGAAAATACGACATCACTTCTTGGCTGGCTTCGGTGGCAGTTCGCGGATGAAGGCCCAGGAGACTTCGGCGGTCTGGCCGTTGTCGTAATGGACATAGAAGCCGTGGCGAAGATCCTCGTCCAATTCGACAGACTGCACTGAAGCAGACGTGGCAATCTTGTTGGCTTTGCGGATGGTGGCGTGGGGTTCGAGGAAGCTGACACCATCATCAAAATCCACATCAAAGGCATCCTCCCATTGGAGGAAGCGGACGGTGCGTATCGCCACGCCTTTGGCTGTGCCGAAGGGGACTTTGAGTGGGTTGAGTGTTTTCGTTTTCATAGGCGGCCTTCCTTTTCGAGTTCGGCGATGATTTTTAGCACCTTCCGAGGCGGATTCCAAGCGTCCATCGGCTGCTTCGTGGCGAGCACGATACGTCCGAGGATGCGGCCATCCATCTTGGAGACGTGGATATGTCGGGGATCATGATCGCCGATCCACCATTCAAACACGTAGCCACCGCGACGGACTTTGCCCATGGCTCACGCAGGTTGATAGACTTCGGCTCCACTGGCGACGAATTCTTTGCTCTTGGCTTCCATGCCTTTCGCAAGCGCCTCTTCTTCAGCGAGACCCTGCTCTGCGGCGTATTTTCTCACGTCTTCGGTGATCTTCATGGAACAGAAATGAGGTCCACACATGCTGCAGAAGTGGGCGGATTTGGCGCCATCCTGCGGGAGGGTTTCGTCATGGAACTCGCGGGCGGTGACGGGGTCGAGGCTCAAGTTGAACTGGTCTTCCCAGCGGAACTCGAAGCGGGCTTTGGAGAGGGCGTTGTCGC
>CAYMHJ010000498.1:0-4108 GCA_964390165.1 uncultured Prosthecobacter sp. | reverse complement strand
ACCGGTTCTTCCATTGGCATCTCCAATATCCGCAGGTGTTCGCCAAGGGCGGCTTCGATGTGGTGCTGGGGAATCCGCCGTGGGAGCATGCTGAGCTAAAGGAGAAGGAGTGGTTCGCAGACATCCGACCAGAAATCGCTAATGCAAGAAATGGAGCCGAGCGAAAGCGATTGATTAGCGTGCTGGCTGCTGAGAATCCCGCCCTCTTCAATAAGTTCACATCAGCCGTCCGTCATGCAGATGGGGCTGCCCATATACTCGGAAACTCCGGCGTGTTTCCGTTGTGCGGCAGAGGGCGCATAAATCTTTACGCGGTATTCGCCGAGAGGCTGACTGCGCTCACCAATCCAGATGGTCGGGTTGGGTCTGTCCTCCCGAGCGGTTTAGTAACGGACGACACCACAAAGCACTTTTTCAACGCGATGATGAGGTCGCGTCGCCTCGCGCAGTTTTTTGAATTCGAGAACGAAGGCTTCTTTGAAGGTGCGGGCCAAGGCCACATGGTCCGATTTGGGCTAACAACTATTCTTGGCTCGGCGGGCTTGGTCGAGGCTGCCGATTTCGTATTTCAAGCCAAGGTACTGATGGATTTGAGCGATGCCGACCGGCACTTCCAGCTCACCGCTGATGAGGTTTCACTTCTCAACCCCAATACGCTTACTTGCCCAATCTTCCGGACCCGCCGCGACGCTGACCTGACTAAGAAAGTCTACAAACGCTTGCCCGTACTAATTGTCGAAGGTCGCGAGAACGGAAATGCTTGGTCCCTTCGATTTCAGCAGGGCTTATTCAACATGACCACCGACTCCGAAATGTTTCGGACAAGGGAGATGCTTGAGGAGAAGGGATTTAAGCTACTTGGAAATAGATTTGTTGCGGCCTCACCGGACCAGTCCTCCGGCGGCGACTACTTCCCGCTTTACGAGGCGAAGATGGCTTACCACTTCAATCACCGGTTCGCTGACTTTTCAGGCACCGAGCCTGGCCACCGGCCACACGTTCTCCCGCAATTAAGCGAATCCCGACTGCATGACCCGACAACGTGTGCGCTACCATTTTACTGGGTTTCTCAGTCATGCGTTGCGGCGACTCTGGCGGGAATCACAGAGTTTGACTGGTTGATTGGCTGGCGAGACGTCACGGATGCGCGAGCAAGTGCTCGAACGGCCGTGTTTGCTGTGATCCCTTACTCTGGCGTGGGTCACACATTTCCGCTCCTTTTTTCCTCGAACGCGACACCCGCCGAACTTGCCGCGCTTTACGCAAGTCTTTGCTCATTTCCATTCGACTACTTCGCCCGACAGAAGGTAGCTGGTCTGCACTTAACCTACAACTACCTCAACCAACTCCCCACGCTCCCGCCCGCAACCTACGCTGAGTCATGCGCGTGGGTAAGCGGAGCGGGCGAGACACTGCGCGACTGGCTTCTCCCCCGCGTCCTTGAACTCACCTACACCGCCTGGGATCTCGAGCCCTTCGCCCGCGACGTCGGCTTTGACGGGCCGCCTTTCCGCTGGGATGCCGAGCGCCGTTTCCTGCTCCGCTGCGAACTGGATGCCGCCTTCTTCCACCTCTACGGACTGAACCGCGAGGACACCGCCTACGTGATGGACACCTTCCCCATCGTCCGGAAGCACGACGAGAAGGCCCACGGCGAATACCGCACGAAGCGCGTCATCCTCGAGATCTACGACGCCCTCGCCGAGTCCACCCGCACCGGCACCCCCTACCAAACCCGCCTCCATCCGGTGCCTGCCAGCTTCCGGTGTGTTCACAAGCCACGCCTGCCAGATGATCAACGGGTCAGCTTGGAGACCGCTCCAAAGTTCCTGCTCAGCTTCGTTTACGCCTTCCTCCGCCAGACGGGAGACGAGGCCACTTTCGACCTCCTCGATTCAGTGTTTCATCTGCTGCGTCATCGCGACGGTCACGCCGATGAATTGGCCGGTGCCCTGGGTGACGACGCACAGGCGTGGCTGGCTTCGTTCAACGACCGGCTGCCCAACGATGAATTCCTGCCGTTCCTCAAACGCTTGGAGGTAGATGGCTGGATCACCGCTGACCGCAGGACCGGTCGGATGCGCCTGACGGAGAAGTTCCCAGCCGTGCCATTCGACGCTTGGCGCAGCTACGACATCAGCGCCGCGTTACGGGTGATCGCCCAGCAGCCTGAAGTTGTCCGGCTCGTGCTTGATCAACCCGACACGCCGCTCGCTTCCAGGGAATTCTTGACCCAGGCCGCCGGCTGACGCTTTCAACCCATGAACCCCGAAATGGATCTTCTCCCGAAGCGCGATTGGCTGAATCCGGTCGCCCAGTCGGAACCGGTGCTCTGGGTGCGGGAGGTTCGCCTGCTTTACCGGCTTGAAGCCGGAGAACAAGCGGAGATCCGACGGGTGAAGTTCCATCGCGGAGTGAACATTGTCTGGGCCAAACCCGCCCATCCTGATGAACCCGATCCGGCCGCACGCGGACGAGGACATGACGTCGGCAAAACGTCTCTCTGCCGACTGATCCGCTACCTGCTAGGGGAAGAGCCCTTTGGCCGGGAAGCGCTTCGCCAAGCCATCGCGGCGAAAGAATCGCTGTCACGGGCCTGGGTGCTGGGCGAGGTCGTTATGGACGGAAAACCATGGGCGGTCGCGCGCCCGCTCTACGTCGGAGCCCATCCGTTCGCGATGGAGGGGGCGGACCTGAACCAACTGCTGGACGCACCAGCAAAGGACCGCCGAGCCCACGACGAGTTCGTCGAAGCCGTCGAACGCCGGGTCGTTGGTAACTTCGCCGTCCAAACCTTCGACGACGATGGCCAAAAGCCGATCCAGTGGCTGCACGTCTTGCAGTGGCTGGCCCGCGATCAGGAGGCCCATCTGGCCGGCCTGTTCAAGTGGCGGGACACCAGCTCCAATCACGAGTCCCCCGAACTTTCTGCCAATGAGGCTCAGTTTCTTGCCCGTTGCATCCTCGACGTGACCGATGTGGAGGAACGCCGGCAGATCGAGCGGCGCGCTCAATTGGCCAAGGACAAGACCACGCAGACCGATACCGCGCGCTATCTGGAACGGCGGATCAAGGACGCGCTGCAACGCGCCCGCGAGGAGCTTCCCAACGGCCAGGAACTTCCCCAAGTGGGCGAAGCATTGTTTGTCGATGCAGTCGTCAGGCACGCGAAGCTGCTGGTAGCCGACAAGCGAACCAAGCTGGAGGCGCAACTGGCGGCTCTGAAGCCGGAGGAGTTGGAGACGGCCTTGGAGCAAGCGATAGGGGCCACCGCCTTGGCCAAGAGTCGCCACGACGAGCTGTTCCCGCTCGTTCAAGAAGCCGAGGATGCGTTGAACCGGTTCAGCGAAGGAACCAAGCCGTCTCAGAAGGAGGTGGACGCGCTGGACGTTATCATCGCGAAGCTGAGTCCGGACCGGGCTTTCTGTGAGATTCCGGCGAACATCGCCCTGTTCCGGTGCCCGTTGCTCCAGGAGAAGCGGATGTCCGAGGAGACTCCCCAAAAGCCGGAAAGCAACCTGGCCGAACTGGCCGAGGGCAAGCGGGAGCACATCGCCAAGCAACTCGCTGGAATGAAGCGGAACCTTCAACAGTTCTCCCAGCAGTTCGCGGACTGCCGGACCAAGGAAGCGGTTGCCCGCAAGCAGCGGGACGAGATGCGGGAACTTCGTCGAAAGCTCCGCGACCAGATCATCATGCTCGATGAAGCGTCGGCCACTTGGAAGGTGCGAGCCGAGGACGCCGATTTGAGCCATCGCCGACTCGCCGAAGCGCGCGCGGCGCTCAAGGTGGTCGAGGACGAACTCGACCTGAGCAAAGCCAAGCAGGATGAGGCCCAGAAGAATGTCCGCGTTCGTCAGGGTGAACTGGCCGAGGTGTTCCTGGCCGTTTGCCGCTATTTCAAGGGAGAACAAGCCCAAGGGGAACTGAGGTTCACCCGCGACGAGATCAACGCCCGCATCGGCTCCGGCGGCGGTGCTTACAATGCCCTGAGCAGCCTGGCGTTCGACTTCTGCGCCCTCGTCGCCGCCCTGAACGGCATCGGCCATCATCCCCGTTTCCTGATCCACGACAGCCCGCGCGAGTCCGACATGGAGCTGAGCCTCTA
>CAYMHJ010000497.1:0-4112 GCA_964390165.1 uncultured Prosthecobacter sp. | reverse complement strand
AAAGGGGCATGCAGCGCAAGGCTAAAGCCTTTTACAGAACAGAAGTTACACCCCCTCCTGATCCGCTGCTTGGGGCCAATTTCGCGTCCGAATATCTTCTTCGTTTTTTCGTTTGAGCGCAAAGGCTGTTTCTCGCCTAGCAATTTGCGTCGATAGCTGTGCTGAAATCGCGGATATCAAAACCTGAAGAGCAAGTGCTTCGGCCGAATCCTTCTGTGCCTGAGCAGATTTTTGCAGTTCAGTCCGCGTCGATTTGAGCTCTTTACGTTGTAGGGAAAGCTCGTGCATTTGGAGACGAATTGTGTAGATCAAGCCAAGCAACGCAGCCCCAGAAAACAGGCTGTTAACCATACCAAACATGTCCCCAAACGGCCCGGGATCGTCGGCAAACTTTGGCGCAATACCAATTCCGACCCACACAATGAGGAACGTGATTATCCACCACGTTTTAAACTTCGGCGGCTCTCGATACTCCTGGCTTGTCTCGTTGGCGCTCATTCTGTTTCAGCGTGAATCGAAAAGAAGTGAAGGCTACTCGAATGGTGGAATAGCCCAGACAGTAGCTGGGAGATGACGTCAGGCTACAACTGGCTGACCAACGACAACTCGGATTACTGCCGCCATACATCGGCTGGCTGCTTCGATTTGTCCGCTTGCCTGGTTTGCAGCCAGAGATAGCCTTTCGCTAGGAAAACGGGTGCAACTGTCTGACAAAATGGCAGCCCATCTCTTGTCGTAGTCTGGCGCATGAGGAAGCCGGGCCGTTGGAGCTTGTCCGGCGCAGGCGGAGGCACCCGAGGGTCCCATGACCGCCACCCTGACCGCCCCGGTCGAAGCCTTGCTCCGCGAGCAGGTCGCCAAGGGTCACCTGCCGAGCATGGATCGGGCCTTGGAAGTCGCGGTGAAGGCCGTTGATGGCCGTCGGGCATCCCACGCGCTCGAATCGCCGCTGGACGAGGCGCGTGCCCCTCTCGCAACTGCGCCAGAAGGCTGCATGGAGCCGGACGGCTTCAATCCGGTGGCGGTGGGTGACTTGGAAATGACCCAATGGAACGATCTCGAACATTACCCTGAGAAGTCGAAGGTAATCAAGGGTAACGCTAAAAGCCGTGCTGAGGTGGTGTCGAAGTGAGGCGGCTATGCGCGGGGATGCATGCACCATCGACTCTGAGTTCTGTCACAAAGAAGACAATGATGGCTAATACTCCACAACCCCTGCCCCGAACCTCTGCCCCTGACTTTCAAATGAACTCAATAGCTCCTACCGATGATGGCACCGCGTATCTGAGGATACCTACCCCCCGAGGTGTGCAGGTGGTCGATCTCCAACGTGTCCGTGAGCTCTCCGCCCGCCTGAGTGAGGTGAGCGCGGCGGGTCAGGCCGCCGGATTGCAGCAGGTCTTCGCCCAGAGCGGGCTGACCTCGCTGGCCGAGGCGGAGGAACTGGGCCCGATCGGTCCGCTAACCGAAGCCGAGGCCATGAAGGCCGCTGTGCAGCAATCTTAATTTCGAACGACCATGGCCAGATCTCTCGACTCCATCACCGACAAGGCAGACTCGCTCTCCAAGGGCATGAGTAAAGACTTGATCGAGCGACTCGATGCACGGTTGGAAGCCGCCTCACCCCAGGGACTGCAGGCCATGAAGGACCTGCTGCACTTTTCTTGGAGCGACCGCAGCGGAACGACCGAGGAATCCCGCAACGATATCCGCAAAGCGTTGGTCACCTACCTGGCTCATGGCGGTTCGATCGCGGGGGCGAGTCAACTGCGCGAAGCCATGAAGGGCATGACCCCGGTACAGCTGCAGGACTTTTCGCAGAAGCTACGTCGTGATCCAGGCGATGACTTTGCCTTCCACACGGCCAGGCAGCTCCTGCCTTATCTCGATCCTCAGGACAACGCCAGCCTGAAAGCCACCAACGACATCATCCAGGGTGTCCAAGCCGATGTCAGGAGGGGCGTAAGCCACGTCAACACCTATAAAGACGAGTCGCTGGCCCTGAACTATGTGAAACCTGGCAAGCTTGAGTTCGGCCGTCGGGAGGATCTGATCAATGAGGCCTGTGATGCCTATCGTTGGGCGGGCGGATCGGAAGAGAACGAGGCAGCGTTTCGCCAGATCTTGGAGAAGAAAAGTCTCGGGGCGGCGGCCAGCATTGTCTCGGTCATGCGTGATCCTCAGGGCGGCGTGGTAGCGGGGGTGGCGTCCAGCCTCTCCGTGGAAAGCTACACTCCGAAGTTGGATCTACAGGAGCTGGAGCCAGTGCTGCTCGGTCTGCCGGCCGATCCTGCCAAGGCCGGCCAGCCCATGTATGCTTCCGGAAGCATTTCCGTGGAGCGTGATGATCAGGGTGCTCTGGTCATCGCCAACGTCAGCGCCGCGCATGTGTCCCTACGCATTCCGGAAAAGAACAAAAATCTCAGCGCCGAGAAGGTAGAAGAGTTGAAGGCAAGTTTCTTGCCAATCATCGACACTAACTACAGCCGCTGCGGCGTGGCCCTGGATTTCGCGGACAGCTATCGTCAGGCGAAACTTGATAACCCGGACCTCAGCATGGCCGAGGCGTTGGAAAACTACCAGCCGGACGGTGCCGGCCTCCATGATGCGAACCACAGCTCCGACTGCTACGGCCAAGCGGCGGCCATCCAGCGTGAGTTCGCCAAACCGGAGCTGGATGTGGAATGCGTGATGGCAGGCAAGTACTGCCATCCGAACACGCAGCAGAAGATGGAGGACGGAAGTTTGAGCAATCCGCAAGACGCGATGCTCCAGTCCGGAAGGGTCACCCACATGGATGTCATCGTTCCTTACACCGATGAGTCTGGCCGGGAGAGGGTTCTCGTTTTCGCTCCTGGCGAGGGAAAAAAGGATAAAAGCTGCCAGGATTTGTCCATGCAGGAGTTCCTTGCGGGAGCGGATGCTCCGCTGATGCGGGTGGCTTATGACCCGGATGGCGAGAACGTATCTCTGGACCCGGCGAAGTGCCAAAAGAACGCCCTCGGCTACCGCACGAACCTGGTCATCACCAACGGAACACCCGACACGCCGCAGGCCAAGGACGTCGCTGGCATCGACCTCGTTGGAGGGAAGGTCTTCCTCAGCAGCGGGGCGAGCGCCAAATTCCAAGGCCCCAAGCCTCTGGGTAACCAGGAAAGGATTAGTTTCGACTACCGGGATGCCATCAACGATCCGGAGGGAATGATCACGCTCGATTTCCCGGACGGTCAGGGTGGATACGAGCCACGGGAAGTCACCAAGATGGAGGCTTTGACCGCCTTTGTGGACTCGGTCGGGAAGCAGTTTGGCCAGTCGGAGAACTTCACCGCATCCGCAATGACCCTTATGGCCAATGAGGAGGAGTACCAGCAAAGCGTTCTTTGGCCCTCCGTTCAGCAGATGCATGGCTTCGCCGAGAATCAGGCGTTGGCGCAAAATGTCGTGCTGGAACAGGACGGGCAGAGAATGGCCCAGCAAATTGCCGAGCCGCATGACGTGTCCGTGCGTGACCAACTGCGTAGTCGGCCCGCTGCAAGCGGGGAGCAGAGGTTGCGCGACGTGCCCGCGGCCGATCGCCAGAAATTCGAAAAGCTGCAGAAAAAGATCTCCGAGCTGAAGGAGAATGCGGGGAATGCCGCACTGGAAAAGAACTTTGCCGTGGACAAGAACGATGTCGCCGCCGCTGGTCATGCTCTCGACGACATGGAAAAGGAGATGGGAGATCTCAAAAAGCAGATGGCCGATCTCAAAGCCAAAAATCCGGGGCTTAAACAACTCGAGCGCAGCACCGTGGGGCGCCATATCCACAGCATGGTGCGTGATGTCGGAAAGGATGTGCGAGCCAAGCTCGGGCGGTAACCAGCCCGCTTCACCAGCATTCGGCGGATCTCACGCCTCCCAGCGCTCCTCATTGCTGTCGCCTTGCAGGGTCGCGGCCAGTGGTTTGTTGGCATCGGCTGGTGGCGGGTAAACGAGACGCGGCGGCTCGATGAAAGCCACACCATGGTCGAAGACCGAGGAAAATGAAAAGATGAAAAGATGCCATGAAAACGAAAATATGCCAGGCATTCAGTGCTTGATTGCCGCCCCATTTTGACCATTGTCGCCCACCA
>CAYMHJ010000496.1:0-4114 GCA_964390165.1 uncultured Prosthecobacter sp. | reverse complement strand
CGAGCCGCGCAAGCCTCCCGCCCGTAGCTGCGCCCGCAAGGGCGTGGTTCCCCCCCAGGGGCGATGGAGCTAGGATTGAAGACAAAAAGTAAGCGGCAAAAAATGGGAGGCTTGAGTTCAGGATTCTGGATTTTTGCCCCTCATTTTTTGTCATCCGTTCGTCAGCGCGTATGGCGGCCCCGTTGCAAAGCCACATTCCTGTTGCCCAGCAACGGCATAGGAGTGTAAAACGACACCCATGAGCGCACCAGCCCGTACTTTTCCGACAAAATCGTTGGCGATAAAGCTGCTGACAAATCTCACGATCTGTTAACCATCTTCACTGTTAGACCCAAAACATGAAACTGCGGATTAACTGCCCAGAGTGCAGTAGAACGGGTGAGCCCTCAGTCGTCAAAGTCGAACCGACAAACGAAGGGCGATTTGAAGCAACCTGCGCAGCGGGCCACCACTTTGAGATGTCGGTGGGTTATCACGACTTTCAGATTCTTTTCGAAATCGGTTTTAACGCTATTCACGACGGATATTACCGCGAAGCGATCGGTTCATTCACTGCCAGCTACGAGCGATTCCTCGAGTTCTTTACCGGCATAGTGGTCAATGCATCGGGAACCAACGTCGGAGAATTCGACAAGGCGTGGAGGCAGGTAGGCAAGCAATCAGAGCGGCAACTTGGAGCTTTCATTTTCGTCTTTCTGATGACCTATCGTGAGTCCCCCCTATACTTTCCAATGCACTCGTTTCTCTGCGCAACGAAGTCATCCACAAAGGCAAGATCCCGACTCGTGCCGAATGCGTCAAGTATGGGGATCACGTCATGAAGATAATCCTCGACGTGCTCCGCAAGCTCTGGCAATCACATCGGTGGGAGGTTATTGGGTCAATCAACATAAAGATGTGTCCGGAAGATGACAAAAAACCAACGTGCTCTTTCTTGCCATGGATGACCCTCCCAACAAATCGAGAACCGCCAACCGAAGATGACGCCCGCGGTCTTGAGTCGCTCCTTGAGGGAGTCGCAAAAGTGCGCGAAATGGGATAACAATAAAGGCTGTATTGCTGCGAGCCAGAGCATGTCCGCCAAATGTACCAAGAGTTGGAAAAACTGTAAAGTGGGTGCCTATAGAGGGACAGACTCGAATGGCACGGGATTAAAGCGGCCTTCCGGCAAAACGTCGCTGTGAATCAAGGAAGTTTGGCGCTTCCGAGTATCTCAAAACCTTGTAGCGCCAAGAGTTTCAGGACTTCTCAGGCCTGCCTGCTACCCGGCTGAAATCAGCCGTTTTCGTCGAAAGCGGGCCTTAATCCCGTGCCATTGGGACAGACTCTTTATTCCGCCACCAGAGAGAACCGGGTCAGCGTGCAACTGCCTGACAAAAACCCACAGGCTGGGGCCGTGGAGAGCTTGGGTTTCGCTGGCTTGCTCAGAAGTGCCCGGTGGAGCTACTCCGCCTCGTGGAGCGCCGGGTGAATGCGCCGACTATGAACGTGAACCGCTGATCCCCGCGCCCGCCTACGCCTTGACCGCCGCCCGCTTCCCGACGCTGAATAGTGCCTTATTTGACCAGAGCAGCGGGATAAACAGGCAGACGCAATTCGTGCAACTTTTCCGGGAATACGTCCTCCAAGACCAATTGGCTTGGAGCAGTTGCCAGAGACGAGACTAGATGCTCGGACTTTGATTTCCAAAAGTGCCAAGAGTCGCGCCCTGTCCACTCTTCGCCGAAACTCAATCCGTGGAGCAGCCGAGACAGCGTCCACGACAAATACTGTTGAAGGTGGTTGGCGATTTGAGGCAAACAGTCTGGTTCGACGCCCTGATGGACCAGAAGATTCCGAGCGCGATAAATGCGCCACAAATGCCATCCCAGCCGCTTGGCTGAGTTTGCGAGGTTCTGGTGAAGCTGTTTGGGTTCGTGGAAAAGCTCCCAGGCCTTGTTGACTCGGTGCAGCAGCAGCGGGTGACCGCTCACCGCATTCATTAGCGAGACAATGCCGGGCGAGTGAATTGGCTCCGTCAGGAGGGTGAGAATCCGCTCGGCAGCCACGGACTCTTTGTTTCCGAGTCGGAAGGGTAGTGATGCACGATCAATCTCTGGGTTGCTCCGCAGCCACAGATGAATGCTGATGGCGGTGTAGCGTGCTATTTTGTCCGGTTTTCTCCACGAAAGGATCGGGCAGACTAAGCGCTCGACGCGGGAGATGATGGAATCGCCATCAACCAAGGATGCCAAGCATTCCAGGGCAGACCAAAGGTTCACCAACCGGAGCCGATGATCGGTCATCGAGAGCGCCAGATTGTGCAAATCCAACGCAGCACGGATCGCCGGTTCACTCCGTTGGGATGCCAATGCGCTGGCCGCTTTGTCTGCGAGTTGGACTGCGTTCCTCCGTGGATGAAGGTTTCGAAAAGAAGGAGAACGCTCTTGAATGAGCTTGGCTCCATTAGCCTCAACCACCCACGCATCCTGAAGAATGACTGGAGCCACGTTTTGCTGGTAGAGCGCTAGCAGGTTTAGGCGTGAACGAACATCGATTTTCAGAGCCTCAATGGCGTCGAAAGCCCGAAGTCCGGTGACCTTGCGGCGAAGAAAGATCAAATCGCTCCCATGAGGAAGGCCCGGAATTCTAGGGCTGGCTCTCGTCACTCCTGCATTGTCACAGACAGCCCTCACGGCAGTCTGGGTATGATCATCCTGTGTTCGGACGGCGATGATGCAGTCAAACGTCTGTTCCCTTGCTGGCAGAGCGTCCAGAATCCACTTCCTCACCGCTTCTCCACCCGAAGGCAAAACATCGGCGATACAGTTTGTGTCGTCGGATGAGCAGCCCTTGCGAAACGCAAAAGTGGCAAGGCTGGTGAGCAGGGCGTCAGCATCCTCTTTCTTTTTCGCAGCGGCAGCGATGTCGTAGTTCGCCAATTTGCCGCGAACGCTCTCTTCAAGCCTTTCGTGAAAGCCCTCAAGTGCCAGCACCCGTCCGATACCAACAACTTCACTTGCGGTGGCTGCCTTGCTGAGCCGCTCAAGCATGCCGAACTGCCTCGGCTCGCAGAGCGTCCTTTCAAGCCCATGATCAAGGCGCTCGCCGAGTTCAGACTGAACATGTTTGAGGTGCTTGAGCCATGCTTCGTGATTCTCATGCAACTCCCCAATCATGGTAGCCTCCGCAGCAAGACTGGAGAGGCTGTAAAGCTTTGGGTGGAACGTATCGGGAGTGAATTCGTCGAACAATTCGTGCCAGCGGCAGGCTACGAAAGCTGCGCCAGTGTCCACATTTTCAAAGGATTGCCTGTTCGGACTCCACATTACAAAAGCAAATGGCACATCTCAGGGAGATGTGCCATTTGAAATGGAGGGTCTTGGGAGTGGGGTCACTTTGGCTTGCACCATTGCTTACCATCCGGCGACCCGATAGATCGCGGCTTGAACGCCGAAACGCTCATTGAATGCCTAGTTCATCTGTAGCCTCCGCCTGCTTCCGCCGCAACTGCCAAGTTGAATTTTCTGGCCTCACTGTGCACCAATCGCCGCGAATTGATGGTGCGAGCATCTCACGCCAGCGCTTCATTGCAATACTGGACGCACTTCGCCACTTCGCCACTTCGCCACTTCGGCGACGGCGTCGGAGCCTTCGGGGACCTTGTATTCCAGCTCGATCTCGGCGGGGAAGGTCCACTTCTCTTTCTTCATCAACTGCAGCACTTCCTTGATCGGTGTCTGGCCCTGGCCCCAGGACACATTGCCGCCGTCTGCGGTGCGGTCCTTCAGATGCAGGTTCGTGATGCGGTCGTGATACTTCTCAAGCACGGGGATGGGTGATTTGCCCTGTGTGCCGGCGACGTAATGACCTATATCGAGGTTGAAGCCGATGTATTGACCGAGATCAAGGATGGAGTCGAACTTGTCCATCTCCGGCAGGTTGTTCGTGTGATTGTGGAACCCGACCCAAATTTTGTGCTTGTCCGCAAAGGGCGCGACGCGCGCAGCGAGGATGGCATTGCGCTCGGTGGTCACGCCGGTGCATCCCAGCGCCTTTGCCACGAGGAAGCTGAACTCAATCTCCTCATTCGACTGACCGAAGCCCATCTTGTGGATGTGAATGTTCACGCCCG
>CAYMHJ010000495.1:0-4115 GCA_964390165.1 uncultured Prosthecobacter sp. | reverse complement strand
ATGCCGACTTCTGGCAGGACGAAGACGCGTCGCTGCATTTCGACAAGATGAACGACCCCGGCTTCACCATCGGCAGTTGGTTTGACTTCATGTGCCAGGGAAGTGTGGCGAGCTTCATCGGGCGTAACCAGAAAGGCGGTCCGAACTCACGCGGCCAGCAGCAGCTCATCATCGGCCCCTGGCTGCATGGCGGCTATCCGAAGTCGAACAAGATCGGCGAGCTCGTGTTCCCGGAGAATGCCTTCTTCGACGTGTATGCGCACATGACGAAGTGGTTCAATCACCACCTCAAAGGCGAGAACAACGACATCGAGAAAGACACGCCGGTGAAATACTACGTCATGGGCGCGTGCGGTGAGACTGGCGCACCCGGCAACATCTGGCGAGAGGCCAAAGACTTCCCACCGGCAAGCACAGCGGCAGACTGGTTCCTGCAACCCGATGGCAAACTAGCCCCCAAGAAGCCCTCAGTGCCGAGCGCCAGCACTTCGTATGCGAGTGACCCGACTCGCCCGATGATCCTCAACACCGTGGGTTTCCCCGGAGCCAGAGATGCGCGTGCCTTTGAAGAGCAGGCCGAGGTCCGCACCTGGACCAGCGATGTGCTCGCTGAGCCGCTCGAGGTCACCGGTCGCATCAAGGCTGAGGTCTTCGTTTCCTCCACGGCGAAGGACACCGACTTCGTCCTGCGTGTGACCGATGTGTATCCCGATGGACGCTCCATTTTGTTGGTCGATTACCCGTTGCGTGCACGCTATCACGAAGGCTTTGATCACCAGAAGCTGCTCGTGCCCGGCCAGGTCACGAAGCTTGCCTGGGACATCGGGTGGGTGAGCATCATCTTTAACAAGGGGCACCAAGTTCGCATCACCATCGCCAGCACCGGCGCGCCGTATTTCGAGCCGAACACACAGACCGGCGGCCCGATCACCCACTTCGTCACCGAACCCGGCATCGCCGCGATCAATACCATCTGGCACGATGCCAAACACGCCTCACGCGTGATCCTGCCGACGGTGAAGTAGTCAGGGCTTCGTGCCGCCAGGAAGATCGGGCACCAGCTTCGGATCATACTTCGCACCCTTGGACACCTGGATAAGCGTCATGCGCACCTTCGTCGGGAAGAACTTCTCGGGATCGGGGCGTTTGTGGGCGTGAAGGTTTTTGTCGACCTTCAGCACGAGGTGCATCTCCTTGATGCCCTGGCTCCAGATGATGTCGTTGTTCTGCCAGAAGGTGGTCATCGAGAGATCCTTTTCGATCACGCCAGTCTTTGAGTACGCACCCGTGCCGATGCAGCCGTAGCCGTGGTTCTGTCCTTTGTAAGGGATGTAGCACACGCTCCATGAGGTGGGCTGATCGCCCGCCGGTTTTTCGAGGACTTCGAGCCGCAGATGCACCGTGCCGTTGCGGTAATCGACCGGCGTCGTCCAGTCCTTCGGACGCTGAGGGTTCAGGCGCTCGTCCTTGAGGCAGTAGTGCGACTGGCTCGGCTTTGAGTTCAGCGCGTCTTCCTGAGTGAACGTGAAGGTGACATCGAAGAGCACGAACTGCCCAGCGTTGGCGAAAGGCACGAACAATAGGAGCAAAGAAAGCAGGGCGGTGTGGGAGTAGGTTGGCATGGCTTGAGGCATCGGATCACATGGAACGCATATTTTGGCCTACGACATCAATCATGTACGTGCGGCGGTCTGCATGTTATGCGGCGGCGTTCTTCCTGCTTGAGCCTCCGCCGCTCTCCGCTACATGCAGACATGGTCGCCACTGCCACACCCTCCCTGGTTTCTGAAATCCTCCGCCTGAAAAAGGAGCGGAATGCCGTCATCCTTGCCCACAACTACCAAACGCGGGACATCCAGGAGATCGCCGATTACGTGGGGGACTCCCTCGGGCTTGCCTACAAGG
Organism: uncultured Prosthecobacter sp.; assembly: GCA_964390165.1. Lineage (GTDB taxonomy): Bacteria > Verrucomicrobiota > Verrucomicrobiia > Verrucomicrobiales > Verrucomicrobiaceae > Prosthecobacter. The sequence goes on along the minus strand of CAYMHJ010000495.1, from coordinate 2,210 downwards.
CCAAGGAGACGAATGCCGATGTCATCGCCTTCTGCGGCGTGCATTTCATGGCCGAGACCGCCAAGATCGTGAACCCATCAAAGACGGTCATTTTGCCAGATGCCAACGCGGGCTGCTCACTTGAGCAAAGCTGCCCTGGTCCGCAACTTGAGGCCTTTCTCAAAGCCAACGCGGACAAGAACTACTACGTCATCGCCTACATCAACTGCAGCGGTCATGTGAAAGCGCTGTGCGACTGCATCTGCACCAGCGGCAACGCGGTGAAGATCGTCGAAGCCGCGCCGAAGGATCGCCCGATCCTCTTCGTGCCGGATCAGAATCTCGGCTCCTGGGTCATGGAGCAGACAGGCCGGAAGATGGATCTGTGGAAAGGTGCCTGCTATGTCCACGTCGAGTTTACCCGCGACAGCATCCAGGCCATCAAAGACGAGCACCCCGACGCCAAAGTCGTCGCGCACCCCGAGTGTACTTACGCTGTCCGCATCCTGGCCGATGAAGTCTGCTCCACGGAAAAGATGGTCGGCTACTGCCGGAACAGCCCCTCGAACACCTTCATCATCGTCACCGAGAGCGGCATGTTGCATCGCCTGGAGCGCGAGGTGCCAGGGAAGAAATTCATCCCCGGCCCCACCGGTCACTGCGCCTGCGCCGACTGCCGCTACATGAAGCTGAACACGCTGCAAAAGCTGCACGACGCCCTGCGCGATCTCTCCCCGCGTGTGGAGATGCCCGATGACCTCCGCGCTCGTGCTGAGAAGCCGCTGCTGCGGATGTTGGAACTGAGCAAGTGAGAATGTCCCCCCGTCAACCATTGTAGCGATTCTATTCAAGAAGTGCCCCGCAATGGTGAGGTGCAGTCCTGGACCCGTCTGGTCAGGTTGCGGCCCCTCACCCCCGAAAGGAATCGGTGACGGCTCGGCGGGGGAGCGGGGGCCGAGCCTGCCGATTCATGGCTTATGGACATTCCCTGGCAGCTATTCCAAGTCGATAAGAGGTCAGGATATGTGAGGCCCGACGACGAGATCTGCCCTTTGCTGTGGCGAGTGGTCTGCCACACTAACCAGCAAGCCGGAAAACTTTAAGATCGTGTAATGGGGGGCTTCATATAGGCTCTGTGCTCATGCTTCCTCATCGTTGTTTGTTCCTCTTACTTTCCGCCTTCATTTCGTCTTTTGGCGGGATGACGGCCCTGCTTCACGCTCAGGTGAATCCTCTCGCGCAGGATTACCGCATCGTCTTACACAATCCAGATCCTGAACGCTATGTGGAAGGACCGGGCCTTGTGCGATTTGATGACGGTAGGCTGGTCGCCGTCGTTCCGGTGGTTCCTCGCGAGGAATGGAGCAAGGAGCGGCGTGCCACGCAAAGCCGCACACACATCCTGCGCAGTGGCGATGGTGGGCAAAGCTGGACGCAGGTGTCAGAGCTTTCGTATTACTCCGCCGCGCCATGGATTCACAAAGGGGAGCTGTTTCTTTTCGCGAACAAAGGCGGCACGAAGGTGCGCAACGACGATCTGCTGCTGCTCAAGAGCGTGGATGGCGGCAAGACATGGTCGGAGCCGGTGACGTTGTTCACGGGGCACTTCTGGAACTGCCACACGGGTATGGTGCAGAAGGAGGATCGTCTTTACTGGGCCACGGATGATCTTGCGCTTGGTAACAAGCGGGGACCGCGCGTCATCGCGGGTGATTTGAGCGGCGACCCGATGAATCCGAAAGCGTGGCGCATGTCCGAGCCCGTGCCGTTTCCCGGCGTGCCGGAGGCGATGACGAATCCGAAGTTTGCAGAGTTGTCCAGCCAGTATCTGGAGCCGAACGTCATCGACGTGCGAGGAAAGCTGCGCGTGCTCATGACCGTGAAACCCAAGCGCCAGTCCACGGCGAGCCTCTGCGCGGTTCTGGACTTCGAGGACAAGGGTGGTCCGCTCGATTTGAACTTCACGCAGTTTCATCCCATGCCCGGCGGTCAGTTGAAGTTCTGCGTCATCTGGGATGAGCGGTCGAAGCTGTTCTGGGCCACGGCGAACCTCGTCGTCGATGGACAGGGCGCGTTCGATTGGTTCCGAGAAGGCGAAAAGCGCGGCAATGTCCGTTACGCGAGCGGCCTCGGCGGCAATGACCGGCGCTTCCTGATGCTGCAATATAGCGCCGATGGCCTGAACTGGTTCCAGGCTGGTTGTGTGGCGCAGGCGGGCAAGATTTCACAGT
>CAYMHJ010000494.1:0-4125 GCA_964390165.1 uncultured Prosthecobacter sp. | reverse complement strand
TCGGCAAAAGCGCCAAGGATCGCTTCAGCACGACGGTGGCCGAATGCCGCTTCGATGGCGAAAAGCTCATCTTCGAGCGGAACGGCGATGTACTCCGCCTCGATGTGGCGCGTGGGCTTTACGAGCCGTCGCTGGTTGCTTTTGGTGGCCGCTACTACCTCACGCTGCGCAATGACGAGCGCGGCTACGTCAGTGTGAGCGATGACGGACTGCACTTTGCCGAGCCAAAGCCCTGGAACTTCGACGACGGCGCGGAACTCGGCAGCTACAACACGCAGCAGCACTGGCTGGCACACAGCGACGGCCTGTTCCTCGTCTATACCCGACGCGGTGCCAACAACGACCACATCGTCCGCCACCGCGCGCCGCTCTTCATGGCGCGCGTCGATCCCGAAAAGCTCCACATCATCCGCGCGAGCGAAAAAGTCTTGGTGCCCGAGCGCGGTGCCGAGCTGGGGAACTTCGGCTGTGCGCGCATCAACGATCACGAATCCTGGATCACCGTCTGCGAAGGCATGTTCATGAAGGACTCCAAAGCCCGAGGTGCTGAGGGCGCGACGTTTGTCGCACGCATCCTTTGGTCGAAGCCCAACACGCCAAGTCCATGAGCGAACCCATCGTTTATCTGAACGACCGCTTCCTCCCCGCTTCGCAGGCGAAGCTGAACATCTACGACCTCGGCATCGTGCTCGGGGCGACGCTGACGGAGATGACGCGCACCTTTAGGCACCAGCCATTCCGAGCGGAGGAGCATGTGGCTCGGCTCTTTCGCTCGCTGAAATTCTCCGGCATCACGATTCCGCTCACACCGGAGGAGATGCTGGCGCGGACAAACGAGTTGGCGGAAGCGAACTGCCAAGGGCTCGGTCCTGATGAGGATCTCGGCATTGTTCATTTCGTCACACCGGGTGAAAACGCACTCTATGCAGGCAGCGCAGGCTCCTCAGGGCCGCTGCATCCGACGATTTGCATCCACAGCTTTCCGCTGCGCTTTGAGATGTGGCGGCATTTGTTCACTGAAGGCGCGCACGTCGTCACACCATCGATCCGGCACATTCCGCCGCAATGCATCGAACCGAAGATGAAGAACCGCAGCCGTCTGCACTGGTGGCTGGCCGACAAGCAATCGCAGACGGTCGATCCACGAGCGATCACGCTGCTGCTCGACCTCGACGGCAACGTCACTGAATGCGCGGGCTCGAATTTTATCATCGTGAATGGCAAAACCATCATCTCGCCTCCGCCGAGAAACATCCTCGGCGGTGTGAGCCTGCAAACCGTGCGCGAGCTCGCGCCAAAGATCGGCATGGAGTTTATCGAACGCGACTTCCAGCCTTACGACGTGGTGAATGCCGACGAAGCCTGGCTGACGACCACGCCTTACTGCATGGCTCCCTGCACGAAGATCAACGCCATCCCCATCGCCGATGGCAAACCAGGACCGTGGTTCAAGAAGATGCTCGCCGCGTGGAGCGAACGCGCAGCACTCGACATCGAGGCGCAGGTGCTTGGCACCTGAAAGCGCGGCCTCTCACCGCACTTCCCAGGCCGGAGGCTGATCCTTCGACTCCGCCCCATAGGTCTGCGAGACGACGAAACCGCTGGCCTGCGAGGTGTAGAAGATGCGTCCGTTGCTAACGACGGCACCGAGGCACTCGCGGGAGTCGATGGCCGGGCCGGTGGAGACGAGTTTGCCGTCTTGGGAGAGGTCGATCATGTCCATGTTCGCGCCGAGCACATACGGCTCGCTCATGGTGAAGCGGCAGCAGGCGTAGTTCGTGAGGATGCTGTAGGTGACCTTGCCGGTCTCGCGGTCAAAGATGTTCCCTTTGCCGCGCAGGGCGTTGGAGAAGATGAAGCGCTCGCCGACGCTGACGACATTCAGCGCGCTGGTCACAGCATCGGACTTCCAGATGAGCTTGCCGGTGTTGGCATCCAGGCACCACACATGACGGTCCTCGGTGCCCGCGTTCGCCTTGTTGTAGCCGCCGATGTAGAGCTTGCCGACGCGGGCGCTGAGAGTGCATTTCGAGGTGACGTAGTATTCATTCGTCTGCCAGAGGATATTGCCCGTCTGCGGATCAATGCAGCAGGTGAGGCCGTTGTTTTCCACGGGCAGACCGCGACGCCGCTTCGTCTCGGCGTCGTAGCCGAAGAAGACGCTGTAGTAGAGCTTGCCGTCGAGGATGCAGATGCCGCAGTCATTGCCGCCGCGTCCTTGCTCAAAGAAGTCCTTTTCCCACACTACCTTGCCCGTTTCGAGATCCCAGGCCCACACGCGTGGATGGTGGTTCTTCGGGTAATACGGGTTGTCATTGGAGTAGATGAAGCTCATCACCTCGCGACCGTCGGCGGGCTTCACGAGGTCGCCGCCAAAGGTCCACGGCTTCTCGCTGCCCTGCGGCGCGTAGTCTCCCGTGCCGCTGGCATAGATGGCGACCTTTCCCGCGACGACCGGCGGGAACTGGCGGCTCCAGCTTGGGCTGCCAGTGAAGGGTGCTTCCCAGAGCAGATTGCCCGTGGCGGCATCGAGACAGCGCACGAAAGACTTCTTCATGCCCGCCTGTGGAATGAGCAACTTGCCGTCGATGTAGAGCGGCGAGGTGAAGCTCAGATACACATCCGGCCACCACTTCCGCCACACCAGGCGACCTGTGTCCTGCTCGACCGCGATGATCTGGCCCTCCGCCGTGTGGGTGTAGAGCCTTCCGCCGCCGCAGACGGGCAGATGCTTCACCGTGCCTTCGAGACGACGCGCCCACCTCATGCGCAATGGCGGCGCGAGTTGCTGATCGTTCGAGTTCGTGCCCGCGAAGTTGCCGTAGTTCGTGTACCAGTCGTATTTCGCCTCGGCGAGTTTGCCGGTGAGCGGACTGCGAATGCTCGACACCACGGGACCAAGGAACTCCGCTGGAGCGGTCGCAGGCTTGGACACGAACAAGTAGAGCGAGCCGCCCTCGCTCGGCACATAGATGCGCCCGTCGGCGACTGCCACGGGTGCCGTGATGGCTGTGCCCTGGGTCTTCAATTCCATCGTCTTACCACCATCGAGAGGCACCACTTTGACTGATCCATCGAAGCATCCAAAGATCGCGTGACTCTTGGTCAGCACGGGTGGGCAGATGGAACCCGCGCCGCTCAGCGTCTTCATCTCCTTCGTGCTCATGTTGTGCCTGATCAGCCCGCGATCCGTCTCCGGCTTCACGCGAAACACATCACTGCCGCGAATGGCCACGGGCGAGAAGCTCAGCAGTCCATCCATGCGAATGTTCGTTTCAGTGCCAGCCACGAATTCGCCGACTTTCAGCGCGTCGCCATCGAGGCGCATGATGTCCACCCGGCCGGCATTGTCGCGGCGGTGCCATTGCACATAGACGTTGCCGTCGTCATCGGCGCTCTGGCCAAAGGTGGCCGGATACTCCTTGCCCGACCAATCAGGGATCTCGCCGGTGGCCTTGAGCTTGGGCGCGGCACCGGTGTCTTCGAGGAAGAGCGTGCGTCCACCGGCAGGGATGACCACGACGTTGCCCTTGATCAGGCAGATGTCGCGCGAACAAACAAAGTGATCCTTCCAGTTCACGCGGCCATCGCTGGAGGTTGGCTTGGCGTCGGGCTTCAGAGTCTTCAGCATCCGCTCCTCGCAGAACTTCGCCCACTGCTCACCGCTCCAGCGGTTGCCATCGAAGCCGACGACTTCCTTCACGAAGTCCCACTTCCACTGCTGCTCGCCCGCATGAGTGAGCGCCCGCACCGGCGCGCCGAGCGTGGCGACATACACGCGATCCTTTGCCACCACTGGCGTGCTGAAGATGGGCTCCCCGCAGTCGATCTCCTTCACCACCGCGCCGGTTTCACGATCCAGCACATAGTGGATACCCGCAGCAGTGCCGAAATGGAGGTACTTCCCAGCGATGGCAGGCGAGGAGACATTGTTGACGTTCTGCTTCCCGCCTTTGCTTTGGAAGCGCCAGACCTCCTTCAGCGTCGCCGCATCAAAGCAGGCTGCGACGCCCGACCCATCAACGACATACACTTTGCCGCCCGCAACCACGGGCGAGGTGTAAATGCCATCCGTCATCGCCACCGCGCCTTGCAGGCCGAGTTTTTCCACATCGAGGTCGATCT
>CAYMHJ010000493.1:0-4130 GCA_964390165.1 uncultured Prosthecobacter sp. | reverse complement strand
ACCGTGCGCGGCATTCCCAGATGGGCGAACACCGGAGCTCACAAAACATCGCAGGGCACGGCAGTGGTGAAGCGTGGTGATAAAGGAGCCAACATCGAGCTGCATAATCAGGTGAGCTATGCTCCCGAAGCCTGCAACGATGCCCAGCTTCGCCAGGCAGAACGCCGTGCTCGAACGCGGCTCCAGATTGCAATGGCTGAACGGCTGAAGGCTATGGCATCACGAAAGTTGGGTTTAAAGGCCCGATAAAGGCCCTCAAGTATCGAAGGTAAGAGCAGAAGTTGCCTTTGCCTTCGAAAGTCTTCTGTTTACGAATACAGTAGTGATGAGTGAGATTCTGCCAGATGACGCCGATCCAGAACGGGATTCCGATGAAGCATTCTTTGATTACGAGGAACAAGAGGAATTCATCGCCAGACTGGAGGATGAACATTCATTATCTAAACTGTTAAGCGAAGATGCAAAATCAAGCTTCCTTCAATTGGATGAAGAGGAAGAAATACCCTTCGTAGTCCCGCCAGCATCTGTATTTGGGCTTTTAATCAACTGGGAGCATCACCCCAACGGCAGTCATGTCTTTGGATACAGGATGAAGGGATATGGCGGCTTTGAGCCAAGCCAAAAAACAAGTGCAGGTAATGGCGTCTATCTGTCGATGAGGCCGGACACGTTTCTTAATGATGAAAGTGAAACGCCACCCACGCGGCATGCATTTATTCCTCCTAAACGTCCCTTGATGGTCGTGAATGAACCGGCCTATTTAGAAACTCACCCAGGCTTGGCATTGATGCCCATCAGAACACACGACACGATCTGGCTGAAGCTGTGCAAAACTGCTGCTCAAAGCTGCTGCACGCCCAAGAAACGGAAATGGGATGACTCGGAGATCGGCGACATGCTGACCCACTTGCTCTGGTCCGCAGGTTATGATTCGTTGTATTTCTTCTCGCCTGGCAGTCAGTGGGTCGTGCTGTTGATGCCAGGCCGCCATAAAATCGCTCAAGGCGTTGGCCGGCTGACAGCCGCACAAAAACTGCCTAAAGAACTGGGGCATGCACAACCTATCCTGATCGAAGCCAGTGCTTATTTCGAAGATACAAGGACAATGCAGGTACCCGTTCCAACGACAAAAAGCGATTGGAAGGCATTTCGCGAGTGGGAGTACCTCGACCGTAATGGGGATAGAGACGTACAGTTTACTGAGGTGAGGCTGAAATGCTTCTTTTCCCAGGACAGGATGGATAATTGCAATGTTCCTTTCTGTGAGATCATCTTTGATCCAACGGAGCCCGGAACCGAGGAGGACAATCAGTGCAGTTCATCCCATCTCGAGTGCATCAAAACAGACGACTACTGCTCATACAAAGAGTTCATGGCAGACCTGGATGTCTTGCCTGGCATCAAGCTTACAGAATCGATTCTGACAGTTGGAGAAGCGGAGGTGACTCCTCATGATTTTGAGGATTTAGAATGCTTGGGGAGTGGCGAATGCTGGTATTGGAATGGATCGCCGCTGTGTGACCGACCTTACGATTTATTCAATCCTCCAGGCTTTCTCAGCGATGGTGAGTGGCTGAAGCTGATCAGTGAGGCTGACTATATCCAAGCTCACACCACCCATCCACGGGCTTTTATGATAACCAAATTACAAGCCATCTTTTCGCCAGACTATGAAGACTTCATCGAGTGGATTTTGATGTTGCCGGTTCAGCATCTTCAAAATCTGGGCCTTCTTTCTGAAACCTTAGATTGGATCGAGCGTGAACGCCAACTGTCCAGCATTCCATACCAAATGGCTGCCCGTGAGTTTCGACAGGGCAAGTAGAGCGTGAATGATCAACCCTCGCTCGAATACCTTCTCGCCCAACTGCTCGCCGACTACCTCACGCATGTCAGGCAGCAGAACGGACTGCCGACCAATCTGAACATCGGCATGGGTTTGGAAATGACCGCACGGCAGAGACCTTGTGTTGTCTGCCACATCGACATGCTGGAGTTCCCGCACTCCAAGTTGATCGAAGCGAATGGCATCCTGGTCCTCCACACTCACGCCGATGAAACCCCGGTGCTGACGGAGGCGATCTGGGTGGCTTCACTGCGCAGTGCGCTGACCAATCGTGGGGCGCTGTTCTCCTGGATCTCAACGCTACCTGAAGTTGATCGCACGGGTTGGGACATCCGCCGCCTGAGGATTACCCGCAGCGAGAGTGAGTTGAATCGCGAGGATCGGACTCGCAGCCACACCACGCGGTTCTCGATCAGCGCTCAGTCCGCTGAATTGACACCCGTCGCCTGAGCACAGCCATGCCAGTGCAAGCCATCATCGAACACGGAACACGTCCTGCCTACGATCTCACTGACGAGACCGGTGTGCTGGTCACCAAGCTCTCCATCAAGCCGACCCGCGAGTATGTGGAGCGCAAGAACAGCCAGCGCATGGTGTCCTACGTCCGCGCCGAGAACCCGCGCATCACCTTTGAGTTCTCCGGCATCATCGTGGGCAACAGTGCCACAGGCTTTGCCGATCAGCACCCCGGCACGGCCATCACAGCGCTCGCCAATTTCCAAAGCTCCGTCCACGGGTTCTCGCCCACCGAAGGCAAGATCATCTACAAGGACCCGACACGCGAACTGAGCGACACGGATGAACCCCAGGTCAGCTTCACCGCTGAAATGTTCCCAGGCATCGCGCCATGATCGAAGGTTGGTGGCCCACCCAGAGCCTGAGCCTGGCGTCCTGTCTGGGAGCCCTGGGGTTTCCGATCCGCACGGATGTGGTGCTTGATGAGCGCAGTGGCGAAGAAGTGACCACCTTTTATGTCGGCCTTCAGTCGCTCTGGAACGCCATGACCACGGATGGCCTGAACAACGACTGGCATTCGGGCAGCCTGGAGCAGGCAGATCCTCTGCATCCCTTTCTGTGCGGTCTGCGCGCCTGTCACAACGCCAACATGATCGCATCTTCGTTGCGCAACGAAGATCGCATCCGGCTCACGTTGGTGGGTGATGATCACGCCACGATCTACACCGAAGGCGATGAACTGCCGAGCCTGCGCGATGCGGATGAACTGATCGAAACCACTGATGCTGGGCTTGTTGCAGCACTAGGGGTGATTGGCGTCCCCATGATTGAGCATGAGAACGGACTGTTCCGACTGCCACGCTTCGGGCATTCGGTGAAGGCTCCGAGCGGTGAATGGATGCGGCATGATGCTCAAGCACTCATCCAGCAGCTCCGTGAGGGTCTCCTCGAACAGAGTGAACCCCAGCATCCGCTGGTCAGCGCTTACAACGCCCGGTGTGTGCATGATCAAATCCTCCGACATCTCCACGCCACGGGCCGTCGCGTGCTGCTGCGCAAGCCTCGCTCACTGCGCTCCGCCTTTGTTTCTGAGCAGGCGAGCGATGACATGCTCGACCGGGTGCAACGCCATTTCCGAATCGCATGAAAACAACATCTCAAAAACTCCGGCTCGATCCCGAGCCGACCAAGAAGCCCGCACGCAAGGTTCATCGTGATGCGGTTCCTGAAGCAGTTCTCAACGCAGCTCAAACGGAGCGAGAAAACGCCTTTGATGCCGAGCACACATGGCCTGTTTGGATCGAGCAGAAGGGCTGCTTCCATCCGGTGACGCTTCACGGCTACAGTTCAGGACGCGAGGCCTTGTTCTACAAGCTGCGTGCTGCCGATGGGGCGCTGCCACTATCCAAGACCTTGGAGCAGCTCACCACCTTCCTGGCGGACGCGATCAAGATCCTGTGGTTGTGCAGCCATGAGCCAGCCGACTGGCGCATGGTGCGTGCTGATCTACCTCTGTTCCTGGAAACCATCGAAGCCTGGGGCGATGTGAACGTGCCACGGGCAAAGCACGTGGCTGCCGTGAACCTCGCCCTCCAGATTTTCAATGAGGCGGGCATCAACAAGGCCGTGCCCGAACCTTCCGAGCGAGGCGACTTGGGAAACTAGCCCTGCCCGTGTCGGAGGCGCAATACGTGGCAGTGATTGCGCGCGGCACGGGCTGGACCGAAGATTACATTCGCTGGCACCTGCCGCTCTCCCGAGGGCGTGCTTATGTCCATGCCCTGCGACTGATGGAAGGTGAGTCGATGCTGTGGCCTGACCGCCGGTT
>CAYMHJ010000492.1:0-4150 GCA_964390165.1 uncultured Prosthecobacter sp. | reverse complement strand
GGCTTTCCGGTCAGGATGTGGATAGCCGCAGTGATATTTATTCCCTGGGTGTGGTGCCCGTGAGCAGCTCATAGAGCACCACACCGCTCTCGAAGGAGACGGTGCACAAGGCCGCCATCGACGAGGTGCTGCGGCTGATCCGGGAGCAGGACCCGCCCAGTTTGGAGAAGTGCTTCCTGACGCTCGGGAAGCAGACGCAGACGGTGGTGGCACAGCGGCAGACGGAACTGCGGAAACTGGCGGCGCAGGTGCGCGGGGACATCCAGTGGATCGTGCTCCGGGCGCTGGAGAAAGACCGCGAGCGCCGCTACGCCAGCGCCGCCGCCCTGGCGGAGGACATCCTCCACCACCTGCGAGATGAGCCCGTGAGCGCCGGGCCGCCCAGCGCGAGTTATCGACTGGGGAAACTGGCCCGCCGACACAAGGCAGCGCTGATTGCGGCCTCGCTGGTGTTTGCCAGCCTGGTCATCGGACTCAGTCTGGCAGTCACCCAGGCCATCCGCGCCACCCGCGCCGAGCAGGTGGCAGAGTCCCGGCTGGGGACGCCCAAAAGGCGCGTGATGCCGCCGAGGACCTCGTCTCCGAGGGCATCCACGGCATGAGAGACAAGCTGGTGGCGCTGGGAAAGGTGGAGGTGCTGGAGGACATGGTGAAGGCCGCCCAGAACTACTACCAGCAGCTCCCCCCTGAGCTGCTGGATCATGATGAGACGCAGCACCACCTGGCCTCGCTGGCCCTGAACCGCGCCACCATCGCCCTGGCACTGGGGCAGTATGAGGAGCACGAGGCGCAGAGCCGTGAGTGCCTGCGCAGTCTGGAGCGCCTGCTGGCCCGCCAGCCAGACAATGAGGCTCTGCACCAGGAAGCGTGCGAGGCGCTGCTGAGCCTGGGCCTGATGTTTGTCGAGCGGAACGACCAGGACGCCATCTTTACCTACACCGACGAGCTGGGAAAACGCGCCCAAGTGTGGCTGGCGAAGCATCCCGCTACTCTCTGGGCCATGCGCCTCCAGGTGCTGGCAAACACCGTCACCGCCGCCGTCCTGGTGCGGGAGCTGAATGATTCCGCAAAAGCCATGCCGGTGTATGCCAGGGCTGAGGAAGTGGCCGCCCAGATGCGCCAGCTTCATGGGGACAAGGCGGCCGTGCTGGAGTGTGAGGGCCTCATCCATCAGGGCCGGGCGAAGGCTTTCCAGTCGCTGAGGCAATTCGAGGCGGCCTTGAATGGCCAACTGGAGGCCATCCGCTGTTATGAAAAGGCCCTTCAGCTGGGCGGCAGCTCCACCGTCATCGAGGAGCAGCTCTACAGCTCCAAGTATCGTGCGGCCTCCATGATCACGGAGCGTGCGCGGGCCAGCAAAGACCCGCAAGAGCGCGAGCGTGGCCGCCAAATGGCGCGTGAGGCTCTCGAGGGCCGGGCGCGACTGGTGAAGCTGGAGCCCGGCCGAGCCGAGTGGTGGCGTGACCTGGCTCACAGCCACAGGAACATGACGAGCCATGTGGATGACCCTGCGCAAAGCCTCCAGCACCGCCAGGAAGAGATCCGCTGCCGGGAAGAGGCCATCTCCCACAGCCCGCGCCGCCCCTTGCTCTACGAAGAAAAAGCCCAGTCCCTGTTAGCTCTGGCGGATCAGTTGCTACGGCAGCCGGAGCCCGCCCGGGCCGAGGGAGTGCAGGCCATCCTGGACGGCACGGCAACTCTGAAACAAGGCTTTGAGCTGAATGGCGGAAAGCCGGTGGTCAAGGGACACACCCGGAGTGCAGTGTTCACCCTTCTGGCCCAGGCCGCTGAAGCAGAGCCCAAGACGGGCCTAGCCTGGCTGGATGAGGCGCGCACCCTGCTCATCCACCTGCAAAAGGTGCCAGATACCGAATACGGCCAGTGCCTGGCCATCGTGGAGTCCAGCCGCGTGAAAGTGCTCGCCGCCTTAGGTCGGCAGTCCGAGGCGGAGGCGGAAAAGATGCAGCTCCTGGGCCTCAGTGGCGGCTCAACGGATGCGCCTGTGCTGCATGACCGCGCCTTGGCCACCCTCCGCCGCCTTCGAGCGGCTGCCGACCCCATCCCGAAGGCTCCGGCCGCCGAGCGAGCGGCGCTGCGAGCCCCCATCCAGGCGGAACTGCCAGACCTCGACAAGCTGCTCAACGCCATCCTGGCCAAGGAGCCGCAGAACGCCGTTTTCCGCAACACCTGCGGGCTGCGCTGGAAGCTGGAGGCCGAGCTGGACCGCTGGATGGACCGCAAGACCGAGGCTGCGGCGAACTATGAAAAGGCGCTCCCCCTGCTCTCACTTGCCATCAACTTTGACGACTTCTATGCCACCACGGACTCGATGAGGCACTTCTATGGCGAGATGAAGGACCGGGGCAAACAACGCGCCTATGCGCAGAAGGTGCTGACGCTTCTGGAGGAGAGGTACAAGGGCAAAGGCGATCTCTCCGTGAACGACCATTTCAGGCTCGGCAAGGCCTGGGCCAATCTGGCGGATACGCAGCTCAGCCCGGCAGAGGCCGCCACCCGCCGAGAGTCTCTGGAGAAAGCCGAGGCCATCTGCCGCAAAGGGCATGAAAAAGCAGGGCCTGGAGATCTCACGGCCTTCCGAGAATGGCTAACCCGATGTGCCAGCCTGGGTTCCCACCTTGCCCAGATGCGAGATCTGCCCGCCTCCATGAAATGGGCGGCTCCACTGAACCAGCACCTCGCCGCTCTGTGTGAGGCAGAACCCGATGGCAGAGCTGCGCAGGATGCCATCGGCACCAAACTGGAGGCCTGGTATGGCCACCTCTCCAATGCGGTAGCGCATGAGGAAAGCCTCACAATCACGCGCCTGCTCCTGGCGCTTCGGCAGGCGCTTCAGAGCAAGCCAGGCTACTCCGGCGAATCCGGCCGAAGTGTGGCGGAAACCCGCGCGGTGCTGGCACGCTGTCTATTCGATGCCGGAAGGCCTTCCGAAGCCCTGGCCGAGATCGCGAGCCTGCGCCCGCTCATCGCTCAGCAGACGCCGGAGATCGCCGTGGAGGTGCTGCGTCGGCTGGCCGAGCTTGAAGACCGCTTCCCCAACTTGAAGTCGGAGGCACTCAAGGATGCACGCCAGGCCTACGACCTCGCCCGCGAGCACCAGCTCGGCTCGCCTACACTGCTGGCTGCCGGGGTGTACGCCAAATACATGGCCCGCCAAGGCCAGGCCGAAGAAGCGCTCAAGTTTAGTGCCCAGGTCTGGGAAGAGGCACAGGCCACGCCCCAGAAATCACCGCCTGACGAGAGGCTGGTCAAGTTCCTGGCAGCAGTCACGGAACATGTGCTGCCCGAAAACCATCAAACACGCCCAGGAATCGACCTCAAACCGGAGGCTGCCCTCTGGCTGGCCCGCTTGCCGCAGGTCGCCACCCTGACCGGTGAACCCGGCAAAAACACCGCGCTGATCCAGGTTAAAGAGCTGTGGCCGCAGTATCTCGGCCACCTTTGGGAGACAGGCCGCCGTGACCATTGCCATGCACTCGCCGCAGACATGTTGAAGGCTGCGTCCACAGCTGGATCACCGGATTTCACCGTGACTTATGCCGCCAGCATCCTGGCCCTGGATCTGGGCAAAGCTAACTGGGACAAAGCAGCGGAAGCGGCTCTCACCGCATTTCCAAAAGTCCCCAAGTTCGAAATCTCACAAGTAGCTCAGGCCTTGGCGCTCATCCGAACGGGGCGCGCCGCTGAGGTCGCCGCGACCTTTAAACCCACCTCTGACAAGAGCAGTGTCAATTGGCTCCTCGGTGAAGCAGTGCTCGCCCTCGCTCATCAGCAAACCGGGGACCGTGCCGCCGCCGAAGCCGTCCTCGCCCAATTTGATACCCTGCCGCCTGCCATGCAGCGCCAACTCACCAGCCCCACCCAGCGCGCCGCCATCTCCGCCCGCATCCTGCTCGAGCAAACGCGTGAAGCCCTCACGGCCCCAGCTTCTCGCCCGCCCAACTGAGGCGAAGTGTCTGGAGGAGCTGCAAAGGGCGCTGCCGCAGTATGAGATCAGCGCTTATACGTAACTCAGCATCGCAATCACGAAATATTTGCGCGGCATCGGGGTAAAGTCTAAAAATCGCCGCACTCGCATGCCTGACGCGCCCGAGCCCACCCCTGAAAACATCGCCCCGCTGCTGCGCCTCGG
>CAYMHJ010000491.1:0-4156 GCA_964390165.1 uncultured Prosthecobacter sp. | reverse complement strand
ACGTGCAGGTGCGCCGCAGCAAGCCCGTGACCGTGCTCGACACCTTCGACGCGCCCACCATGAGCCCGAACTGTGAGATGCGCAGCCAGACCACCGTCGCCCCGCAGTCGCTCTTGCTCATGAACGACACCTTCGTGCTCGACAGCTCACGTCGTCTTGCCGATCGCGTCACCGCTGAGGCTCCGAACGACCGCGCGAAGCAGCTCCAGCGCGTCTGGAGCCTGCTTTACAGCAAGCCCGCCACCGACGCCGACATCGCGAAATGCCTCGCTTACCTCGACGAGCAAACCAAGGCGCTCACGCAATATCACCACGACATCCAGCACGCGAAAGGCGTCGTCCCAAATCCACCGCAAGAAGCCATGGCCAGCTTGTGCCAGATTCTTTGCAGCTCGAATCGGTTTTTGTATGTGGAATAGCGGCTTCGGCTACTCGCTGAGGAGAAACTTGGCAGCGGTCACGAGTTCCTCACGAACTCGGCGCTGATCAGTCAAAGTGCCGCGCAGGAACTCGGCGGCGCGAATCGGCGCATCCGAGTCGATGTGACTGAAGTCTCGCTTCAGAGCCTCAATGGCTGCGTCATAAGCGGTGTTGCTTCGGTTGGCCTCGACATGAAAAGCCGCCAGAGCAGCCTGCGGGCCGTCGATGAAGGAAGTCACCGCCAGTAGCACGTCATAAGCATCTTTGGGAAGCCGCCGTCCCGTGGGACCACCAAAAGCATTCAGCTTGAGAACCAACAGAGGCCCGATGTCTGCAACAGCGAGCTTACAGTTCTGCGTACTGCCATACATGTCGCGGCCATTGACTTCGACCATTCGTCGAGATTCCAGGGCGCGGTTGATGCCAGGCAGCACACTGGCAGTGATGCCGTCCACGATTCGTGAACCTCCTGTCGCTGGCGGGGCCTCGGTGAGAAAGTCCACGTAAAGTGCAATGTCCTCCACCTGCCGCACGAGTCTATTCGACTGGCCCGGTTCGGGTTTGAAGCCCAGCCCAGCGAGGTCCGACTGCACCGTGCCATACTGTCCGCCTTCAGTTGCCAAAGAAATGCCGAAGTCCACATCCATCGTCACCGCGCCCGGCCAGTGACCCTCGTCACGTTTCGTGAGATAATGCACCGCGAGGCCGCCGACGAGCACGAGATCATCGTGGTAGCGGTTCAACGTAGGCCAGATCGTCAACAATGCAGCCTCTGCCGCCGCGAGGCTACGTGGCGGGTAGTCGGCGAAAGTTTCGTGCTTGCTCATGCCCAGCCTCCTGAAAAGTCCGGCCAGCGCCGAAGTTCTGCCGCCGCGTCATCACCACGCTGGCCAGCTTTGATCAGATCGAGATAAATCTGCACGTCAGACACAAGCGGCAGCCGCTTGGTGGTCTGGATTTGGTTCAGCACACCGGCGTCATTTGGGCGCACGAGTCGGAGCCTGCCTCCAGCATCCACGCGGCGGGCGAGCAGTTTGTCTTTGATCTCATGATCAGGTGGAAACTCACTGACATACACCGTGGTCACCGGTGGCGTGGTGTACGGATGACGGAAGTGAGCGGCGATCCACTGGGTGAAGGCATGCGGGATAGCCAACTCACTCAAAAATGCATGTGCCTTCGTCGCCATCTCGACGGGATCACTGACGAGCAATGAATACTCGCGCACCGTGGTGCGGGCGTCCCAGTCATCTGCCGCAACCCACGCATTGAGAAGACTGTCGGGCTTAGAGACAAGCAAACCGTCCGCATTTTCCACGGCCCATTCATGCACAAGAAGCTGTTGCCGCACGGCACTCACATGTCCGAGGCTGACATCCGCTTCCAGCGCCAGTTCTTTTACCTTCCATGAACGCAACGGCCCACGGAGCAGGACACGCAGGACGCGTGTTGCCTTGGGTGAAAAGACCGACTTCACCGTCCGCTTTTCATGAAATGGATTCTCAGCAGCGCGTGTCTCGATAAAGACTTGGTCGAAAGATATTCGTGCATTGCCTGCCAGGTCGGCATAACCGATCCCCGCCTCGGTGCAGATGCGGGCTGACTCCTCGGAGATGAAGGGGGCCAGCAATACACCGTAACTCGATGTGCGCGGCGGAAGCAGGGAGAGATAGTGCTTCAACTGAAGAACACCCGCTCGCACCTCACGAGGCTGGCCGAGCCGCTTCCCTTCGGCCACCAAGGTCCATGGGCGGGCTCCAGCTTTCACCGAGAGCAGCCAGTCTGGCCTTGCCACCGCTGCCCTGACTTGCTTCGCCACCTGCGGGCGGATGACTGGATCAGACTTGAGAGACTCCAGCTTCAGGAACGGCACTCGGGCGATTAAACCACGCAAGAGCCCCTGGAAGCGAGGCTCCAGATCTCGTTCGTTCAGTTTTTCCGCCTGTTTCAGCACGCGCTGAAACTACACTTTTGTGTGAAATGTCGCAACCATGGATTTCATGAGCGCTTGGTGGGGCAGTCTCTCTGTTGATCTCAACATGCCAGATTCAGTTTGATGCGCGCGTATGTTTGCATCCCCCATGTCCCGCGCCTCTCTTTGCTCACGTCGTCATTTCCTTCACGCCAACGGCTTCGGTCTTGGCACCGTGGCGCTTGCCTCTCTGCTGGAGCGCGATGGCTTGCTCGCCGCGCCGGTGAAGCCAGAAAGCTTTGGCGAGATCCGCTACGATCTGACGCCGAAGAAGCCGCACTTTGAGCCGCGCGCGAAGGCGATGATCTCGCTCTTCATGATGGGAGGTCCGTCGCAGATGGACCTCTTCGATCCGAAGCCGATGCTGACGAAGTATCACGGGCAGAAGTTTCCCGGTGAGATCAAATACGACAACCTCGCGCAGGCTTCGGCGAAGTGCTTTGGCTCGCCGTGGAAGTTTGAAAAGCAGGGGCAGTGCGGCATGGAGATCAGCGAGTTGCTGCCAAACCTCAGCAAGGTGGTCGATGAGATCACGCTGATTCGCTCGATGACCTCCGGCGTGAGCAATCATGCGCAGGGCCTCTACGCGATGAACGGAGGACGCATCACCGCCGGACGCCCGGCGCTGGGCTCGTGGTTGACGTATGGTCTCGGCAGCGAGACGGATGAACTGCCCGCCTACATGGTGCTCTCGCATCCCGGCGGTCTGCCGACTTTCCAGGGCGAGCATTTCACGAATGGCTGGTTGCCCGCGTTATTCCAAGGCACGCTCGTGCGACCCACCGAGCCGCGCATTTTGAATCTCGATCCGCCCGCCTCACTTGCTGGTGCGCCGCAGGAGCGACAGCTCGCGTTGCTGAAGGCCTTCAATGAAGATCATCTCTCGCAGCATCGCGGCGAACTCGATCTCCAGGCCCGTATCTCCAGCTACGAACTCGCCGCAAAGATGCAGACCGCAGCGAAAGAGGCGCTCGACATCTCGAAGGAGCCGGAGCACGTCAAAAAGCTCTACGGCGTCGATAATCCGATCACGAAGGACTACGCCACGCGCTGCATCATCGCGCGTCGTCTCGTCGAGCGCGGCGTGCGTTATGTGCAGGTGCTGAACGCGGGCCAGTCGTGGGATCAGCACGGATCGCTCATCACCGCGCTGCCGAAGAACTGCGAGGCCACCGACCAGCCGAGCGCGGCGCTCATCAGCGATCTCAAACAACGCGGTCTGCTCGACACCACCGTCGTGCATTGGGGTGGCGAGATGGGACGCTTGCCTGTGCTGCAAAACGACGCAGGCCGCGAGAAATGGGGCCGCGACCACAACACCTACGGTTTCAGCATGTGGGTGGCCAGCGGCGGCTTCAAGAAGGGCTACGTCCACGGTGAAACCGATGAGTTCGGCCACAAGGCGGTCATCGACGAGGTAAAGCACTTCGATTATCACGCCACGCTGCTGAAGCTCTTCGGCCTCGACCACAGCAAGCTCACCTACAAGCGCAACGGTCTCGCCGCTTCGCTTACGGACAACCAGGGCGCGAAGGTGGTGGAGCAGTTGCTGGCGTGATTACTTTTCCACATCAAGCCGATCACAGACAGCGGCGGCGAGGGCTTGCACGCCGATTTTGATCGAGGCTTCATCGCAGTCATACAAGGGTGTGTGACCACCGGCGATGATGCCTTTCTCTTCGTTCGCCACGCCAAGGCGGAAGTAGAAGCCGGGCACGACCTGGGCGAAGAAGCTGAAGTCCTCGCCACCCATGCCGGGGATGA
>CAYMHJ010000490.1:0-4157 GCA_964390165.1 uncultured Prosthecobacter sp. | reverse complement strand
GTTGGGATCAGCACACGGATCATCGCCGCGATCTCACGGCGAACTGCGCCACCACTGATGCGCCCATTGCCGCGCTGCTTGATGATCTCGATGAGCGCGGACTGCTGGAAGACACGCTCGTCGTCTGGGGTGGTGAGTTCGGCCGACCAGGTCTCACGCCCGGACAGGACAAGGATCAAACCGGGCATCAGCATCGTGCCTTTACTTTCTGGATGGCCGGTGGCGGCGTGAAAGCCGGGCATGTGCATGGCAGCACGGATGAAACGGGCGCCAATCCCGTGGATGGCAAGGTCCACTTCCGCGATCTGCATGCCACGATCCTGCACTTGCTCGGTCTCGATCACGAAAATCTTGCCGTCGTCAGCGGCGGACGGCGCATCAGGCTCACAGGAATGCAAGGCGGCAGCGTGGTGAAGGAGATCCTGGCATAGGCTGGACGATCGGTGCTCCCATTCGTAACGAATATCGGCTTGTGACAGAGCGTTTGTTTCCAATGCATCGCTCTCTGTTCGTCCTCATCGCTCTGTGTTTTCTCGCCGGTTATTCACACGCCGCAGGCGAAAAGCCGGGGCCGATGGCCTATGTCACCGTCGAGACGCGCGACATGACCATCGAGTTCGCCGGGGATCGCGCCTGGACGATCAGTCGAATTCTGCACAAGGGAGCCATCATCACTGACCGCACCGGATTCTACGGCACCGTCTTTTCACCCGTCGGAGGCAAATGGATCGGCACAGGCCACAACGAAGGTGGTGTGGAAAAAGTGGCGAGCGCCGTGCTGACTGTGGATGGCAAAGCTTGCGAACTGAAGGACAAGGCCGTCTATCGCGGCCAGCAAGCGGAGTTGCGGAAACAATCCATGATGGGCACGATCAAGCTGGAGGCGGTTTACACCGTCTCGGAGGATCGCGTGAATGAGCATCACCGTTACGAGACCACCGAGGAGGTGAAGATCGGCGTGCTGTATGGCTTCATGCATCCCTTTCTGCCCACGACGACGGAGTGGATGGCGGAGAAAGCCGATGGCACTTCCGTGGAAGGCAGCTTCGACAGCATGGGCGGCCATCGACTGCGTGAAGATGTGAAATGGACCGCGATACACGATCCGAAATCCCAGCGTGCGACACTGGTCTGGTATCCGAAGCCGCTCGTCGGGCAGGGCTTAAAGACCTTCTACTGGGACAAAACCGTTTATCACAAGCTCTACAATCACCTCTACTCCAACGCGACCGTCTCAGCGGGCACGAAATTCGAAGCCGAGGTCATCCTACGCTGCATCGAGACCGACACGGCTGAGTGGAAAGAGAAAACGCGGGCACTCGCCAGGGAAACTTCGTCAGCGCCATGATAGTTCATGAGACACATGCCCCAGCACATCGATAAAGGCTCGCTTCGTGGAACCAGCCAGTTCCGCCGCCTGCCCGAGGGAAAGACGGCCGAGCTCAAAGAACTTCAGCGCCATCATCAAACGTGCCTCGCATGCATCCACGAAAGGCGGCAGGGAGGCCATTTCAAACTTGGGTGCAGTCACAGTTATGGGGCGATGATGCTTCCTGAGTCAAAACGAAGCAAGGAACGATGAATTCACTCAGCGTCGCGCTTTTAAGGAGTAGGCATTGGTTCATGTGCTCTGAACGCTTTTACCGTGAAAAACCCCAAAACCACCGAGATTAAGCCTGTGACGAAAGCGATGACCGCCAATATGTCGCCAAACATCTGCTCACATCCGCAAAGATTGTTGATCAAAGGAAGTTCGAACTCGTTATCACGCAGCATTCCGCTAAGGCCGGAAATTTCGACCGTTAATGTTGGTGATTTCATTGATGGATATGGCAACGCGAACTCGCACTTGGATCCACGAGGCCAAAAATTGCTCGTCTGCTCGAAGTCGAAAGGCGGCTCATCTTCCTCCGATGTGTATTGGCCTTTCACCGTAACGTCTTCCCAAGCTTCGGCATGACTCGTTGGCTGAACCAGGCTGACTCCATGTGCCAATCCATACGGTTTTGTGAGCTTCGTCGTACCAGACCAAGTATCGTGACCGACCTTTTTGCAGACCAAAATGCCGAGGACCGAACTTTTGGCTTGATCGATCTCAATACGATTTTGTTGTGCACCAACCGCAGCCATGATGGTCATAGCAAGAAAACCTGCCAGCAGGACAGAAAGCGACCATCGTTTGAATGATTTCACTTCAAGAGGCTACGATGACAGTTGGGGGCGCGTCCACTGTTGTTTCAACAGAAGCGACCATTGCCCCCTCATGCGGGTCGGCTTTGAACTTCACTTAGGAGGTCGTGTGGGTGTGGATGACCGCATCGCCTTTAAACACGACGCACTCATCACATAACACGAGATCGTGGACGAGGAGACTGGGGGTGGGGGGGGAAGTTCTTCTCCAGGCCGTCCAAAAGTTTGCAGAGCTTCTGGTCGAAGTGCAGATGCGGCGGCTGGCCCTGGCGGCACAGGTAGAAGTCCTCCGTGACCCAGTGCCATTCCGAGGCAACAACCCTTGGTTTCAGCCCGTAGGTTTCAACCCCGATGAAGCTGACGCCCGCTGTTTTCCTTTGTTCCCTCGCCGTGACTGCTCACGGCGCGGATACCGTGCTCACATTTGAAAAAGACGTGCGCCCCATCGTGAAGGCACACTGCACGCACTGCCATGGCGAGGAAGAAAAGCCCGAAGGCGGAGTCGATCTGCGTTTGCGGCGCTTCATGGACGAGATCGTCGTGGTCGGGCAGCCGGAGAAGAGCAAGCTCGTTGAAGTCATTCGCAGCGGCGAGATGCCGGAGAAGGGCAAGCCGCTCACGGAAGCGCAACTGGCCGTGATCGAGAAATGGATCGCCCAAGGAGCCAAAACAGCGAAGGCCGAGCCGCTCGCGCTGGCGCCGGGACCGATCATTTCGGATGAGGACCGCGAGTATTGGGCTTTCCAGCCGATCCAGAAGCCTGCGGCTCCGAAGAATGTGGAAGCGCAGAAGATGCACACGCCGGTGGATGCCTTCGTTCTGGCTAGGTTGCGCGAAAAGGGCCTGTCCATGGCCCCGGAGGCGGATCGTCGCACGCTGATCCGCCGCGTGACGCTCGATCTCACCGGCCTGCTGCCGACACCGGAGGAAGTCGATGCCTTTGTGGCTGACCAATCGCCGCTGGCCTACGAGCAGCTCGTGGAACGCCTGCTGGCCTCGAAAAACTACGGCGAGCGCTGGGCGCGGCATTGGCTGGATGTGGTGGGCTATGCCGATTCAAATGGTTACACCGAGGCTGACAGCATTCGCCCTCATGCGTGGCGTTATCGCGACTATGTGATTCGTTCGATGAACGAAGACAAGCCGTGGGATCAGTTCATCCAGGAGCAGATCGCGGGCGATGAACTCGCGGGCGCGACGCATGGCGACTATCAGCAGGCGGTGCTCGATCCGAAACGCACCGACCAACTCATCGCCACCGCGTTCCTTCGCATGGCCCCCGATGGCACGGGCGACACGGTGGATGATGCGAAGCTCGCCAAAAACCAAGTCATCGCCGAGCAGATCAAGATCACGACCTCTTCGCTCATGGGCATGACGGTGGCCTGCGCGCAGTGCCACGATCATCGCTACGATCCGATCACGCAGGCCGATTACTATCGTCTGCGGGCCGTCTTTGATCCGGCGTATCATTGGGAAGCGTGGCGCGCGCCGAACAGCCGCCTTTACTCGCTTTACACCCCGGAAGAACGCGCCAAAGCCGCCGAGATCGAGGCAAAAGCCAAGGAGATCGAGGTCGAAGCCCGCGCGATGTCGAAGAAGTTCCTCGATGAGATCTTTGAGGTCGAGATCAAGAAAGTGCCGGAGGCCGAGCAGGCTGCTTTCCGCGTCGCCCGAGACACGCCGGTGGCCAAACAGACGCCAGAGCAAAAAGCGCTCATCAAAAAGTATCCCTCCGCGCTCGCCACCTACTCGCTGAATCTTTACGACAAGAAGAAGCAGGACATCGTCGATGCGAAGATGGCCGAGGCCACGAAGCTCCGTGCCACAAAGCCTGCCGAAGGCTTCGTCATGGCGCTCACCGAGGTGAAGGGCCAGGTGCCAGTGTCGAAGCTTTTCAATCGTGGCGATCACGATCAGCCGAAGCAGGTCGTGCAGCCAGGCGAGCTGGGCATCCTCGCCAGCCC
>CAYMHJ010000489.1:0-4167 GCA_964390165.1 uncultured Prosthecobacter sp. | reverse complement strand
TTTGTAGAGCGAGAGCAGGCGGGCGGTGCCGTCGGGCAGGGTGATGCCGGTGGTGAGTTTGGCGACGTGATAGTCCGTGAGCGGGAATTCGAGGCGGCGGCCCTGGGTGTCGAGGATGCGTTCGCGATGTTCGATGGGCGCGGCGGTGTGGAATTCCGGTGCGATTTGCAACTCCACCAACTGGCCGTCGTCGCCCACGGTGGGTTCGAGTTCGACTTTGAAGCCTGCGTTGCGCTCCACGGTGATGATTTCGGGGACGCCTTCCTTGTTAATGGATACTTCGGAGAGGGCGGCGTGCTTCCTGCCCTGCTGCGTGGAGGCGCGGTTTCCAGGCTTGGTCTCGATGCGGTTCGTGCCGAGCGTTTGTGCTTCGCCTTTCTTCACGGCGGCGAGCAGTTCGTCGAGTTCGGCGCGGTGATTGAGCTTGCCGCTGGTTTGCGCTGCAAGTCTGCGCAGCAGCGTGCCGGGGGCCTGGATGACGTGGGTGGTGATGGTGACGGTCTTGGGCAAGGCATGAACGACGTCCCGCACCCAAGCCTCTACCAGTGCGAGGTTTTTTCGTGTGTTGCGAACAACGAGCGATGAGGTCGCCGGATTGAAAGAAGCGCTGCTGCCCTCTGGGAAATAAATGCCTTTGGATTCAAGAAGGCCAGGACTTCTTCGCTCAGTCCTTCTTGGTGCAGCAGTCTCAAAAGGATCGGCAGAAGTCGCTTCGGCAGACGGGTCATTTTCGCGTGTGCCTCGGGTTAGAAAGTCGGGCGGCACCTTGTAGGAACGCGTTTCCAAAGCACCGCCTTCGGGAATGTTTTTGGCCAGATCTGGCGGTCTGTCAGACTTCGCGACCTGCGGCACCGCATCGCATTTCAAGAAGGTAGCCCAGAGCTGGCCTTCGGCGTTGCGGCCGGTTGGCTTGTGCAGTGAGACGAGCTTGGTGCCGCCCCGGATCATCTCGAAGCTGGTGGCTGTCTTGAGCACATGAAAATCAGTCGCGGGCATGGCGAAGGGCTTTCCTGAGGCGGGATCACGGAAGTGGGCACCCCGCATTTCCGGCAGGGCGGAATGGAGTTCGTGGGTGAGGCGGAGGATCACCGTGAAACCGTCTGCGCTGAGGGTTGGCTCGATCTCGAGCAGCGAGCCCACGGGGCGCCTGTCGAATTCCACTTCAGGCTGGTGGCTGGCGTTGATCCCAAAGCCGGAGAGGAAGGAGTGTTCGATCCCGGACTGGTGGACCGAGCGCCATCCAGGCCTGCCCTCAAGAACAACTGAGTCGATGAACTTGGCTTCACCACGCTCCACAGCGGCCTCGATGGCGGCGAGCATGGGCGAGTCGTCAGCAGAGGTGGTCATGGTTTTCCGCGTGAGATCGCGCAGCAACTCCGCCGGGGCCTGCACGGTGTGTAGAGTGAAGACCAGCGAATGGCGGGCCATGCGGTCAGCTTCTTGGATCAGGGCGCTGAGGGCTTCGATCATGGCGGGAGTGTTGACCACATCCAGGTTTTCCCCCCGCTGCTCCATCGACGCGCCCTCGCCGAAGGTGATGCCCTGAGCTTCCAGCCAGCCGCGCACAGGTTGCCGTTCATTGTCGGCCATGAGCCCATCAATCAAGCCCTCAGGCGCATGGAAGGTGGCTTCGATCATTCCAGCGGGCAGGGGCTTCGCGTCTGCCGCAGATTGAGCGAGTGCAGGCAGCCCATCGACACGACGGCGGCTGCTGGTGAGGAAGGCGGCCCACAGCACATCCGCTTTGTCCTCGATGAGACCGACAGCCTTCATGACGCCGACCAGCTTGGTGGAGCCAATGAAGCTGACGATGGAAGTCTTGATCTCCGCGCCGTCCGTCAGCGAGACGGGCCGATCTGTGTCATGGCCGGTCAGGGGCTCTGTGACTGTGAGCTGCCGAATCTCCGGCACGAACGGAGGGAACTGGATGCTGAGGGTGTTGTCGAGTGTGCGGCCATCGGCACCGAGAGTCGGCTCGACGGTGAGGCTGAGTCCAAGCGGGCGCATCTCCCAGGCGGTGGTGGCGCGGCTCTTTGAGTCGAATTCAAGGCCGGTGGTGTGGACATGCTCACGCACGGCGCTGGTGCTGGAGTGTACGCCGGATTTGCCTTCGAGAAAGGCATCGGCGACGACACGCACCCGCGATGCGGGTTTCTTGGTATGGTCGAGCAGGGTGTCGAGCGCCTGCCGTGCATCGGACACGCGTGAGGCGGCTGCATTGGCGGCGCGGATGAGTTCCCCCGGCCCCTCGACGATGATGAGCTGGTGGGCGATCGTTGATGGGGCGTTGTTGATGACCGTGTCGGTGAATGCTTCGACCAGATCGATATTCGGTAGCGTGTTGATGACGGTCAGCAGGCCGGTCGTCGGATTGAAGAAGGCGCTGCTGCCTTCCGGGAAAGTAACTCCTTGGGCTTCGAGGATGCGTTTCGAGGAGGACAGGGGAGGCGGTGATCCCGGTGGACGGTCGGTCGGGGCAGCGAAAGGATCGACGGGATGCGGCAAGGTAGAATCGTGGGCAGCGATGTTCAGGAAATCTGGCGGCACGCGGAAGCTGCGGATGAACAGCTCGGGGATGGCTTCTGAAAGCGGGACGACGAGAACGGAATCGGTTCTCACTTTCAAGTGCATCTGTGCGAGTTCGGTGACGTAGCGCAGGGCTTCCGACATCGGCACGTCCTTCAGGTCGAGACTGATCGTGGCCTTTTTCGGCTCGTCTCCCATGCGCAGTTCAATGCTCACACCCTTGGCGCCTGCTGCGCCCGTGCCCTTGTCGAACTCACGGCTTTTCACTCGTAGCTGCTCGATGGCCTCCTCGATGCTGACGCCGTCGAACCGGATCGTGGGGAAGATGATGTGGTCCATCTTCTCAATCAGCCGTGCCCGCGCTTTGAGGCTGGCTTGCGGGAGGATTGGAACAGCTTTACCAGGCGGCGGTTGGAGGTCTTGGCAGATCAGTCCGCTTTGGGCGAATGACAGCAAGACGGCGAGCAGCACTCTGAGAATGCGGGAGGACATGCCGGGGAAACTACCGGAGATGATGGAGGCGTGTCGAGCGTGAAGTGGCACTTCCGGGAGTTGAGTGAGTCCGGTCTGAAGGCGGCGGCCTTGAAGGGATGACAAAAAATGAGGGGCAAAAAATGTGGAGCCGGACTTGGATTTTTTTCCCCACTTTTTGCCTATTTCCCGGCCCGCAGGATGTCGCTGGTGATGAAGATGGCTTGGAGGATGTCTTGCTTCTCGAACTCGGGCTTGCCGGTGGGTTTGTAGAGGGAGAGCAGGCGGGTATTGCCGTCGATCAGGGTGATGGTGGTGGTCGTCTTGGCGACGTGGTAATCGGTGAGCGGGAACTCGAGGCGGCGGCCTTGGGTGTCGATGACGTGCTCGCGATGTTCGAAGGGAGCGGCAGTGTGGAATTCGGGGGCAAGGTTGAGTTCGATGGTGGCACCGTCCGCACCGACAACGGGTTCGAGTTGAAGGAGGAGGCCGACCTTGCGCATTTCTTGATGGAAGAACGGTGCGCCTTCCTCGCTCACGCCGACTTCGGAGACAGCGTTGTGCTCGGAGGCCTGCTCGGAGGTGGCGTGGGTGCCGGACTTCGTCTCAATGTGGGCGGTGTTGAGGTGCAACACGGTGCCGGTCTTCACGGCGGCGAGCAGTTCGTCGAGTGCGGCGCGATGATCGCTCTTGCTGGCGGCCTGCCCCGTGATACGGCGCAGCAGCGGGCCGGGGCCTTGGAGGACGTGCGTGGTGAAGGCGATGGAGATGGGCGGATCATACATCATTGTATCAATAAAAGCCTCCACGAGATCGAGGTTCTCGTTGGTGTTCTTCACGATCAGCATGGATGTCGCAGGACTGAAGGTGGCGGTGGCCCCCTCAGGAAAGGAGACGCCCTGCGATTCCAGAATCATCTTGGCGGTGTTGATCTGGCCGGTTCCGCCAATCGAGAGGAAATCCGGCGGAACGCGGATGCGGAGGGTGTTCCAGGCTTTGGGATTGTCCGATGGAGCTGCTCGCCGTTCAGCTTCCTCGGTGACGGGACGTGAGGCCAGAATCTGGGGGACCAAATCGCACTTCAAGAACGTGGCCCAGAGGACATCGTCATGGCCGTTTCCGGTGGGCTTGTTGAGCGAGATGAGCCGGGTGCCGCCTGGGGTCAGGGTG
>CAYMHJ010000488.1:2747-4180 GCA_964390165.1 uncultured Prosthecobacter sp. | reverse complement strand
CCTCAATCTCAAGGCGTGGTTCAACGGCGTGTTCGTCAGCCGTGCCGCGCTGGAGTTTTACGAGGGCATCACCAGTTCGGCAATTGACTTGAACCCATCATCACTCCCATGAACACCTCCGTTCCTACAGCCACCCTATCGGCTCATCATCCGTGGAACATTCAGCTCCAGCCAGGCGAGAAAAAGCATCTGCACTCCAAACTCATCGGCCCGCTGCTGGCTGGCTTGGTTGAGAGTGGTGCCGTCTTTTGCCATCTGCGGCAAAACAAACCCTTCCGGCATGAAGGGGCGTTCAAGTTTGATCTCGCTGGGAAGCGCTGGCACCTGCACCTCAACAATTACTGCAGCCTTCGCTGGGTGTGGCGAGTGACGGTCGGTTTTCCTGCGCTTCCGTATGCTTTGGCACGTCAGTGTGAGTTCACTGTCTGCCTCGAAGAAGTGACGCAGGAGCTTGGGCGCGGGCTAGGGGCCACACTCCAGGCCATGGCAAAGGATGAGACTCCCGCCTGGCCAATGTTCAACGCATGGGAATCATTCCCGCAGTATTCGTGGTCCATCCTTTGTCATGCCCGCTACGAGGAGTGGCGGCAGTGGCGTGACGCGCGCCGCGAAAGTCTGACGCGCAAACAATCAACCTTGATGGCGCGAGGATGAAACCAGACTGGTCAATCATCCGTGGCCACTATGAGGCAACAGGTGAACCGCTGCGCTCCGTCGCGAAGCGGTTTATGCTGGCCGAGCGCACCCTTTTCCGAAAAGCATCTGCTGAAAAGTGGCAGCGAAGCGGTCAAACTGATGATGAGAATGGCAGCGGCCTTGGCAGCAACGACAACTCTGCTGCCAAAAGTGGCAGCGCTGAAGCTCTTGCTGCCAAAAATGGCAGCGAATTTGGCAGCATAAATGGCAGCAACGACAACTCTGCTGCCAAAAGTGGCAGCGCAAATGGCAGCGCTGAAGCTCTTGCTGCCAAAAATGGCAGCGGATTTGGCAGCAACGACAACCTTGCTGCCAAAAGTGGCAGCGCATTCCTCATCCCGGCCTCCATCAACGATTGGGATCGGCTGACGGCTTCACGCTACTACCTCAAAGAACTTGGTTGGGCCGTGCATCAGCTTTATCCGCCAGACAAGGGCGACGACAAAGAACGCGGCAAGAAGCCCTTCTGCAAGGGGTGGCGGGACCACAAGGCCTCCGACGTCACCACTGCCGACCTCGAAAAAGTGTTTGGCCCTCATACCTCCAATAACCTGGGCGTCGTGGTGCGCCCGCCATTCGTCGCGGTGGATCTCGATAGCAAAGCTGACGAAGGTCAATCCGTGCGTGCATGGCTCGATGAGCATCCACATCTGCTCAGCGTGCCGCGTGAACGCACCGGTGGTGGCGCACATCTGCATTTCATTTGCCGCGATCTCCCCATGCACATCCTCCAGTCG
>CAYMHJ010000488.1:0-2703 GCA_964390165.1 uncultured Prosthecobacter sp. | reverse complement strand
CTCTACCTCAATGGCTTTAACCTCGTTGTCGCGCCATCCATTCATCGCACTGGTCATCGCTACACCTGGGAAGTGACCGGTCCGATTCCCGAAGTTCGCTGGACGGACCTCAACACCCTCTTTGGCTTCGAGCATCCCGCTCCGAAAAGTGAGTCGCCCACCCCCGGCAAAAAAGACAAAACCTGGTGGACCGCCTTCAAAGGCGATCTCGCCACACTGGACATCCTCGCACTGTTCCGCAGCGCCGACCGGCTGGGCGACTGCCTCGATCCCGATCAATCCAAGTGGACGGTTCGTTGCCCCTGGGAACACGAGCACTCCGGCGACCTCAAAGGCGAGGCTGGCAGCGACACCGTCATCTTTGCCGGCAAGCCGCCCGGTTTCAAATGCCTGCACGCCCATTGTGCAGAGCGCAGCATGGAGCAAGTTTGTGCTTGGTTTGAAAACACCCATCCCGGTGCCATCGACGACCACTGCCAGCAATTACGCGGAACCTTCGCCCAAGAAACTCTGGCTAAAAACGGCCTGATTTCTCCCTGGAAGGAACCCACCGACGGTGCCCTGGAGCGGTTGGCTCATCAATTTGGAGAACCCTTTCAAATGGGTGGTGAAGATGCCTCCGGCGAGCGTCAGATCACCGACTTCAACTATCACTATTGGGCCGCTCAGTTCGCCTTCGAGTCACTGGTTCTTTACGAGCCAAGCTCCAATCAGTTCTACTGCTACGCAGCACACCATGGCATCTGGTGGTGGCAAACAGAAGCCTGCATCCGCGATCAAATTGCCGCCTATCTGCTGGATTATTCACGGCGGCTCAACCAGCCCATTCTCGAAACCAGGCGCACTCCCGAACGCTTGGTCGGCATGATCGTAGCCCTCAAGGCACGCTGCGAGCGTCGCGATCCCTTCGGCAAAAAGGGCAAAGTCATTCATCTCGCCAATGGCATGCTGCATCTGGACACCGATCCACCGCAGTTCCGTGGGTTCTCACCCCTCTACTACAGCCTCAATCGCTGTCCGGTGGCCTTTGATCCTGACGCTGTCTGCCCCCGGTTTCTCGCTGATCTGGTCTTCGCCTCCATGGATCTGGACAACGCCCTGCTGCTTCAACTCATGGGTGGGCTCTATCTCACTGGCCGCAACTCCTTGCAGAAACTGCTCATTCTCACCGGCACAGGTGGCGCAGGCAAAGGCACCATCGCCCGCATCTTCCAGCAGCTCATTGGCATGCAGAACGTGAAGCAGTTGCGCACCAACCTGCTCGATGACCGCTTCGAACTCGACAACCTCGACCAGGCATCCCTGCTGGTGGGCTCCGACGTGGAAGGCGACTTCCTTTCCTGCCGTGGAGCCAAGGTCATCAAGGCACTCACCGGTGGCGACCCGCTCACCATGGAAACTAAGGGCGGGCGCAAGCGCGACATCGTCGGTGAACACAACATCCTCATCACCTGCAACGACCGCCTGCGGGTGAAGCTAGATGGCGATGAGAGCGCCTGGAAACGTCGTCTGCTCATCATCCCGTTTGATCGCCCCGCTACCTGCAAAATCGACGACTTCGACCGCGTGCTGCTGGCCGAAGAAGGCAGCGGTATCCTCAACTGGTTTCTCATCGGAGCCATGCGTCTGCGCGAGCTCTCCCTCAAGCGCAAAGACATCCAGCTAACATCCGCCCAGGAGGACTGCATCGAGTCCCTGCTCGCCGAGAGTGATTCCTTGCGGCTGTTCATTAAGCAGTGCGTTCGGCGTGAGCGGGGTGCATCCATCACTTCCGACGAAATCCTCGCAGCCTATGAAAACTACTGCGCAACGAAGGGCTGGAGCGCCCTGCCTCGCAAGCGCTTCGAGTCCCAGGCCGGTCCCCTCATGATGGAGTTCCATCAGGCCGCCAAGCGCAACGACCTCAAGCGCGGCAACACCGCCAAGCGTGGCTTCATGCACGTCGAGATCATCGAAACCGACACCACCACTTCCGAACCATGACGGCTCCAGCTCCAACATCCACCCTCCATGGCGAGTTTTTCCACACCGTGGACTTCCCCACCATGATCCGCCGCTTCGACTTGATGCAGGCTGACATCCTCGCCGCCCTCCCCGCTGAGTTGAAATCAGCCGTCCGAACCGTCCGAACCGGTTTTCTAGATCAAACCGAAACCAAAATCTCGGACGTTTCGGACGGGTTCAAAGTGCCTTACGCGTACGCGCGTGAGAAAACTAAAACGGAAAGTTTTGAAAACGAAAAACATCATGAAGCTCCCCTAGTGGACCGGTGCGGACAGGAACCCGTCCGAAACGTCCGAGCTTGTCCGAACCCGATTGAGCGGCTGATAAGCGACACGCGTGACTTCGCCGTCATCGCCACCGCGATCCGTGAATCCCGCTCCGTCGCGCTTGATCTGGAAACCTGCGGCCCGCGCAAAGGCGATGGTCTCGATCCATGGGCGGGTGACATCCGACTGCTCTCCCTTTGCGTGGACGGCCAGGAACCCTGGATCTTGGATCTGCGCGCCATCGGCTACGACCTCGGTGAGCTGAAGACAGCCCTCGAATCCGTCGAGATCATCGCCCACAACGCCAAGTTCGATCTGCTCTGGCTGCGCGTGAAATGCGGGCTGCGTGCCACGCGCGTGTTCTGCACGCTGGTGGCAGCTCGACTGCTCAGCGCTGGCACCAAACCGGGCAACGACCTCGACAAGTGCCTGG
>CAYMHJ010000487.1:0-4181 GCA_964390165.1 uncultured Prosthecobacter sp. | reverse complement strand
ACCAAGGGCCTGCAAGCTCAGGAAAAGAAAGACGAGGCCGCCTTTAAAAAGCACATGCAGGAAGCCTTCTGGCTAGCCCCCTCCCAAGCCCAGCTTTTCGCCCAGACCATCGACAAAGGCCGCCGCGAATCAAAGATGGCCACGATGAAGATCGACCTCCAGCTCGTGCTCGCCATGTCCAATGGCGAGACTACCACGCTCCAGGATCTCATGGCGGGAAAGAAGGCCATACTCATCGACTTCTGGGCCTCATGGTGCGGCCCATGCATGCAGCTCATGCCCGAGCTGAAAAAGAAAGCCGAGCAGCTTCAAAAGAACGGCATCGTCGTCGCTGGCATGAACAAGGACGACGAAAAAGCCGAAGCCGTGTCCGAGAAAGTCCGCAACGAACAAAACATTGAGTTCCCCTGGCTCATCGAGCCCGCCGACCGACCCTTCACCAAACTTTTGGAGATCGACAGCATCCCCCGTATGGTCCTCGTCGGACCCGATGGCAAAGTCCTCTACAACGGCCACCCCCAGGACCCAGGCCTATGGACCGCCCTTCAGAAGCTCGACCCCGAGATCAAAGCCCCTGGCGCGTGAACTGACGCTGCCAGCATGAAAGACCGTCTCTGCAATAAATCGGCTCAGCATGCTGAACTGGTTCACCGCACACTTGAACAGATCGCCCAACCCGCATTGCCCAAACGATGCTGACGATCCTGTGATCGAAAGCTGCGGAAGACTGTCCAAACATGGACCATGGACCCGCATGATCACTCCAAACTCCGCCACCACTGAGACTCGACTCGAAGTGCTGACTATTGCTTACTGGCATTGCCACTAAAGCAGCTCATCGACAAAGCGCTTCGGCTCGAAGGGTTGGAAGTCCTCCACCTTCTCCCCGAGGCCGATGAAGCGCGTGGGCACGCCGAGTTCCTGCTGGATGGGCACGAGCACGCCGCCTTTGCCACTGCCGTCGAGCTTAGTGACGATGAGACCGGTGAGTGGGATGGCTTTGTGAAACTCTCGCGCCTGCTGGAGGGCATTCGAGCCTGTGGTGGCATCAACGACGAGGATGACCTCATGTGGCGAGGTCGGGTCTTTCCGACCTAACACGCGATGCACCTTCTTCATCTCCTCCATGAGGTTGTGCTTCGTGTGCAGACGCCCGGCGGTGTCACAGACGAGGAACTGGGCGCCGGTCTTGATGGCGCGCTCATAACCTTCGAAACAGACGGCGGCGGGATCTCCATTCGGCGGGCCTTTGACGAGCGGCACATCGAGGCGCTGCGACCAGACTTCGAGCTGCTCTACGGCGGCGGCGCGGAAGGTGTCGGCAGCGGCGAGCACGAGCTTGTGCCCGGCTTTCTGGAGCAGATAGGCGAGCTTTGCCGTGGAGGTGGTTTTGCCGACGCCATTGACGCCGACGATGAGGAGCACCTTGGGTCGGCCATCTTCGAAAGGCACGAGCGGGCTGGCGGTTTCCGGGAGGATCTTCCGCACATGATCCCGCGTCACCTGGACGATGTCCGCGCCGTGCAGCTTCCTCTGCTGGGCCTGGAGATCGCTGACGATCTGGAGCGCGAGCTTCGGACCGAGGTCGCCAGCGATGAGCGAGGCTTCGAGGTCATCCCAATCAATGTCGGGCTTCGTGAAGCGCTGGAGGAGAGATTTGAAGAAACCGGCCATGGTCTAGGAAGCTGTTTCCGCCTTGGGTTCGCTGCTTTCGGCAGGGCGTGTGGAGGCTTTGGGGCGAATGCTTTTGGCAATGCGATGAAGCACGCCATTCACAAAGGAGCCGGATTCATTGCCGCCGAGGTTCTTCGCTACTTCGATGGCTTCATTCAAGATCACAGGCGCGGGCACTCCTGGCACATGGAGCAGTTCAAAGACGGCCACTCGGAGGATGTTGCGGTCCACATTGGCCAGACGCTCGATGCGGAAGTTCTCCACCACAGGGGAGATCACGGCATCAATCTGCTCCAGGTTGGCGAGCACGCCTTTGATGAGCTCTTCGGCATAGGCTCGCACGCTGGCCTTGGCGCTGTGGATGTCCCAGAAGGCGCTCTGCTCTGCCAGCGAATGCTCCGCATGGAGTTCATGAGCGAAGAGGAATTGAACGGCGGCTTCCCGCCCATCGCGTCGTTTTCCCATGAACTCAGGCGGTCTCCAGGGTTGGGGTTCCGGCGAAGCTCGCGCGCATCTTGCGGAAGAGACTCATCATGTTCACGGCGGTCTGGGCCGCCTCGGCACCTCGATTCATGGTGACACCGTTGCAGCGTTCGTCGGCCTGCTCTTCCGTGTTCACCAGCAGCACTTCATGAATGACCGGCGTGACGTGGCGCACGGCCATCTGCTGGAGGGCATCCGTCACCGAGGCACCCACGAGATCTGCATGCTCCGTGGATCCACGGATGATGACACCAAAGGCGATGAGCACATCCGGCTTCGTGTTCTTCAGCACGAGTTCCGAGCATACGGGAATCTCAAAGGCACCCGGCACACGATAGACGGTGATGGAGGCATTGGGAGCCAGTTCCTCCAGCTCTTCACGGCTGGCATCAAGCAGGCCTTGTACGAATTGGTTGTTATAAAGACTGGCCACGATCGCGATGGACACGGTGTCCTGGATCGGCCGGGGGCGGGTGGGTGAATGCTGGGACATGGGGGGATTGTCGGAGAGCAGAGTTCAAAGCGGCTCAGAGCTTGTGCCCGAGCTTCTTCTTCTTGGTTTCGAGGTACTTTTTATTGTGAGGATTCGGCTCGGAGATGATGGGCACCTGCTCCACGATCTCCAGCTTGTGACCGTCGAGACCGACGAGCTTGCGGGGGTTGTTCGTGAGGAGGCGGATCTTCCGCACGCCGAGATCATGGATGATCTGCGCGCCGATGCCGTAGTCGCGGAGATCCATCGGGAAGCCGAGCTTGAGATTGGCTTCGACGGTGTCGAGCCCCTCTTCCTGGAGCTTGTAGGCCTGGATCTTGCCGTGCAGGCCGATGCCCCTGCCCTCATGACCACGCATGTAAATGATGACACCCTTGCCCGCTTCGGATACTCGCTTCATCGCCGCATGGAGCTGGCTGCCGCAGTCACAGCGTCGTGAGGCAAAAATGTCGCCCGTGAGGCATTCGCTATGGACGCGCACGAGCGTTGGCTCGGTGGCTTTGATGTCACCCATCACAAGCGCCACATGGTGCACACCATCCAGCGTGCTGCGGTAGAGGTGGAGTTTGAAGACACCGAAGTCCGTGGGCATATCGACGACTTCGAGCCTCTCGACCAGCTTCTCACTGCGTCGGCGATACTCGATGAGATCGGCGATGGTGCCGATCTTGAGTCCGTGCTTCTTGCCAAATTTTTTCAGCTCCGGCATCCGCGCCATGGTGCCGTCAGGGTTCATGATCTCGATTAGCACGCCCGCCTCACGCACTCCAGCGAGCCGACACAGATCCACAGCCGCCTCGGTATGCCCGGCGCGGCGCAGGACACCGCCCGGTTTGGCCACTAAAGGATTGATGTGCCCCGGCTGGACGAAATCCGCCGCCGTGCTCTTCGGGCTGGCCAGAAGGCGAATCGTGCGGGCGCGATCCGCGACGCTGATGCCTGTGGTGATGCCTTCCGCAGCATCCACTGTCACCGTGAAGTCCGTGCGAAATGCCTCCCGGTTCTCCGGCACCATGCTTTCCAAATTCAACTGCTGCGCGATCTGGAGACTCACGGGCACACAGAGCATGCCACCGCCCTCGCGGACCATGAAATTCACCATCGCAGGCGTGATGCTCTCCGCTGCGCAGATCAGATCTCCCTCATTCTCACGGTCCTCGTCATCGGTCACGATCACCATGCGACCTGCCCGGATGTCCGCGATGACGGACTCCACGGGATCGCACACCTGAGTTTTCTTGGCTGGCATTGGGGGAAATATGGGAAAGAACCGCGCCCGGACGTCGCGCGTCAGGGCTACGGGGCGGCGATGGTAGAGACAAAAACAGCCTTTTCCAGCGGCGATCTCGGTTTTTCAAGCACCTGGCAAATCAGGCCGCGATCTCCTTCAGCACGCCCGAGCTGTCGCCATGACGCTCGGCATTCACGCCGATGCCGTGGAGCAGGGTCAGCCAGGCATTGCACAGCGGCGTGTCATTCGGCGCGACGATGTTGTGGCCGAGCTTGATGCCCGCACCGCCGCCGGTGAGGA
>CAYMHJ010000486.1:0-4204 GCA_964390165.1 uncultured Prosthecobacter sp. | reverse complement strand
ACGCTGGGTCGCGGCAGCATCTCGTATGCGGAACTTGCGGCAAAAACGAATTCCAGTGAAGGCGCGGCACGAGTGGCGGCGCATCGACTTCGAAAGCGTTTTCGTGAACTATTTCGCGAAAACATCGCCGCGACGTTGGCGGAAGGTGAGGACGTGGAAACGGAGATGAGGCACATCGTGGCCGTGCTGGGCGGAGTTTGATGGGAAATCGCTTGTAACAGGCCCGCGAAATCCCTGAACTACTCGTGGAAGCGATGAATTCCGAATCCACCCCATGCCCCAAATGCGGCCGCGAGCTGCCGAGTGATGCGCCGCAAGGCCTGTGCCCGCGTTGTCTCGCCGCATTGAACTTCGTGACCGAAACGATGCCGCCGGATGCCGCGCCGGTCGCCACGCAAACACCGTTAACGCCGGAGGAACTGGCTCCGCACTTCCCGCAGCTCGAAATTCTCGGATGCCTGGGCCGGGGCGGCATGGGCGTGGTCTATAAAGCGCGTCAGAAGTCGCTGAATCGTCTCGTGGCGTTGAAACTGCTCGCGCCGGAGCGTGCGGACGATGCCAACTTCGCCGCACGCTTTGAAAAGGAGGCGCAGGCGCTCGCGGCCCTGAATCATCCGCACATCGTCACCATTCACGACTTCGGCCAGGCGGGCGGCTTTTTCTTCCTGCTCATGGAGTTCGTCGATGGTGTGAATCTGCGTCAGGCGATGAGCGCGGGCCGCTTCACGCCGCCGCAGGCGCTGGCCATCGTGCCGCCGGTGTGCGAGGCGCTGCAATACGCGCATGAGCACGGCATCGTGCACCGCGACATCAAGCCGGAGAACCTGCTCATGGACAAGGAAGGCCGCGTGAAGATCGCGGACTTCGGCATCGCGAAGATGATCGGCACCGAGAATGTGGACGGTGGAGAAGCACTGTCGCAGCCGTTTGGCACACCGACATATGCAGCGCCGGAGCAGCAGAATGACCCGCAGCATGTGGATCATCGCGCGGACATTTATTCGCTCGGCGTGGTGCTCTATGAACTGCTCACAGGCGAGCTGCCGGGGACGAATCTCGACGCGCCGTCGCGTCGCGTGGAGATCGACGTGCGCTTGGACGAAATCGTGCTGCGCGCTTTGGAAGCGCGGCCCGACCGTCGCTACGCGACTGCCGCCGAGTTTCGCACCCAGCTCGCCACCGTCGTCTCCGGCACCTCGCAACGCGAAGCGACTTGGCTGAAGACGGCCACGTCTTACATCAGCACGCCGAGCCACCTGAGGAGCTTCTACGGTCGATTTTTCTACATCTATACTGGCAAGGGCCAGCTCGTGCTGGATGACAAACAACTGACGTTTTCCCGTCTCAACGAAGCTCCCACCGTCATCCCGCTGGCGGCCATCCGCGACCTGAGCATCGGGCAATATCCCGCCACGGCGAAACCGATCGCGCTGAATTTCATCAGCGTGACCTTTGACGACGCCGGCACCCAACGACAACTCCTCTTCACGCCGAACGAGGGCCCGCTATCAGCCGCCTGGGACACCAACCGTGTCGTCGCCGACTGGTTTAAAGCGATCCAGCGAGCGGCACGCAGCGCCACCGGCAGCGTCCCGCCTAGCACTCCAACAGACCAGTTGGGGGTGCCTGGAGGCTCCACGATGCGTGGCCTGGGCTGCCTGCTGGTCAGCATCATCGCAGGCCCCGCCGCATTGGCGATGATCGCGTTGTGGAGCTATCGACTGATTGGGGAAAACGAAGGCGCGAAAGGTGTGCTGGAGCGTGTCACCTCCCAAGTCGTCTCCGTGGAAGGCCGGACCCTCACCGTGGAGCTTGGCCTCCAAGTGGCAGGCAACCCAATCGAAGTGCGAGCCGAGTTGAATGGCAACCCCGCGCCTGATGCCGGGCACGACGCGCTCGTCGATTCGGATCGCAACACAGGTCAGAGAACGCTCGTCCTGCCCGGCGCACCCATCGGCAACCAACCTTGGCGCATTTTCCAGCCTGGAGTGAACCTGTGGTGCCTGCGCTACGTGCTGCCGACGCCTAAACTCGCGCGCGAAGCCGCCGGGATTCTCCGCCCGATGGGCGAGCTGCCGGCAGTCCGAGGAAAGACGTATGGCGGAACGGTTTTTCAAGTGGGTGACCCTCAAGCACCGGACTATCATGCTCTGCTGCATGTCTCCGACGTCATGACAGCCGCTGAACCGCGCTGGCTCGAGGTCGTGGGTCAGCGTTCATGGAACGAGTCCGCGACGCGTGCCACTTGGACCGTCCGTGCGCGCAGTGGCGGCTCGATCCAGCTCCGCCACGGAAACGAGAGCGGACAACGCAAGGCAGCCCTCAAGCGCGATCCGAAGACGAAGTTTTACGAGGCGACCGTTCACGTCGAAATCACAAAGGTGAAGCCCGAACGCGTGAAAGTGGCCACCACCCTTGGCGGCGGCACCGTGGCAGCCGAGTTCACCGGCGACTATTTGAAGATCCGCGATGAATTGCTCAACACTGCGCTCAATTCCGCTAAATCGGAAACCGGAACACGCGTGGAACTCTGTCGTCTGGATGGCAAAACGCTGATGCTGGAAGTGCCGGTGATCATCGACACGCCGCGCACTCAGACCTTTCCGGCGGAGGTCATCACCGTTCATCATTCGTGGTCCAGCCTATTCCTGCCGTTAATCTTTCTGGTTGTCCTTATCATCGGAGCCGCACTCTTGATTCGATCGCTGCGCAAGCAGGGACGCTTCGGCTGCGCAACGGTCTTGATCATCGTCTCGGCTATCGCGCTGCTTTTTATCACCGCCTGCTTCGTCTGGTACCTTTCCCTTGCCCGCCAAGTCGAAGGCACGGCTGCAGTGGCGATCGACAAAATCCAACAGGTCACCAAAGCATCGTCAACACCGATGCTGAGCAGCGAGTCCAGCGTCCCGATGGCCATCGACTTTCAGGTGACCAAGGTCGAGAACCCACCTGGATCCCGCAACATACGGGTCTTTTTCGAGCGCGATACCAGCCACGGTCTAGGCATCGAGGTCTGGCAGGATGTGAGACGCGCTGCGAATGTCACAGGCCCCTCTGCCAGCAATCCCTTCTGGCTGCGCAAGCAGTGGATCGGCCTCAATGATGGCCGGTCGCTTGCGTGGACGCTGCCGGATGACTTCACGCCCGAGGAGGTGAATGCCGCCGCCCGGCAGATGGAGCAGGAGCAGGTGAGCAAGGGCCGGATCCAACTGCCCGACGGTGCCGTGCCGGAATTCGGCCAAGTGAAACACCGCGGCGGCTGGAGCTACATCATGGCGCTGCGGATTCTGCGCGAGCCGGGTGCCCCTCATCCGCCAGCACCGAAAGGCGCGCTCTTTTCCGTCGAGTGGGAAATCCAGATGCCGGGCCACGCCTGCGCGAGCGTGCAATTGAAGAAGTCATTCAAAGACGCCGCCACGGCCGCGTTTGGAGAACCGCTGGTCTTCAAAACGTCCAATTCCGCCCGCGCCTTCATCCTGCGCTGGCACGCCTATGCCCCTGCTCTTCCCAATGGCGGTCCGACTTACTTGGTGGATTTGGTCGAACCGAGGTCAGGCGTCATTTTTCATCGCTTTGAAGATGGCTTCCCACCCGGTGTCGTCTTGTCTTCACCCGATTTCCGGCCACTCCCCGATCTAAACAAGGCCTTCGTCCTGGCCAGACTGGGTCACACGACGATCCCACGCCTGCTGCTAGCCAACCAGCAAACCACCACAGGGAGTGCCGTCACGGCTTGGTGGGATGTATCAGCCGAAATTTCGATCATCAGCCCGCGCAGCGAGCGCCTGCCGCAGTTTCAGCTACCGGATCAGTGAAGCGGACCGCGAAACTCGGTCATCACTCATCCACAGGAATCGCTGGCCGTTCCTCAAGATACGAGGTCTGCGGCTTCCGCACCTGCTCCTGTTTCGTCGTTTCAGGTTCAGAGGCAGCTCTTCTTCTGGCCATCGCATCGAACGGAGCCGTCACAATGTCGCCCGTCGTTTTGACGGTGGACGTCACGATGCTGCCGGCCGTTTTAACCGGCACGGTGATAAGAGAGCAACCTGTGGCTGCAAAAGATGAGAGAAGCAGAACAAGTCTGGTTTTCATGGATGAAATTTTAGACCGTGTGGAGAATTTGTCATCCAAACCGACGGCTCATCTCGCCGGCTGCGGCGGGTAGGGATACCAGCGGCCCTGATACCACTGGCCCTGCTGCTGC
>CAYMHJ010000485.1:0-4207 GCA_964390165.1 uncultured Prosthecobacter sp. | reverse complement strand
GATGACCGTGCAGATTGTGCGTGAAAAGATGGTCGCGGTAGATCGCGGGCCAGTTGTCGCCGTTGTAGATCATCGTGCCGACATGCGAGTGACCGCCATACACGGCAGTGGTGCCGGGTTTGCCCGCGCCGCCTTCCCCACTGTCGTAACGCGCGGAGGCAGGCAGGTAGTTTTGCAGCTCCGGCGCGAACGCGGGCGCGGTGGCGGAGATGAAGGGCGCGTAGTTCGCGTTCGCCTGATTCCAGAAGTGGCCGTTGCGGATGGCGTGCGTGGTGCCGCCCTTGCCGTGGAAGCTGCGGCAGTGCGTCATGAAGAAGTGGCCGTTGCTGTTGTAGTCGAGGCCCCACTGGTTGCTGCCGCCGTGGCAGAAGACTTCAAACTCATGGCGCACCGGATGATAACGCCACACACCTGCGCGCATGGTCACGCGATCCTTCGCCTCCGCGCCCGGCTTGCCGATGGCGCTTGTGTTGAAGACGCCTTGATTGCCGTAAAGCCAGCCGTCCGGGCCCCAAAGGAAGCTGTTTAGCGTTTCGTGCGTGTCTTGATAGCCGAAGCCATCGAGGAGGATATTCGGCTCGCCCGCCTTGTCGTTCGCGTCCTTCGGAATGAACATCAAATACGGCGCCGCACCGACCCACACGCCGCCAAAGCCGACCTCGATGCCACTGACGAGATTCAGGCCTTCGCAGAAGACTTTCTTCGTCTCAAACGAGCCATCACCATCCGCGTCCTCCAAAATGCTGATGCGGTCCTTCCCCTGACCTTCCGGCTGGCGGTTCGGATAGCTGAACGCCTCCGCCACCCACATGCGGCCGCGTTCATCAAAGCAAAACGCGATGGGCTGCTTCACATCCGGTTCCTTCGCGATCAGCTCGATCTGAAAGCCATCCTGCACGCGCATCTCAGGCAGGTCTTTGGAGGGATTCGGCAGCAGATGCCAGAGCACGGGGCTTTCATCGCCGCGCTTGTTGCGGTCGCCGTTGATGGTGAGCGTGCTGGCGGCAAAACTCGGCTTCTCGGCGTGAAACACGAAGTCATCGAAGTTCACGTGGCCCCAGCCGCCTTTGCCGAAGTCCCGGATTCGTATGAAGATGCGTTTTCCAGTGACGCTTTCCAAATTCACCGCGATCCGCGTCATGTCCTCGCGATCAAGACCACTGGCTGTTTCAAGCGGCTGGCCGCTCGTTTCATCGACAATCTGCACATGCACTTCTTTAGCGTCTCGCCCGCCTCCGATCAAAAAGCTCGCCCACGGATGCGTGGCGACAAAACTCGATGACGTGAGCGTGCCCGTGCCTTTGTCGCCAAGGCGCTCGTAGCCGCCGAGCCAGAACTTGCCCGCGTGCTGCGAGTTGCCGCGTTTGCGAACGGCAACGGTGTCCCCTTCAACCGGTTGCTTCTCCCACGCATCACCCTCGGCCTTCCAGCCTTCGAGCGAGCCTTTTTCGAAGCCGATATTGAGCTCCGCTGGCGGCGCGATGCTCGCCACGTCGCTTTTCGTCTCCGCAGGTTTCACATCGGCACGCTGCGGCATCGCCGTCTTGCCGAGGTGCGTGAGCTGGATGTTGCGAAACTGAATTTTTGCCGGTCCGGGACCGCTGTGGAGCTGGAAGGCGATCTTGCCGCTCCACTCGGCCGCTTTCGCCTCGTGATCGTCGAGCACGCTCATGAGCACGTCATTCACGCGCACCTCGACATGCGATGCCGTGGCGGTGATACGGTAGGTATTCCAGTCGCCCGTCTTGATGACACTCGTGAGGCT
Source organism: uncultured Prosthecobacter sp. (assembly GCA_964390165.1). Classification (GTDB taxonomy): domain Bacteria; phylum Verrucomicrobiota; class Verrucomicrobiia; order Verrucomicrobiales; family Verrucomicrobiaceae; genus Prosthecobacter. Next base: position 2,442 of record CAYMHJ010000485.1, on the reverse strand, counting down.
CTTCGGCTCCGCGAACACATCCGCCCAGCGCCTTCCATCTGGAGCGATGCTCACACGTGAGCCGCGTTCGCAGATCAGCGCACGGCCGTGCTCGTCATAGATGCGGCCGAGCCACACTGCGCCCTGATCGAGATCGGCCTGGTAACCGCTGGCGTGGCCGTTTTCGCCGCTCTGGCAGCGAAACTGGATGCCGCTGTTTGCTGTCGGGCCGCCGGTGATGCGAAACTCAACAGAGAGATCGAAGTCATGCACCTCGCCGTCCCAGAAGATCCACTCGTTGCCCTTGAGCGGCTTGTCGGCGGGGATCTCGCCGGTGATGGCACCGTCTTCGACGCGCCAATGCTCGGGTTTACCGATCCAATGCCCAAGCGTCTTGCCATCGAATAGGGATTCGGCGGCAAAGAGAGGTGCTGCGGTGAAAAGAAAGGCACAGAAGATTTTCATGGTGGGATGGAACGAGGTCCACATGCGCCTCCAATCAATCTCGTCACATGTTCTCGCCCATGATTCAGAGCACTCGCAGGCAGTGTTTGTCGGCGATTACTCGTTCAAGCTCTGGTCCAAGCACCATGAGGGCAATGGCGTAACCATCAGCGTGGGCGCAGTACTCGTGAATGACGGTGATGGACACGAGCGAATGCACGGCAGGCCTTTGCATATGTGGATCAATGACATGGCTGTGACCTTCCTCTTGATGGCGATAGGTGCCGCCCATGGTGGGGCCTGAGAGCGTATTGGGTGAGCTAGGCGAGAAGCCCCCCCAGCAGAACCAAAAGCAGGCCAAAGAGAGACGAGCGCATCTGCATTCACCCCAAAGGCCTATTTAAGCAAACCTGAATCCGTCAGCCACTCGGTGAAGCGCTGCGGCCAGCGGGAAGCGGCGGTGGGTTTGGCGTCTGCCTTGTAGCCGAAGCCGTGACCTGCATTGGCAAAGATGTGCATCTCAGCCTTCACTCCAGCGGCTTTATATTTCAGATACACTCCGGCCATGCCTTCTGAGATGTCGGGCCGGTCACTGTAACCAGCGGCGATAAACACAGGCGGCATGCCTTTTTCTGCCGTGAAGGTCGCAGACTTACCAGGATAGATCAGTGCATGGAAATCGGGGCGGCTGCTTTGCTGCTCGATGACGTCCGTGCTGTCAGCTTTGCCGGGGTCTGACTTCATGGCCGAGTAGGCAGCGAGCTCGCCGCCTGCTGAGAAGCCCAGGATGCCGATGCGACTCGCATCCAGATGCCACTCGACGGCGCGGGAGCGGACAAGACGAAGAGCACGCCGGGTGTCATCCATGGCATGACCTTCCAAAGTATAGGGGCTGCCGGGCTCGCGGCTGAGGCGGTATTTCAAAACGAAGGCGGCGATGCCGTGATCGCGGAACCATTCGGCCAACGCATAGCCTTCATGACCCAGACAGAGCTTGGAGTGACCGCCTCCAGGACAAATGATGACTGCAGTGCCAGTGGATTTGTCTGGGGCTGGCACATACGGCGTGAGGGAGGGATTATGAACGTTGCAAACATTGCTGCCCTCGATCTTTTCAGGCTCCGCCGCCCGCGCTTCCGAGCCTGGAGCGCCCTGTGTCCAGAGAGGAATGGCGGCTGGCAGATCTTTGGGAAGATCAGCCCACAGCAGGTGGCTGGAGAAGACGCTGAGGAGAATGAAAAAACGTATCATGATGGGGACAAAAGAAAGACCCCTCAACGAGGTTGAGGGGTCGGATCTGGCAGGGTATCGCAAGTCCGGTAAACCGAATCAAACCACCACGCTGTGGACGCGGGTGATGCCGGGGATCTTCTCCAGCTCGGCAAGCACCTCGGCGGCGGGCGTGGAGTCAAGCGTGAGTAGGGTGAGGGCGGTGCCGCCTTCCTTGTTCCGGCTGAGGGACATGTCGGCGATGTTGACCTGGTTTTTCCCGAGGATGCTGCTGTAGGCGGCGATCATGCCGGGGCGGTCCTGGTTCTCGATGAGGAGCAGGGTGCCTTCAGGACGGGTCTCGATGTGGCGGTCGTTGACCTTCACAATGCGTGGCTCGCCGGCGAAGAATGTGCCTGCGATGCTGGCAGTCTCGGTGCCGTTGCTGGCCTGGACTTCGATGAGGTCGGTGAAGACATTCGCCTCAGGCAGGCGGCTTTCGGTGAAGCGCAGGCCGAGGTTTTCGGCGACGCCGTTGGCATTGATGTAATTGACCTGCTCGGCACCGACGGCGCGTTCGAGGAAGCCTTTCAGCACGGCGCGGGAGATGAGGGTGGTGTCGCCGCTGCCGACTTTGCCGCTGTAGTTGATGCGGACGACGTTCGAGCGAGCTGGAGCGAGCTGGGAGACCACGCGGCCGAGGAGTTCACCAAATTTGAGGAAGGGCCCGATCTCGGCGAGCACTTTTGGATCGACGTTCGGCATGTTCACCGCGTTGACGACGGTGCCGAGGAGGAGGTGGGCTTTGAT
>CAYMHJ010000484.1:0-4212 GCA_964390165.1 uncultured Prosthecobacter sp. | reverse complement strand
GAACGCGCGACATCTTCCTTGGCAAGGAAGTGCTCTACCACTGAGCTACACCCGCTTTTCTGCGGGCCGGGATTCTGGAGCAGCTTCGGTATCGCGCAAGCATAAAGTTAAGTTTTGTGGCCTTTGTTCGAAGTTTTTTCCGACTGATGAAGCAGTGTCCTTTTCCTCAGAGTCCACCCATGCCATATCAGTCTGTGGCTTCTCCATTCTTCACCTTTGACCAACTGACCGAATTCCCAGCCCTGACTCCAGCTGCAAGGCTGGCGGTCATCGGCGATCCCATCTCCCACTCGAAGTCCCCCCAGATGCACAACCCAGCGCTACAAGCCTGCGGCATCGACGCACAGTATGTCCGCGTGCAGGTGCCCGTCGGCCGGGTGAAGGAGGCATTTGGGCACTTTGCCCGTCAGGGTTTCCTGGGCGTGAACATCACCATTCCACACAAGTTCGAGGCGCTGGATGCCGTGGATGTCGTCGATCCCCTGGCCCGTCAGCTTGGTGCAGTAAACACGCTGGCGATCCGCGACGGACGCTTCTTTGGCTACAACACGGATGGCCCCGGCTTCCTCCGCAGCGTGAAGGAAGCCTTTGGAGTGGAGGTGAAGGACCTGCGTGTTCTCATCCTCGGTGCAGGTGGTGGTGCAGGCAGGGCCGTGGCGGTGCAAAGTGTGATCGCCGGGTGCCGAAGTCTGCTGCTGGCAAACCGCACGGAAGCCAAGCTGGAACCGCTTCTGGCCGAGCTGCGCTCACTCTCCAGCGAGGTGCTGGATTTACAAACATGCACGCTGGATCACGCCGCCATTGCCGGACGAATTCCCGACGTCGATCTCATCGTCAACGCCACCTCCGTCGGCATGAAAGACGGAGATGCAGCACTGCTGCCTGCCGGTTGTTTGGATAAGCGTCATCTCGTCTATGACATGGTCTATCGAGCTGAAGGAATGACCCCGCTTATCCAACAGGCGAAACAAGCGCACGCGAAGCACGCCGACGGTATGTGCCTGCTCCTGCACCAGGGAGCCATCTCCTTTGAACATTGGTTCGGCGGCAGCGCCCCTCTGGTTGCCATGCGGGATGGACTGCAAAATGCTGCAAAGCCAGGCTGACGAGAATGACTTCCGGCAAGACACCAGAAAGAGCCTGGGGAGTGAAGGACTGCTGGCGCGGCAGCCCACTGCAGGGTGCATGAAGGGTGGGCTTAATCACCCAAATGAAAAAGCGGGATTCCTTTCGGAATCCCGCTCTTTTTTTGCCCCAGCTCAGAGATAACTCAGGCTGGATCTTTCTTCGGGGCATCCGCCTCGGCTTCCGGACGTGGACGGCCGGTGCCACCCTCAGTCGGAGGACGACGGAAGCCGCCTTCACCACCGCCGGGAGGGCCGCCAGGGCCGCCTTCGCCACCGGGGCGACGCATTCCACCAGGGCCACCAGGACCACCTGGGCCGCGCATCATGTTGCGCAGACGGTCCATGCCGGACTTCATTTCGTCCTTGGAGACTTTGCCGTCGGCGTTTTCATCCATGCGCCCGAATCGAGTCTCGATCTCCTGCTTGGAGAACTCCGTGTACTCTTCCTTGTCCACATTGCCATCGGCGTTCTTGTCCATGCGCCCGAAGACTTCGTCGATATTGATTCCCTGACCACCAGGGCCGCCAGGACCCCCTGGGCGCTGGCCTTCGGGAGGCATGGGGCGCACGCCTTCTGGACGCGGAGCTGGACGCTCACCTTCGGGTTTTGGGGCCGCCGGGCGTTCGCCCTCAGGACTGCCGCTAGGCGGACGGCGGAAACCGCCCTCGCCACCTTCCGCGCCTGGACGGCGAAAACTGCCACTGCCACTTTCGCCACCGGGACGACGCATGCCTTCACGCAGGCGTTCGCCGATCTGACCCATCTCGGTGGAATCGACAAAGCCGTCGGCATTGGCATCCATTTTGGAGAACCGGTCTCCATTGTCGCGTTTGGAGAATTCATTGAACTCTTCGAGACTGATTTTGCCGTCGGCATTGGTGTCGGCGCGCTTCAGAAACTCAGCGAGGCGACCGCCGCCTTCGCCTTTGGGTGTGCCGTCCTGGGCGACAGCGATGCAGGTGCTCAGCGTGAAAACGCCGAGGCTCATGAGGATTTGTTGGGTGGTTTTCATAATGGGGGATCTCGTCCTGGGTTGGGATCGACAGACCGCTTCAACCGCAACTGCTGGAAAAGGTTTCACCGATTGAAACCATGACTGGGATTGCATCACCGGGGTAGATCAGCGCGAATCAGTTTACAGAACCCCGTGAACGGTGGAAAGAACCCTGCTTATCTGCCCGTGTTCACGTTTCACTTTCGCTCTTCCCATTAATCCCCCCATGTCCGACACCGCCGCCGCTGCTGCCCTCGTTACCGGTTTCAACAAACTCAAAGCTGCTCTGAGCAAGCGGATCGTCGGCCAGGATGCCGTGATCGAGCAGGTCTTCATCGCCATCGCGGCGGGCGGGCACAGTCTGCTGGAAGGTGTGCCAGGGCTGGCAAAAACATTGCTCGTGAAGTCGCTCGCCGATGCGATGCACCTCGGATTCCGCCGCATCCAATTCACGCCCGACCTCATGCCGGCCGACATTACGGGCACGGAGATCATTCAGGAAGATGCCGAGACTGGACGCAGGAAGCTCGTCTTCCAACAGGGGCCCATCTTTTCCCAGATCATCCTCGCTGACGAAATCAACCGCACGCCGCCAAAGACCCAGGCTGCGCTGCTCGAAGCCATGCAGGAAAAGCACGTCACGGTCGGCCAGACGACCTATGAACTGCCGAAGCCCTTCTTCGTGCTCGCAACGCAGAACCCCATCGAGCAAGAAGGCACCTATCCGCTTCCTGAAGCGCAAAAAGACCGCTTCCTCTTCCTGATCAAGGTCGATTACCCCAGCCGCGAGGAGGAGCGCGAGATCGTCGCCCGCACCACGGGCGGCGTCCAGGAGGAGATCGAGGCTGTCATCACCGCCGAAGAACTCCAGGCCGCCCAGCAGCTCGCCCGCAAAGTGCCCGTGCCTGATCATGTGACCGACTTCGTGCTCGACCTCGTCCGCGCCACCCGCCCGAATGAGGCCAATGCCCTCCCCTATGTGAAGGAGATGCTGAGCTGGGGAGCCGGACCACGTGCCAGCCAGATGCTCGTGCTCGCCGGCAAAGTCCGCGCGCTGCTGCACAACCGCACCCACGTCACCACCGACGACATCGAAGCCCTCGCCGCCCCCGCCTTGCGCCACCGTTTGGTTCCCACCTTCCACGCCGAAGCCGAAGGCATCACCGTGGACATGATCGTCGCTGAACTGATCAAGAAGGTGAAGAAAACGGAAGCGCGAGTTCTGTGATGCGGAATTTGGTTACAGGATTAACAAGATTCTCAGGATACACAGGATTTTCCAATCCATGTCTTTGCCTTCCAATCATCTGAATCCTGTTAATTCTGCCATCCTGTTAATCCTGTAATAAGAAGCCCACAATGGCCTCCATCTCCTCCATCCTCGAAGCCGAAGACATCACAAGTCTGCATAACCTGCAGCTCTTCGCGCGCACCGTGGTGGAAGGCTTCACGACAGGGCATCACACCTCGCCGCACAAGGGTTTCAGCGTCGAGTTCCGCCAGCACCGGCCTTATGTACAGGGCGATGACATCCGCCGACTCGACTGGAAGATATTCGGGCGTGCTGACCGCTTCTACATCCGCGAATACGATGAGGAGACGAACCTCCGTGCCACCCTCGTTCTCGATGCCAGCGGCAGCATGGCCTACCGAGGTACGAAAGGCGTGCAGAAGTTCGACTACGCCCGCAAGCTCGCCGCCGCCATGGCCTACCTGCTCATGAGCCAGCAGGACGCCGTCGGCCTCATCACCTTCGACACGAAGCTGCGCGAGTTCATCCCGAACCGCACCAAGATCACCCATCTCCATCACCTGCTGGAGACGATGATCAAAACCGAGCCGGGCAAAGAGACATCGCTCGCTCCCGTGCTCGAATCGCTCGCCCAGCGCCTGAAGCGTCGCGGGCTCGTCATCCTCATCAGCGACTTCTTTGATGATCCCACCGCCATTCTTAAAGCCATCGGCGTGCTGCGCAAACAAGGCCATGAGATCATCGCCATGCAGCTCTGGGACCGCGACGAGATCGAGTTTCCCTTCGGCCAGTGGTCACGCTTTGAAAACCTGGAGAAGGACGACGACTTCCTCCTCCT
>CAYMHJ010000483.1:0-4214 GCA_964390165.1 uncultured Prosthecobacter sp. | reverse complement strand
CCGCGATCGAAACACTCACATCCTCCCCCGCAGCCGCCCAGCCCCAAACCGGCACCGCCGCATCGGCCTGGAGAATCATGTGATCCGAAAACGTCGCGGGCATCGACACATCGGCATGAGCGTTGGCGGTGAGAAGGAGGGTGAGTGCAAGGAATGAGCATTTCATGAGCGGGTCAGCTCATACGCTGGCAGGAGGCTCAATGATTCGCGTGATCGAAGGGCTTGCTGGACCCTAAAGATGAATGGGATTCTCCATTCCGACGAGCGAGTCCACAGCCCCTCAATCCAGCAACTGCCCTTCCTGCAGCAACACCTGACGCAGCTTTTGATAATCGACGTCCTGGACTGCGATGGAGCCGTCGATAGCAAGCGAAGCAGCAGCTCCGGCGCTTTGGCCGAGGATCATGAAGACGGGTTCCATGCGCGATGAACCGAAGGCGACATGCGTGGAGGAGATGACGGTAGGCACGAAGATATTGACGCAATCGCTCTTTTTTGGGCGAATGCAGCGGTAGCTGATGCGGTAAGGTTTTGGGACGGAGGAGTCAAACTGGCCTTCGACCCCGACCATGTCTCCGGTCCAGTTGCGTTGAGCCTCGGTGATCTCGTCAGGCTTCGAGGTGCGCAGGTGGGTGATGTGCGCGTCCTTCGCGGTCTTGTAGATGATGCGGCGCACGACGTGCGAGTCCATGATGAAGCTGCCCAGCCCAACGGAGTCCTCGACGGTGGCCGTGCCCCGGCAGTCGTGCTCTGTGAGCACGTAGTCGCTGCGGAGTCGGCGGCCCTCGCGCACATACAGCTCGTGCGGCCAGCCGCCGGTTTCGGGGAACTCCTTTTTTGGCAGGCCGAACTGACTCACGCGGTTGCGGAGTTCCGCCGGGATGCTGGGATCATTCGCGAGGAAGTAAAGATAGCCTTGCTGGTAGTTGACGTGGTTTTGGAAAATCTGCTCGCGTTCCTCATAGCTGGCATCCACCCAGCCGATGCTGCCGCCGACGAAATCGAGCGACACAGGACCGGCGGCGTTACAATCACCCTCGTTGAGTTTTAGCGGCCCGCGAGAGTAGATGAGGTTCCACCACTCGGAGCTTGGAGCGGCGTTCACATAGCGTTTGAGCAGTTCGTAGCGCTTCACGCTGTAGTCGGCCGGTTTCGGCCAGGGCATGGGATCGCGCTTGGTGGCAAAAACGCGGAAGCAGAAGGGCTGGTAGCGTTTGTCGGCCTTGCCGTGGTCCTCCAGCGAGTAAGGCGTGCCGTCAACTCCATCGATGACACCGCTCGCCGGATTTCCGGGCTCCACATAAGGGTCCACGCGCCATTGGAAATTGTGCGGCGAGGACCGGGCGCCGATCTGGATGCCGTTGAGCTTCTCTCCAAACTCGGCGTTGGATTCACGGCCTGCGACATGCTCGACGCCGGCCCGTGCCATGAGATCGCCCTCGTAAGTGGTGTCCATGAAGATCTTGGCGCGAGCCGCATTGCCGTTTTCGAAAACGACCTTCGTGATTCGGTCGCCCTCTCGCTCGACCTTGTGCAGCCGATGCTCAAAGAAGACCGGGATGTCCAAATCGGTCAGCATGGTGAGGAAGAGCGTTTCCACCTCGGCCGGGCTCTGCACCTGCTTTTTGAAGAAGTCCAAAAACACCTTCTTCGCCATGCCGCCGATGGACTCCTTCTTCCCGTAGTCCACATCACTCAGGCCCGACGACGACATGCCGCCGACGTGCCGTCTGAAAACGAAGATGCCGACGGTCTTGCCCATCTTTTTGGCCTGACAGGCTGCGGAAACCGCCGCCGGGCTCGCGCCATAGATCACAATGTCGAAGTCGTGCGTCTTCGGTGATGCTTCTGTCGGCACGGGGTAGTAGTAGCGCAGTCCAGGGTTCGGCGTGCTTGGTTTAGGCAGCTCTTTAGCGAATGCGACCGCCGTGAAGGCAGCTACGAACAGCAGGAGGGAGGTTGTCTTAGTCATGGTGGTTGGATTGGAGGATGTGATCTATCGGACTCGCAGCGTGGGCGGTGGCAGGGTGGGGTGTTGATTGCCCGCGATGCCGAGCACGAGACCGCCGCCTTGCTCGATGCGGTTCTCACGCACCAGAATGAGCGTGAGCAGACGATTCGGGTCCGCTTTGAGGCGCTCGATCAACTGCGGGCTGCTCATCGAAAACTGGCCCGTCTGCACGCCACGCGGCACGATGAACTCACCCAAACGCACCGCCTTGGATTCATCCACGCGGCCAGCACTCAGATCAAAGGCAGGCTGCGAGTCCCAGCTCAGCGCCGAGGCATTCCAGAGATCAGCGGCATCGTCCGTGAGCGCATAGACCGCGATGCGGGCATCGTCGCCATGCGAGGCGTAGCCATAGCCTGTGGGTGCGAGACTGAACGTGAGCTTCGCTTGTGAGATCAAGACTGCATCCGGCAGCGCTGCGAGGTCGAAACGCATCAGCGCCTTCCGCCCGTAGCCTGACTCGGCGCAGTGCTTGAGCAGCAGCAAGGTGCTCGATTGATTCCTCTCCGTACGCGGCTCCGAGACATACGCCACCGCACCACGGCCCGTGCGCGTGGTGATCTCCGAGGTGAAGGGTTCACTCTCGACTGGCGTCGAAGGCTTGCGCGGTTCGCCTTCCAGCGGCATCGCAGGCAGAAGCTTTTCCGGCGTGATGGCCGCCATCTCCCGCGTCATCAACCGCAGCGGCGGCGCACCACTGGCGTGACGCAGCTCCACCTCGCCCTGCATCACCTGAACATTCGCATGACCGGTCTCATCCGTGCTGATGCCAAAATCCGTGCCGTGATCGATCAGCGTGGCACTCGGCGTCAGCACCGAAAACCCCCGCGCCTGCTCCGGCACATGCGCCACCAGCGAACCGCGATACAAACGACACACCTGCGCCCCGATCACCTCCAGTTCCGCCGGTCCTTCGAGCGTGACATCCGCCCCACGCGCAAAGCGAAGCCGCGCCAGCCCCTCCGCTAGCCGCAGTCTTCCCGAGCCCAGCACGCTTCCCGGCTCCGTGGGCAGCGTGCTGCTTTCCCACCGTGCCCCTTGAGTCTCCACGATCTCCGCGATTGCGAACACCTTAGCGTTCCATACCCATAGCGCAGCTACACCTGTTATGACAATCCCCGCCGCAGCCGCAGTGAGCGGACGCCACGAGAGCCAGCGAACGGATGGACCGCTCTCTTTCGCAGCCTCTGATAGGAGCAGCACCGTTTCGGGATGGATGGCGGCGATTTGAGTTAGCTTGGCCTCCACCGTGGAAAGGCTGCGCAGCGTGTGCCTTGCCTCGGCACTCTCTCGGAGTAGCGACTGGAATCGCGCGAAGTCGGCCTCATCCAGAGTGCCGTTCAGATAACCGTGGAGTAGATCGAGCTGGTCCTGAGTCATGGTGCATGCACCTCCTGCGCGAGAGTCTGCTCGACGCAGCGCAGCAGTTCCTGCCGGATGCGAGCGAGCAATTGATAGAGCGATCCTTCCGTGCGGCCCAACTGAGCCGCGAGATTCTTGATCGAAGCGCCAGGCGCATAGGCAGCTAGCGCCAGCTCACGGCGTTCACGCGGTAGCTTCGTGATGCAGGCATCCAGAGCATCGAGCTGGCGGTGGCGCAAAGACATCTCCTCCGCGCCTTCTTCAGCCAGCTTTGCCACTATGTCCTCATCTAGCACCAGCCGTCCCCGCGCATGGCGACGGCGTGCCATCAGAATCTCATACCGCGCGATCAAGCTGGCCCAGCGCGGGAACAACGCATGATCCGTTAGCGTGGGAAACTTCCGCCAGGCCGCAAGACTCACCTCCTGCATCACCTCATCCACCTCCGCCGCTCGCGGGATGCAGGTATGCACAAACGCCCTCAACTCCGGCTCATGATGCGTCCACAGCCGCAGAAAACCCTCATTCGGGTCAGGTGATGCGGTGGAGTGGTTGTCGGATTCCATGCGTGAAGCAATACGTCGTCACCTCATCGCTGCCGACACCCTGTCGATTTAACGAAGTGCTTTCAGAAAAGGCATTCAGGGCCGACTTGAGGCGATCCGGCACCATGCTTCTCCCGACTCTAATCACCTCGGCACCGCCCCCGGTTCCAATCCCACCGGCTTGCCATCGCTTGCCTTGCTCAGCGGATTCTTCTCAGCGGAGATGAAGTCTTCATAATGGAGCGGGGTGAGGGTGCTGCCGGTTTGGTGGAGTTCGGTTTCGCGCCAGGCGGTTT
>CAYMHJ010000482.1:0-4223 GCA_964390165.1 uncultured Prosthecobacter sp. | reverse complement strand
TCGTCAAGACCGACGAACTGGTGCCTGAGCATCTCCGAGGCGGCTAACCAGAGCAGATACTCCGGCGTGATCCATTTCTCGATGCCTGACGAGGTCGCGCAGGAAGCGCTTACTTTTTTGATTGAAGCCGGATCCAGCTCGATGCGGCGTCCCGCAGGCAGCGCGGGCCAGACATGCCGGCGGCAGAGAGTGGCAAAAATGCCGAGGGGGACGAAGTGCCGCTGGACATCGGTGTGGCAGTGCCAGCCCCCGCGCTCGAGGAGCTGTCGCACCTTGGGGGTGGGCGTGGTGTCTGAAACGATGTTTTCCGCACCCAACTGGCGGATGCGCATCAGCATGGGCAGACTGGCATTTCGATGCTCCTCGTCGATGCGCCACGTGGAGGCGATGAAAGCGGGGGCGGGCCTGCCATTGACGGCGTAGCAGGTGGGGATGAGGGCGAGAAAGCCGACGATCTTCCCATCATGCCGCAACAGCCAGCCGCGTTCATTTCGGGCTGATGCAAAGGGGTTCTCATCCCACCAGTGCGCCAGCCTGCGGAGCCAGATCTCACTCTCCATGCCGTCTGAATCGGTGGCTGCCAGCCACGCCACCAGCTCTTCCCGCGTCGAGGGCGCGTCGTGGTAGTCCTCAATCTGGCAGGCGGGCATGACGATCTCAAAAAATGGTGCGCGGAGAGGGATTCGAACCCCCGACCAACTCGGTGTAAACGAGCCGCTCTACCACTGAGCTATCCGCGCTTTATTGTTGATACTGAGGCGTTTGCGATGTTTTTCAGGGTGCTCAAAATCCTCGTTGATACTGCTTTTGTATACTCGTAGTCTCCACGGCATGACGGCAGAGGAGAAAAGAGATCAAAAAGGACAGTGGATTCGGGTGGCACCATGTTTGTATCGCTACCGCAGCAGCGGCGTCTATTATGCCGTCGTGCGGCGCTCTGGCAAGTTGATCCGCAGAAGCCTTGAAGTTGACCGCCTTGAGGTCGCCAAACGCAAACTGCGAGACTTCCTGGCCGAGCAGGAGAATACCGCCTCCGACGCGCACAAAACCTTTCTCGACAGCTATATGGAAGAGTTCCGTGCTGGCAGAACGGGGGCGCCCAAGACGCTCAAGCGGTACCAGCAATTGACTGACCAGGTGAAAGCAGGATGGCCGGGGGGCGCCCACATTTTGCTGTCGAAGGTGGATCACAACCAGTGCTCCAAATGGCTCAGCCAATGGAATGGCAAAGTGGCCCAATACAACCATGCCCGTCAATGGCTGCTGGCCTTCTTTGACTTCGCGGTCGCCAATCGCAGGATCCCCCGGTCACCACTCGACAAGCGTCTGGTGAAAGCCATGCGCAGACCCCGCGTTATCCGCAATGCGCCAACTCCAGATGAATTTGAGGCCATTCTGGCCGAAGTCCGCGCCCAGCCTTTCACCGATCATGCGGATGACACCGCGGACGTGCTGGAATTTATGGGCAGGGCGGGTGTCGGTCAGGCGGAGTCGTGGGAGCTCAGAAACGAGCACATCAGTTTGGACGGCGGAACCATCAAACTCTTCCGTGTCAAAACGAAGACAGCTTATCAGATTCCCATTTTCCCCAAAGTGCGCCCGCTGCTGGAAAGGCTGAAGGAAAGGAACCCCGAGGCACTAGCATCAGACAAGGTCTTCAAGATTTGCGATCCCAAAAAGGCGCTGGCTTCTGCATGCAAGCGTCTGAATCTGCCGAATTTTTCACCACGATCTCTTCGTAGGATGTTTATCATAGAGGCTCTCAACAGGGGAGTGCCGGTCAAAACGATCAGCAAATGGCAGGGACATCAGGATGGCGGAGTTCTAATTCTAAAAACCTACTCTGAGGTGATTGATCAGAAAGCAAATCAGGAGGCGGCAAACTTGTTGGCGTAAACACGAACGACGCCAGCACCAAAAAACAGGTGAACTGGCATTGGCACTCGCATTAGAAAGCGATTGCCAGTCCTCTGGAATAGTCTCGCCGCCTCTTCAACAGCAGCGACAGTGATCAGCGATGACCAAACCAGCCAAAGACTTCCTCAAATCCACCACGGCGAAGCTGGACGAAGTATTGGCAACACTCACACAGGAGGAGCAACACGATCTGCTTGATGCTCTGGCCGGCGAAATTGAAGAACGCCTGGACCAAGTGATGGATCAGGATGGGCGTTAACCATCATCGCTGCATGAAGCTGTATTTTCACTCCAAGAATCCAACGACGGCCTGGCTGTCTAATTTGTCACCGCACGGGTTTGTTGTGAAGAGGGTGAAATGGCCCAGCGTGGAGCACTATTATCAGGCGCAGAAATATGCCGGAGACACTTCTTTGGTCGAGAAGATCCGCAAGGCCGAGTCACCGCTCAAGGCCATGAAGGCAGGACAGGACCGTTCTCTTGTCGTCTGCGCTGATTGGGAGACACGAAAGAGTGAAGTGATGCAGGAAGCCTTGGAGGCGAAGTTTGGGCAGAACCGAAAATTAAAGCAAATGCTGCTGGCGACAGGGGATGCCGAACTGATCCATGAATCCGGAAGCGATCACTTTTGGGGCCAGAACCAAGAGGGAATCGGAGAAAACAGGCTTGGCGTCATGCTCATGGAACTGAGGGATTCTTTTAGCTAAAAGAATCAACAGACTCTGGCCGGCAAAAGCCTGATTCAATTGAAGGGGAGGGTTATGCCACAGCCTTGGCCACCGACCGAGAATCTCTACAGGTATCCCAAGGTGATTTTTCTGGCCCGTTACATCCCTGGCACACGTTTTTTTCAGCGTTATCAAAAGCCGCCTTGCAATGAGACAAGGACATTTGAAATGAATCGGAAAGAAAGCATACTTTGCTCTAAAGCCGCTTACTGACCTTGAAACCCCATCGCGTAGTCACTCATGGCACCCGCCACCGGACGGCGCAATTGCAACGACGTTTCCGGAAAACGCGTAATGCGGTCGACGGTGCTGCGGCCCACGCGTTGGAACCCGATTCCGACATGGAGTGGAACGACTACTGGCAAACTTACCGGTGGAACGAGTACGGTGTTGAAGGTGACGAAAATGATTATCCGCGCTGGCATTCAAGCAAACTTGCGGCCCTGCTGGGAGGACTGCACGAGGGTGAGAGACTTCATCACCTCGTGGACTCCAATGTATGGGATCGACTGCTTCGCAAAGCCCCGCCTGATGACGAGCCCCAACCAGCCCCCGATGAGGTGTGGCAACCACTCCCTTCCGATGAACTCATTGATACCCTCTCTGCTCGCTGTCAGGAGATTTGTGACACCACGGAATGGGAAACCATCGTGCAAGTCCCCCTGGAGGATATTGCCGTGCTGCGTGAATTCTGGCTGATTTCCATGGATCAGTTTACCAGCCAACGGTGGTCCCGCAACGTGCTGACGCTGCATATGCAGATGCTGCTATTGCTTGAGCCCTTCTGGGTGAGGCCAGCGGCAACTTGGAGTTGCCCGGAGGTGTGTGACTCCGCAGCGTTTGGTTCGCTGGTGGAGCACCTTTTCGTGCTTTATCCGGCTCCCCCTTCCCTCATCAGCGGCGTGGACTGGCTGACTGGGGAAAAGCCATGTTGGAAGTGGTTGTTATGGGTGGTGGTATTCGGTAGCGGCGCAAGTATGCACAGGGCGTCCCGCAAGCTCGGTTGGTGGGTCAACAGCGGTTTTCTACTCGCGTTGTATAGCGCCCCAGCACACCTCGATTGTGTCGCTGCCTGTGTTTGGGCGGAAGTGCATCGTAAAGGAGGATCACCGTCCTTGGCGGAGGCAATGATCGGCCACAGGGTCTTTTGCATTGATCCCACCGAGTTGCACCTGCCCGATAACTACGGCAGAGGGCCGGAGCGGTGGAATCGCACAAGTTCCACATATTTTTGGCTTGTGGACGAGAGGAAGCGGGCAGCGGCCTTCCGCCCATTCTGGCAAGCGACACTCGAGTGGTTGGTGCGCCACGAAAGCGACATGCCTGCCGCGCGCCTGAATAATGTGTTGGATTGGGCCAACCACGCATTTTCTGAGGATAGACACTTCAACTGGAAAGGCCGCACCCCAGCTGCGACGTTGCGTGCTGCGGATGAATATATCGAGGGCCTCAATTTGCATCGAGGTCCACGCCGCTCTTGGTCGGCTCCTGGATGGGACTGGCAGTGGACAGATGACATCGGTGCCGTGTGGACCATGCGAGAACTAACCACCAGCGCCGAGCTTTTCAACGAAGGTC
>CAYMHJ010000481.1:0-4223 GCA_964390165.1 uncultured Prosthecobacter sp. | reverse complement strand
GATCATCGCCAAGCGCAACGGCCACTACTACGAAGCCGAGGCCGAGAAGCTCGACAGTTGGGCCGATGACCTCAAGGTCGGCCTGGAGCGCGAGATGAAGGAAATGGATCGTCTCATCAAAGAAGCCCGCCGCACCGCCGCCACGGCCCTTACTTTGGAAGACAAGCTAGCAGCCCAGAAGGTGATCAAAGCCGTCGAAGCCCAGCGCAATATCAAGCGCCGCTCCCTCTTTGAAGCCCAGGACGCCATTGATCAGCAGCGCGAGGACTTGATCGGGACCATTGAGGGGAAACTCCAGCAGGCGGTTTCGGGTTCCATCTTGTTTTCAATCCAGTGGGAGTTGCGTTAGATCATTCCTGTCCATACCCTGCGCCAAATGATCACAGAGCTATCCATCGAAAACTTCAAGAGTTTTGGCCCCAGCACACGGCCATTGAGCCTTACCAAACTCAATTGCGTGGTAGGTGCCAATGCCTCAGGAAAAACAAACTTGATGTCCGCACTCCGGTTTCTAAAAATTGCGCTCCTTCAGAATGTGGACATCGCTTTGGCTGAGTTTGAGGGCATTTCAGAAGTGCGGAACAAAATACAGCGCGAGAGGAAGGAGGTGAAGCCTCTGCGAATCAGCGTTCGAGTGGATGCTTCCAAAATTGGCAAGTCACGTCAGGGAGCATCAGGAGGCAGGCGAGCAAAAGAGTTCTTCTACAAGGTCGAGATGGATCTGCGTGCCGCAGATGAAATCCCTGTGATACTCAAAGAAGAACTCAAAGCGCAATACCTCGGTGATAATGGCGAAATCCTCACGTTTCAAATGACGCGAACGAAAGAATCCGTCACCATCAAAGATCCAGTCTTTGGCCATGCACCCAAAGACCCGTTCCCGATTCCTTCTCAAGACTCGACCAGGCTTGCGGCGGGCACTGGGTTTTTCAGCATCCCGCTCGCCCAGTTCCGAAATTACGTGGAAGGCTGGTCCTTCTTTAACATCAGTCCTGATGTGGCACGACTACCGTGCAAGGAGGTGCCGGACATGAATCTAGGGGCATCGGGGGAATACCTTGCGGCCATTCTTCACAAGCTGGAAAAACAGAACCACGGCCATGTTTCGCTGGAACAGGTATCTAGCGGCCTGCGCGGTGCTGTGCCTGGATTTAAGAGCATCAAGACGAAACCTCTGGAGGTTGAAGGCAAGTGGACTTTCCAGGTCATTGAGGACCGTATTCGCGGGGCGATCAATCCACGCTCCGTTTCAGATGGAACTATTCGCCTGATTGCCTTGATGGTGGTTGCCCACTGGTCTGCGCCGCGTTCAACCCTCCTTGCCATCGAGGAGCCGGAGAACGGCCTGCATCCGCACCTGTCAAAACATGTGATTGACCTGTTGCGAACCGCATCAACAACCCGGCAGGTGATCATGACCACTCACAACCCCGCATTTCTCGATGAACTCAATCCTGACGAAGTGCTTCTTTGCGACAAGGTCGAAGGCTTCACCAAAGTGCGGCATGCGTCTGATGTGCAAGATATCGGAGGCTTTCGGAAGCACTTCCGACTCGGAGAACTTTGGGAGCAAGGAACCTTGGGAGGAATCCCATGAGAACTATTGGCATCGGCGTTGAAGGCCCGTCCGACCTTCATTTTTGGAATAAAGTATTGAGCAAGCACTTTCCATGTTGGCGCTTTGATGTGCGGATGATGAAAAACCGGGACAAGCTCATCCGCGAGACCCCCAAGCTGCTGGAGGCTTTCCGCAGCCTGCATTATCAGGCTGGCTTTGTTTTGGTCGATCTAGATGACGACCCCTGCGTTGCCGAAATTGTTTCACTGTTCGATCTCTCTATTCAGCAGCACCGTGAGAGTCATGCGCGGCTGGAAAGGTTCCTTCATGTGTGTGTGACCAAAAAAGAGCTTGAAGGGTGGCTTTTGGCTGATGCCCAGGCAATCCGCGCAGTCATCCCTGGCTCAGACTACGAAGCACCTGACGACACGGCCACTTACGGCAAGGGTAAACTGCTGCGCCATATGCGTGCTGTTCAGGGGCGGCACGCTGCCTTTAACGAGATCGCATTTGCACGAGACATCGCTCCCAAGTTCAACCCAGCCCGTGCACGAGGGCATTCGGCTTCTTTTGCGTATTTCTGGGAACTTTTGGAGCATCTCGCAAAGTGAAAACCATGTCATCCAAAAAAACCAAACTCGAACTCACCTGGATTGGCAAGGAGCACCGGCCGAAGCTGGAGCCGCGCATCTTGCTGGAGGAGGCGGACAAGTCGCATCATGCGGCGCACCGGGTCACGGACCGGGACCTCTTCGACAACCGCCTCATCCACGGGGACAATCTGCTCGCCCTCAAGGCCCTGGAGCAGGACTTCGCCGGCAAGGTGAAGTGCATCTACATTGATCCCCCTTTCAATACCCAACAGGCTTTTGAGCACTACGACGACTCGACAGAGCACTCCGACTGGCTTCGGCTGATTCGGGACCGTGCGGTCATCCTTCATCGGCTTTTGGCGCTAGACGGAACGTTGTTCGTTCACATCGACGACAATGAACTCGGTTATTTGACCGTGCTTCTGGATGAAATCTTTGGGCGAGCAAACCGCGTCTCCATTGTTACCTTCAAGCAAGGTTCAGCAACGGGTCACAAGTCGATCAACCCTGGATGTGTCAGCACCACAAACTTCCTTCTGATCTACGCGAAGAAGAAACTGAGTTGGACCCCTAATCGTGTGTTCACCGCTCGTGAGCGAGACGACCGATATGGGCAGTTTATTGAGAACATCTCGGAACCATTCGAGAAATGGACATTTACCACGCTCATGAAGGCTTTTGCTGGTTTTTTGGGACTGAGCGACAAAGACGCACGTGCTCTCGCAAAAGCCGAACCAGCGAAACTCGATGATTTTGTCATTCAGCATGCTCCTCAAGTGATCCGCACAGCGCGTCCAAGTTACGACGGTGTTAGCGGCGAAGCTCGAAAGCTCATTGATGAGTCAAAACTATCCAAAGATCGGATCTTCAAGCTGCAACGCGACAACTACTCAGACATTTATCTCAAGGGCGGTGAGCGCCTTTTGTTCTATTCCGACAAACTCAAGAATATTGACGGCAAATTCGTGGCAGGTGAGCCTCTCACGACTTTATGGGATGACATTCTGTCCAACAACTTGCACGCCGAAGGAGCGGTCGAGTTCCCAAAGAGCAAGAAGCCTGAGGCGCTTATTAAACGAGTGCTCGACCTCGCCACCAACCCCGGCGACCTCGTGCTCGACTCCTTCCTCGGCTCCGGCACGACGGCGGCGGTGGCGCACAAGATGGGGCGGCGGTGGATCGGGATCGAGCTGGGGGAGCACTGCCACACGCATTGCCTGCCACGACTCAAAAAAGTAGTGGATGGCGCGGACGCTGGCGGCATCACCGAGGCCGTGGGCTGGAAGGGCGGCGGCGGCTTCCGCTACTACCGCCTGGCTCCCTCCCTGCTGCTGCGGGACAAGTGGGACCAGCTCGTGATCAACCCGGAGTTCAACGCCCCCATGCTGGCCGAGGCCGTCTGCAAGCTGGAAGGGTTTACCTATGCCCCCAGCGACACTCTTTACTGGCAGCAGGGCCACAGCACCGAGCAGGACTTCCTTTACACCACCACCGCCAACCTCAGCCACGACCAGCTCCAGCAACTCAGCGATGAAGTTGGCCCGGACCGCAGCCTGCTCGTGGTCTGCTCCGCCTTCCGTGGCCGCAAGGAAGGCTACAGCAACCTGACCGTGAAGAAGATCCCCAAAGCCGTGCTCACCCGCTGCGAGTGGGGCAAAGACGACTACAGCCTGAAAGTGGAAAACCTCCCCAAAGCCCCGGCCAAGGCCGGACAGATGGACCTCTTTGCCGAAGGAGGTGACGCATGAACCGGAACGTCAACGCCATCTCCGGTCGCCTGAGCCTTCGCAAACCGCAGCGTGACTCGCTGGAACTGCTGCACCGCCTGACGGAGATTCTTTCCTGGGAGAAAGCCAGCTCCAAGAAGTCGCCCGACCTCGCGGCGGTGCTGGCTGCCATCCGCAGCGAGTTTCCCACCGTGACGGACTTTGAGCGGGAGTTTGCCTCGCTCTGCTTTGCTCTTGCCACCGGCGTGGGCAAGACGCGGCTCATGGGGGCCTTCATCGCCTACCTGCACCTGGAGCACGGCATCAACAATTTCTTCGTCATGGCTCCCAACCTGACGATCTACA
>CAYMHJ010000480.1:275-4232 GCA_964390165.1 uncultured Prosthecobacter sp. | reverse complement strand
GGCGCAGCCCCAGTAAATTCCGACATCAGTCGCCCCTGGAGAAGTGCGATCAGCAAGGTCGGCACCTACTCCGAGGCTCTTCGCGATGAGCATGAGTGAGTCACGTGAACAAGGTTTAGGCACTTCCGAGGCCCTATAGCCCCTCTGGTAGCCCTTCTTAGGTGATTGGAACGTGTGGCCATCCACTTGCAACATCTGTTGAAATGGTGGCTCCAGCCGCCATTAATAGGGGGGTTCAAGATGATTCGAAAACTAGCTATTTTATCTGTTCTTGCTGTGCTTCTGGGGTCTTCACCTGCATCAGCGATGGGCAAGAAGAGCGCGTATCAGCACCGCACGGATTGGAAGAAAGTGTATCAGGAGGAGGGCTTCGACAAGACCCCCTCCTGCGTGGTCAACGTCAAGAGTACGATTCGTCTCAAAAGGAACCAAATCTTCGATGGCAAGGGATGCCTCTACCGATGGAGAGGATCAGGCTATCCCCAAAAATGCCACGCATCCTCGGAAATAAGCGAAGGCGAAAGCCGAATGTTCCAAATGGCTCCCGGATCTCAGATCCGGAACCTTCGAATGGAGTGCGCTCTCGAAGGAATCCTGATGAATGATGACACCACGATCAGCAACGTCATCAACCAGGACTGCGAAGAGGACTGCGTCACCACCAAGGGCAGGAACAATACGATCAGAAACAGCAGGTTTTATCTCTGCCAGGACAAGTGCATCCAGATGAACGGTGCCTCGAATGTCCGAATCGAGAATAATCTCTTCAAGCATTCAGCCCGGCCCATGAGCGGCAGTTCCCGACGTGGGGCTGCTCGACCGGTCTACGCCAGGAATAATCGCTGTGAAAACTGCGAGATCATGATCCGTGCGCAGTCCAACCATGTGATCCACGCGTCCGGAAATTCCTTGAAGCGCGGCGAGTGCATGTTCGAGACCGTGGACCGGGCCATTATCTATGACAAGGGCCGGAATCGTGCCGAGGACGCCGACATCAACTGCGGAGACGGTACGAAAAACGTCGTGCCCTGATCATGGTGTGGCACCGCCGCTCAGAGACCGGATAGAGGCCTGAGTGGCGGTGCGCCACGCGCCACTTGAGCTCCAGTCCTTAGCGATCATACGGATGGGCGATTCGGATGAGTTCGCGTGCACGCTCGCCCAGTGCCTTACCTCCTGGGAAAGGGCGGCGCCTAAAGACGGGCCAAAGTCGCATTGCCAGAGTCTGCCAGCCCCCGCGTGATGGTTTGAAATCCGTATCACTCTTCCATGTTGACGGTCGCAACGGTATCGATGCGCTCCACTTTCATGCCGGCGGCTTCCAAGTGCTCAGCATCGGTAGGTGAATAGAACACCGAAGAGCGCGCGGCTCGTCTGTCTGCCTGGTTTTAAATACAGCTTTGTCGGCTGCCATGGTCCTATCCTTCACATTCATCTGCACAACTTGAAGGATAGGCATGAACTATGCCTCCTGAAGAGTATGGTGACGTTTTCAAAAGTGTTGTGGGCGATCGACCCATACGACGAACCAAGAAGGCGGAACATCCCGCTGATGACACTGGAGTATCTAGTCGAAGCCACCGACACAATTTTTTTGTGACTAAGGCAATTCAGCAGGGCTTTGTCATCGGGCAAAGCCTCGCTGACGGCGGCTTGTCATTTCGATCCGTCATAGATCGAATCAGCGCCTGGATACCCATCGTGAGTAGTGCGCCGGTTTTGGTGGCCGGAGCGCACTACCTCTATTTCCAAGGAATGATCTGGAAAGTGCTGGTCATGGTTGCCTTCGGATTGGTTGCTGGTGCCGTAGATAATTTCGTTCGATCCATGGTCCTCAAGGGGAGAAGTAAGCTGCATCCGCTGGTGAGCCTTGTCGCAATCTTCGGCGGTGTCAGTATGTTCGGAATTATCGGGATTCTCATGGGACCTATTCTCGCAGCGGTACTGATTTCGCTACTACAGATCTGGCCGGCGGTCGGAGGGCGCTTCGGACTTTTGTCTGCGTCGACTTTGGTGACGCAAAATTATCAGGACAGTGATTCGAAGAATGAGGTCAAGAAAGCAGGCTAGGCTTGAAATCTACCCGGGGTAGGAGGCAGAAGCATATGGCAAGAAGAGCGATGAACAACCATTCCAGCGCAAAGCTTCATAGATTGACGCCCTTAGCGGCGGGACACTCTGCGCAGTCTATCGTTGACGAGGCACGATCACAGTTTCAGCAAGACTCCCAAGCACTAGATCGTATGGCCGGTGAGAGTCCTGCTTCCTTTAGGTATCCAATTGAGGACGAGAGCCGACTGGTGTCCTCGTGGCATCAGGACCGAAAGGATGGGAAAACACCACAGAGGCACTTAGAAGATGGCAAGACTGTTAGAGGATGCTCTGAAATCGTAGGTAATCGATTTCACTCGGTTTCGATTGCGTTTGCATTAGGGTTTTTCACATTAGGCTACCTCGCGTACGTTGCCTTAAAGCGACGGAGCGCGGCCTAAGAGTCCTACGCTGCTTTCTTCCCCTTCTGTTCATCCGGGATCGCCGGCGTAGTGCTGCCGAAGAGTCTCAAAAGGAGGTATTGATAGGCTAGTTTGGAGAGGACAAACATCACCCAAAAGAATGTGATAATTCCGACGCCTAGCCACGCCAATCCTCTCATGAATCGATTGCTTTCCCGGGCCACTGAGCTGGCGATACCAGCCATTTGGGAAACACCCTTTTGGGCAGGAGCGGAGCTCAGGAGATGACTCCACTCCTTGAGCAGTACTGTAAGGTGGGTAATCGCGGCAGTCGCGGAATTGGCTGCCTGGGGATTGTCGGACAGCTGCCTCAGGAGGGAGCCAACAGAATTCATCGTTAACTTGGCGTCGCCAAGCGTTGCCCGCGTGATGAGAAGAGTCCTTTGGAACTCTTTCATGAGAGCTCTCATCGTGCGCTCATGGTCCAGAGAGGGTGAAAACTGGGATAGACTCAAACCTGTGTCATCCAATATCTCGTTGGCGCCCAGTCTGGCATGTAACTGGATTAAGAAGGGCGCCCTTTCTGCATAGTACAGCGCTCTTTCCGCAAAGAGCCTGGCTGAATCAACTGCCTGCGTCGATTGCTGAACACTCGCGAACAGGCCACCTACATCTTGATCCAAGCCGGCAGCCCTTGCTCCAGCCTCCGAGGAGAAAGCAGAAAGTCGAACTGTTTCGACGTTGATTTGTTCAGAGTGCTTGCTTCGCCACGCTGAGATCACTTTCTGAAGAAGGCTTCTCTGTTCCGTGCCCAAGACCTTTTCAGCGACGGTCCAAATTTGCTGCTTTGACTCTTCAAGGGCTTGATCGAGTTGCAACCCTTCGGTTCCGAAAAATTTGGGTATCCAATGCTTTTTCAGGACATCGTGACTTAGCTCGATGAAAGTGACCATATCCAAAAGATTGGACTCAGGGCTCGGACCAAGCGCGATATTCAATGAATTTGAGCTATAGATGAGTCGGTTCAGCGTAGCGCGATACCGAATCTTGGGATTTTGTGAAGACTCCAGTGCCTGATTTGCGCTTTGGGTTCGAGCATTGAACTGACTTTCGAAGCGGAGAAGGTCGTCCTGGAGCTCGGCCTGCGTGATTGCGACTCTGGAATCCCTCTTGCCGTCCTCTGCAAAAGAGGCTGGCTTGGATGCGCCTCGTTGGAGCATCGCGCAGCCCGTGAGACCCAGTGCATAGGGCAGAACTAAAATGTGCGCACTCCAATACCTAGACCTCTTTGTCATTGCCTCAGGCTCCCCGATCCCTGCTGAAATCTTCGGGGGGAATCAGCAAATGCTGTGCCTCTCCAGACTTCGAAAGTTGCTACTTATCTTGGCTCGTCATGCAAACCCGCAAACTCTCTCAGTGCCTCCACTTGGTAAAAACCGATGAGGATTGAAGGAACCCTCGTCATCTGGGCCTGGGGTAGCGCGACATCAGTGGGGTGGATGAT
>CAYMHJ010000480.1:0-265 GCA_964390165.1 uncultured Prosthecobacter sp. | reverse complement strand
AAAACCGGTCCAGAGCGGATGTTCGGAATCCCGAGCTCCTTCAGAGCTCGGCTGATGCCCGAAATCTATCGCGCTCCGCTAGCGGCGTCTGAAGGCCTGGCTTGTGGCATCCGAGCACTTCGTTTTGAGGTTGAGCAGGATGTCACCACCGGGAAGTGATTTAATCATAAGTTATTGATATTATTTATCCATTAACAAAGTTGACCCGCTGCGTTACCCGCGCTAGGTTCTCGGCCCTCATGCAAAAAGCAGCCATTTCCCCCCT
>CAYMHJ010000479.1:0-4235 GCA_964390165.1 uncultured Prosthecobacter sp. | reverse complement strand
CCGCTGGCCAAACAAAATGTGACCGATGACAGCGTCGTGGATGTCTATGAACTCATCATCAACGGCCAGGAAATTAGCCCCGGATACTCCGAGCTGAATGACCCGATCGTCCAGCGCGAGCGCCTGGAGCATCAGGCTGGCGAAGAAACTCAAAAGATCGACGAAGAGTTCATTCTGGCTCTCGAACACGGCATGCCACCCGCTGGCGGCATCGGCATTGGTATCGACCGCCTCATCATGATGCTCACCGGTGCCGAAAGCATCCGTGACGTCGTCCTCTTCCCGCAGCTCAAGCGCAAAGACGCCTAACCGCCCACACTCATGCTCACTCCCATCCTCCAGACCGACACCGGACCTCTTCTACACAAAGCCGTGGAGGAAGCTGCGCGGCTGCTCAAGGCGGGGGAGATCGTGGCGCTGCCCACAGAGACGGTCTATGGTCTCGCAGCGGATGCTTTTAATCCAGCGGCTGTCGCCAAAGTCTTTGAGGCGAAGGAGCGGCCCAGCTTTGATCCGCTCATCGTCCATCTTCCGAATAAAAAGATGCTCGATGAGGTCGCCGAGGTGCCTGTGGAGATTCAGCCGATCATCCAGAAGCTGGTCGAGAAAATGTGGCCGGGGCCGTTGACCTTGGTTTTGCCAAAAAAAGCCTCCATCCCCGACATCGTCACGGCTGGTCTGCCCAGCGTGGCCGTGCGCATGAGCAAAAACGCCGTGTTTCGTCGTGTGGCGGAAGCTTTGGGCCGTCCCATCGCGGCACCGAGTGCGAACCGCTTTGGCTCCATCAGCCCGACTTCGGCCAATGCGGTCGTCGCTGAGCTGGATGGTCGCATTCCTTTGATCGTCGATGGTGGAGCCTGTCTCTGCGGCATAGAGTCCACCATCATCAAGGTCGAGGCCGCAAGTCCAAAGCCGCTCATCACCATCCTGCGTGCAGGGCCCATCACGCCAGATGATCTGAAGGTCTTTGGTCGTGTCAAGGTCGCCAGCCGAACCGTCGTAGATGAAGCCACCGAGGCCCCCGGCCAGCTCGCCAGCCACTATGCTCCTCGCACTCCACTGCGCCTGCTGAGCAAGCCGAGTGACTTCACCCCCGAGCCCGGCAAGCGCTACGCACTGCTCAGTTACCGTGGCGATGCCAGCGATGGTTACACCGAACTAACCGACTGGGTGCACGTACAGATCCTCAGCCCTGGCAAAGGCAAGCTGCCTGAGGCCGCCGTGCGCTTCTTCTATGTGCTGCGTGAGTTGGACAGCCTCGGCGTCGATGAAATCATCGCCGAACCAATGTTCGAGCACGGCATGGGCATCGCCATGATGGACAAGCTTCGTCGAGCTTCCATCAATCACTAACTCAGCCATGAGCGAGCCAAAAAAAGACTCCTCATCCCAAGCCAAGAGCACGGGCATCGTATCGATCGCCATCCTTTGCAGTCGTGTGCTGGGGCTCGTGCGGGATCAGCTCCTAAATGGGCTCTTTGGGGCCCACTTCACAGGCATCTTCACGGCAGCTTTCCGCACGCCGAACATGCTGCGTGACCTCTTCGCCGAAGGGGCGCTTTCGACAGCCTTTGTCACGACCTTCACGAAGAAGATCAAGAATGAGGGTGATGAAGCAGCATGGGGGCTCGGGCGGAAGATGCTGGCTCTCTCCATCTGCTTCATGAGCATGGTGGCGATGGCAGGCATCGCGGTGGCACCGTGGCTGGTGAAGATGCTGAATCCAGGCTGGAAGAATCCCGAGAGCATCGAGCTTTGTACGGACTTGGTTCGCATCATGTATCCATTCATCACGCTCGTGTCGGTGACGGCACTGGTCATGGGAATGCTGAATTCGAAACGGGTCTTTTTCATTCCAGCGGTGGCTTCAGCGTTCTTCAATCTGGGCTGCATCGTCGGTGGTGTTGCCATGGCTTATATGCTGGACCCAGGCTTTCGGGCTGGTCAGATCACGGAAAAAGGACTGACAGGTTTTGCTATCGGCACGCTGATCGGTGGAGTGATGCAACTCTCTATTCAGATTCCTTCTCTGAAAAAGGTCGGCTTCAAGTTTGGGCTGGATTTTGGCTGGAAAGACAAGGGCGTCAGCGAGGTGCTGCACCTAATGTGGCCTTCCCTCATCGCAGCGGGTGGAACTCAAATTGGTGTATTCCTTAACTCGATTTTTGCCTCATGCACTCCTGGTGCTGAATCCGCCAGTGCCTGGCTGGCGAATGCGCAGAGGCTCCAGCAACTGCCGCTCGGGCTCTTCGGCGTCGCGGTGGCTACGGTGACGTTGCCAATGCTCTCCCGCTTGGCGACGGAAGGCATGACACCGGCGTTCCGTGGGGCTTTGGCCAAGGGTCTGCGGCTGGTGCTCTTCCTGACTTTGCCGAGCGCGGTGGGTCTCTCGCTGCTGGCGCATGAGATCGTATCCATCCTGTTTGAGCACGGAAAATTCACGGCAGCTGATGTCGCTGCCACGGCAGGGCCGCTTCAGGCTTATGCGTTTGGTTTGGTGTTTTACTCGGCCATC
Source organism: uncultured Prosthecobacter sp. (assembly GCA_964390165.1). Classification (GTDB taxonomy): domain Bacteria; phylum Verrucomicrobiota; class Verrucomicrobiia; order Verrucomicrobiales; family Verrucomicrobiaceae; genus Prosthecobacter. The sequence continues at coordinate 1,720 of CAYMHJ010000479.1, read as the reverse complement.
AAGGTGCTCCAGCCGAGCTTCTACACGATTGGAAAGCGCTTCATCCCGATGATCGCCAGCCTTGGCGTCATTGCACTGACAGCTTCGCTGAATGCTGTGACAGTTTTTGTCCTGCATTGGGATCACACGGCGCTTGCCTGGGCCACGGCGTTGGGACTGGTGGTGAACTTTGGCACGCTTTACCTCTGCATGAGCAAGTTTGCGGGCGGGCTTGAGACGAGATCACTGACGCAGGCTTTAGTGAAGCTGCTCATCGGTGTCGCTATGATGGCGGGCGTGTGTTTCGCGGCGAAGTTCACGCTGCTCGCTGGTTGGGCAAAGATGGGCTTCATCATGCAGGCGGGCTCGCTGGGAGTCACTGTCACCGTTGCCGCAGTGGCTTATTTCTTCGTGACTCAAAAACTCCGCGTCGAGGAGGCGGGTGAGTTCATCGGCATCGTCTCGAAACGCCTTAAACGCTGATTTGCCATGTCTCGAAAACGCATCTGGATGACTGCTGCCCTGGCATTGATTGCCATTTGGACGGTTGTGGCCGTGGTCATGCATCAGACGGATGATCTCGTCTCGTGGCCGGGCAAGGTGCAGGACTTGGTGGAGCAGGCACCCTGGCTTTCAGGTGAAAAGACGAGCCATGAAAAGCGTCGCAGCTATCTCGCTCAGGTCATCATGAACTACCAGCGGCTGGACATCGGCCAGCGCAAAAGCCTGCGTGAGGACGCGCAGGAGTCGCTCGACAAGTTCTTCGCCTCGCTGACCGAGGAGGAGCAGAAGGAATACGTGAACCGCACCATCGAGCCACTCTTTGAGATCATCGACCGTGGGCTTAAAGTCATGCCTGCCGAGGATCGCAAACGCATGGTCGGCCGCATGAGGGGCGACATGAAAAGCCTGCGCGGCAATGACCCAGATGGTGATCGCCTCGCCGAGCAGGATCGGAAGTTCATGGATGAGCTCGTGGCCGAGGACCCGATGCTCTTCCTCCGCGAAGCCAGCGTGAAGCAGAAGATCGAGCTGGCTCCGGTACTGGAAGACATGCAGGGCCGCGTGCAGGGGCTGCGACGCTGACTGGCCGCAAAGCAAATGCTTGTCGATGCAGCAACACCCTTTTAACGAGGCTTCTGATCTGGCAGATAATGCACGATCTATTCATGATTTTTGCCCGAAGTAACCCGCTGGCTCCCTAACAGCCCCGGACGTGGTGCTACCGCATCCGGTTCTTCAGGAGGAGGATGAGAAAGCGATCAGGCGATGTATTCGATGAGCAGGTTGCGTCTGCGGGCGCTGAGTTGAAGCCTGAAGACAAAAAACCCCGCCCTGAATTCAGGGCGGGGTTCTCTAAATCAGCTTTGACTCTCCATGCCTCACGGCAGCGGACGGACCCAGATGTTGCGCAGGCGCACTGGGGGTTCGTTTTTGTGATCCTGGATGCGCAGAGGGGCCTTGGCGGGGAAGCTGCCGCTGTAGTCGGTGATGTTTTTGTGCTTTGTGGGGCCCATGATCTTGGTGTGGACCTGCACGCAGACGCCATTCACAAAGGTGGTGACGTAGGCGGGCTCGATGACTTTGTCTCCATCCAGCTTCGGGGCGGTGAAGACGATGTCGTAGGCCTGCCATTCACCGGCTTTTTTCACCGCGTTCACGAGCGGGGGCGTCTGGCCGTAGATGCCGCCAGTCATGCCGTCGGCGTAGGTGGGGTTGTTGTCGCAGTCGAGCATCTGGG
>CAYMHJ010000478.1:0-4238 GCA_964390165.1 uncultured Prosthecobacter sp. | reverse complement strand
TGCGCTCGCCGTCGCCTGATCCGAGACGTTGATATGGCTCCGGTTTTGGCAAGTGGGAATGTGGGTTCGCGATCATTTTGATGATCTTGGCTATGGGTTTGTTCTTCTCACCTCAGAAGCAGACTGTCTCATAACGTCTCTCGTGTGCTGGCCTCCGCGTCGATCAGTCTGGTTCTAAGGTGTGAAGCTGGATCTGTTGGGTGCCTGACATCGCTGGTTTGAGGCCACGAGACATACTGCGTTACTTTCACCCAGATACGCCAGATGACGCTTCCTCCACTCGCTAAATCCATCCGCCCCACAAGGGAGAAAACGGACATGGTTGTCATTGCGCGAAGGCGCAATGATAACGGTTGTGGGACGATTCACAGTGGGGGGCGCTGGAATTAGTCCATGGGGATAACTTTTCCCGCTTCGACCACGGCGATTGATCGGTGTGGGCGCTTTTTCGGCTTCCCGAATTCTGGGGACGATTCTTTTTGCTGACTCGATGTGGCAGTCGAATTCAATCCTGGGCGGCCGCGTGCCTTGAGATTTTGAGAGTGGGAGACGCTGAAGCGGAGACGGCTTTGCCAGAGACTAGTTTGCCCGAGACCAGGTCACGCGCACTGATCTGCACACTCTTCCGCCGGGTAGGTCCAGATCTCGCTGAGGGTGGGGTGGTAATGCGGGATGAGCATGAAGTCCTGCACGCGGGAGCGGTAGTGCATGGCGATGACCATCTCATGGATGAGCTCGGTGGCGTGCGGGCCGACGCAGGTGGCACCGAGGATCTCGCCGGTTTCACGGTGGGCGATCATTTTCACGAAGCCCTCGGTTTCTCCCATGCATATGCTTTTGCCATGATCGTTGAAGGGATAGCTGGCGGAAACGTGGGGGATGCTACGCTCGGTGAGGTCGGTCTCGCTGGCTCCGACGGCGGCGACCTGGGGATGGGAAAAGACGCCGAAAAGGAGGAGGCGGTAGTCCATCTGCTCGCTTGCGGCTGCCCCCCGAAGAAGGCGGGCGGCGTTGCGGGCGGCGATCTCCCCCTGCTGGATGGCGATGTGGACGACATCGAGGGGGCTGCACACATCACCCGCGGCAAAGATGTGCGGCTGGCTGGTCTGCATGGTGGGCTGGACGGTGATCTTTTTCCCCGCCAGGGCGATGTGTGCGGCGTGGAGATCGAGCCCGGCGGTGGCGGGACCGCGCCCCATGGCGATGAGGATCTGATCGACGCTGAGGCTGCGCTCCTGACCGCGGTGGCTGTAGTCGAGCTGCTTGCGGCCACCGACGGTGCTGATGCGGTGGAGCTTGGTGCCGAGATGGCAAGTGATGCCGCGCTTTTCATAAGCCTCGACTAGGACGCGGCTGCACTCGGGGTCGATGCCGGTGAGGAACTGGGCGCTGCGCTGGATGAGGGTGACCTGCCTGCCGATGCCTTCGAGATAATGCGCCATCTCGAGGGCGATGGCTCCGCCGCCGAGGACGGCGAAGGAGTCGGGGAGATCGGCGGCATCAAGGATGTCATCGCTGGTCCAGCAGCCGGTTTCGGCGAGGCCGGGGATGGGCGGGACATTGGCGACGGAGCCGGTGGCGATGCAAAAGCTGCGCGCGGTGAGGGTGAAGCTGGGGCTGCCATCGCGAGGCAGGACATGCAGCGTGTGGGCATCAATGAAGCTGGCGTGGGCGCGATGCAGGATGAAGCGTCCATCTTCAAGCTGGACCTGGCGGTAGCTGGCGAAGTCGGTGATGAGGGTGCGCTTGCGGTCGCGAATGGCGGAGATGTCCGCGCCCTGGGCCTGTGCTTTCAAACCGAACTCGGCGGCACGGCGGATGGTGAGGTAGCGGTCGGCGGACTCGATGAGGGTCTTGCTGGGCATGCAGCCGCGGAGGATGCAGAGGCCGCCGAGCTCGTGCGCGCCATCAATGACGGCGACGCGGAGGCCCTCGGAATGGGCGGTGCGTGCGGCGGCGTAACCGGCACTGCCACCGCCGATGACGATGAAGTCAAAGTCGCGGGCTTCGCTCATGCCATCTTGAGCGTCTTGGTGCCTTCGTCGATGAGCTGCCAGAAGCCTTTCGACTGGCTGAGGGCTTCGTCTTCGCCGCCGCCGGGGAGATTGCTGCGGAAGAGGAAGTCAGCGAAGGTGTTTTTGTGGAGAACGCGATGGACGACGATGTGGCCGTCCTTGACGGAGAAGTAGATGCGGTGATCCCCAGCGCGGCAGCGGTGGAGCTTTCTGCCGCTGGAGCGTGCGATGGCTCCGAAACGCTTGGTGAGGATGGCGTCGTCGATGTCTGCGGGCTGAATATTCAGGGCTTCCAGAAGCTGGAACTGGATCTGGGTGGGCAGGCGGGAGAGCTCAGCGGCGCTGATGTCATTGAAGACGATTTGAAGCATGGACGGAGGGTAGAGACTAATGCGGGGAAACGCAAGTGATGGGAGAGCCTCAGGGGGTGACAATGGTGAGGATGGCCGGGGAGATGGTGAGGATGTTGACGGCCACTTGCTGGGGAAATTCCTCCCAGGTTGACATGTAAGATTGGAGGATGGTGCATTCGTAGCTGCCAGCATCGGCGGAATCTACGCCAGAGAGGCTGAGTGTGGCGGTGTTTACCCCTGAGATGCCAGGCCCATCAGCCAACCTCATGCCGTTGTGACGCCATTGATAACTTAAAGTCATGCCAGGCATGGTGATGCCTCCAGACACGGAGACGGTGAAGCTGACATCGCTGCCGGCGAAGCCGGTTTGGGACTCAGGCGTGTAGGAGAGAATCAGCGGGCGGGCGGAGAGCCGGGCTTTCCCCGAGAGCCTGCTGGCGCTGACTTTGGAAGGCGGAACGGGCAACTGGTCTAACAGGAAATAGCCTGCGCCATACGCGCTACGGGGAGGTGTGCCCGTCTGCGCTGGCAGGGTGGAGGTGCCGCGGAGTCCGGGGATCTCACCTGTCTGAGGAATGATGAGTCCCTGGAAGGTGACGGTGCGTTTGGTCGAGATGCCATCCAGCAGCGTGAAGGCACCGGTGTAGAGACCTGTGCCGGGAGTGACCTTGAGGGTGACTTTGGTGGGATTCACCGTGGGGAAGGCGGCTGTGCTGGCACTGCCGAGGCGGAACAGGATGTCTGGATTCTGGGCGGCAGAGGCAAGACCTCCCTGGCTGAAGTCGAGGTAGGCATTGTCGGGAACTGAGGGGAGGTTCAAGACGATGGGAGTGACCAGCGGATCGGGTGCGCGATAGTACCAGCCGATAACATCCAAGACCGTGGGGGGAATGCCGTGGCGGTAGAGTTTATCGGTCGAGGAGGAGGACTGGTCTTTGATCCAACGGGCCTGCCCTTGCATGCTGTGGTAGAAGCTGCTGGCTGTATCGGTATTGCCATCCCGACTGAGGCGGGGGGCGATGAGAGCGAGCAGGGAGCCAGTGTTTTTGTAAAGCATCTGGAAAAGGCATGTGCGTCCCTGGGAACTGACGATGCTGCTGCCGGTGAAGCTGGTGCCATCGGCAAGCTTTCCTGCAAAGGTGCCGATGCCGGAGCGACTGATGCTCAGTGCCGTGTAACCATCTCCCTGTGGGATGTCCTGCCTGCCAACAGCTGCCTCGCCGAGATGGAGCCCGAGATTGATGAGACCCGTAAAGAAACAATCATTGCGGACCACCGACCAGGACTGGCGATGCCCGGAGAAGCTGACCTGAGCGGAGCCATCTGAGATGATGCCGATGAGATCCCCAGTGCTGAGGACGACGTTGAAGAGGAGAGTGAGCGTCGTGCCGGCCTTGCTCTTGAAGCTGATGGCGGAGGCATAAACGAGGCTTCCCAGATTGTTCGTCAGGCTGAGGCTGCCTTTCAAAGCATAGCTGTCAGTGCCGAGCAGGAGCTTGGCGGAGTAGGAGGCATTGTCGGTGATGGTGAGGTCCATGCGTCCGCCTTTGTCACGGTTGATGGCAGGCGCGGGATCGACAAGAGCCACGAAAGTGCCCGCCCCGGAAGAGTACATTGGCTCAATGACGATGGTGCCGGTGACGGGCGGGCTTTTTCCCGAGGGGTTGCTGGCGCGCGCCGTGATCTGGAAGCTGCCGGGTGTTGTGGGGAAGCCGCTGATGAGGCCCGTGCTGGCATTCAGCGTGAGTCCAGGCGGCAAACCAGTGATGCTGAAACTGGCCGGGGTGTGTTGAGCGAAGGGCTGGCCGTTTTCAACCTTCGGATAAGGGAGGGCGTAGAGATAAAAGTCGCCGACCACGCCGACTGGTGG
>CAYMHJ010000477.1:0-4243 GCA_964390165.1 uncultured Prosthecobacter sp. | reverse complement strand
GGAGTGTGGTGCGGGTGCTGTCATCTCCGGCGCGGCACTCGATGGCGATGGCTCCCTGCCCGGCAGCGGGGAGGAACTGAATGGGATCAAGCGTGAGCCCGTGGATGGTCTGCCCGTCGATCTCGATGAGTCCGTCCTTCAGCAAGCCGAGCCGGATGAGTCCCGCAGCTGCGAGCAGCACGGCATCGAGCGGCTGCTCACCGAGTACTTTTTTCACTCGGGTGGGCACATTGCCGCGCACCTCCACCATCTCCAAATCAGGCCGCAGCCACTTCATCTGCGCCGCCCGGCGGACGCTGCTGGTGCCGATGCGCGCTCCTTTGGGCAGGCTTTCAAGTGTGCAGGCATCCCGCGTGATGAGCACGTCCTCGATCGGCGCACGCGGCATCACCGCTGCGATCTGGAATCCGGCGGCGAGGTCGCTGGGCACATCTTTGAGGCTGTGTACAGCGGCGTCGATCTCCCCGCTTTCCAAAGCGATCTCGAGTTCCTTGATGAAGATGCCCTTGTCCACCTGCGCCACATCGGCGAATTCGGAGAAGCGCAGGTCCTGGCGCTTGTCACCGCTGGTCTGGATGATCTTCCGCTCGATGACGAGCCCTGGGTGAGCAGCCTGCAGGACGGCGGTGACCATTTCGGTCTGTTTGAGCGCGAGCTCGCTGCCGCGAGTGCCGAGGATAAGGGGACGGTGTGACATGAGCCGGGAGGATTGGATGCAAACGCGCCGCCACGCAAAGAGATGCTGCAATTCTGTGATCGGAAGCCGGTGAACGAAATTGTTAAGCCCAGGTAAATCTCCGCGACTCATGCCTCGGTGCGTCGTTGTTGCCCCCCTACAGCCATGAAAACATCCCCATTCCTGACTCTGCTCGCGTCCTGCACAGCCATCATCGCTACAGCCTTGGAGGCTCCTCAGGTCTCTATTTTGGAATCTGATGGCATGAGAGTGGTGCAGTCAAACGGCCTCCCGGATCACGACACGGGCCGCTTTCCGAACCAGGGAAACCCTCACAGCATCGCAGCTCAAAGCTACAGCTATCGGGTGACACTCACGCCGAAGCCTCTTTCTCAGCCGGTGCCGACGAATCATGCGACCTTTGGCGTGGCGGTGAATGGCGTTCCTTTTGAGGCTGGAACCGCCGAGTTTTGGAATGGCGACCGTGCCTGGAATTACGAGGCAAAGAGCGGGAAGATCGACCTCGGGCTGGATCAAAACGACGCGCATGTGCAGCCAGGCGGGAAGTATCACTACCACGCTACTCCCCACGGCTTGATCGCCAAGCTCGGTGGCGATGATGGCAAGAAGATGCTGCTCATCGGCTGGGCGGCCGATGGCTTCCCGATCTATGCCTCCCATGGACACAGCGACCCCAAAGACGCTGCCAGCCCGCTGGTGAAGATGCGGTCCAGCTACCAGCTCAAGAAAGGTCAGCGCCCGAGAAATGGACCCGAGGGCAGCCACGATGGCACCTTTACGGCTGATTATGAATACGTTCTTGGTTTGGGCGATCTCGATGAATGCAACGGACGCTTCGGTGTGACGCCGGAATATCCGCAGGGGACTTACCATTATCACATCACGGAGACCTTCCCCTACCTCAGCCGTCAGTGGCGCGGTCAGCCGGACAGCAGCTTTGAAAAGAAAGGCCCTCCTGGGGGTGGCCCAGGCGGACCTGGAGGCCCGCCGGGGAGGCGTGGCCGCCGTGGCGGACCGGGGTTCGGGCCACCACCTCCAGGTTTTGGTCCGCCTCCACCGCGAAGCTTTTGAGCATCATTCGGGACGCTGCGGCACCTTCACCAGTTGTGCAGGGTCGTAGCCATGCTTCGCGAGTCTTTTGAGGATGTCAGCATACGTCTTGTCATCGAGCACCGGCTTCCGGCTTAGCACCCAGGCGAGCTTCCGGTTTGGATAACCGACGACGCTCCATTGATACTCTGGATCGAGCTCGATGACCAGATAGGGCACACGCAGGGGCCAGAGGAATTGCACACGCCACTCGGCATTCGTCTCCTTGTTATGCACCCAGGCCACGCCCTTCCACTGCTCCAGCGGCGCGTCCAGACTGCCACGCCGGAAGAGGAAAATGTTATCCATCCTTCCATCAGGGCGCAGCGCGTAGCGGTCGAGCGTGCCGACTTTGCCTTTCTCCAGTGAGTAGGGGATGTGAGCAAAGACATACCAGTCGCCCGCATAGCGCTGGAGATCGAGCCTTGGGACGGTTTGAAGTGGGGGCAGTTTCATGGAGGTGCAGGAGATGATGCCCGGCAGGCAAAGGCACAAAAAAGGCGGGTGGCGGCATTCATGATCAGGGTTACGGACCGCTCACGAGCGTGGACTTCAGGATGTGAGCTCTTGGCCTTGGAAGACAAATCGTGCTTTTCACTATCCCCTGTGCCATGGTGGCTCATGGAACAAAAAATCCTCCATCTGCTTGGACAAGCAGATTACTCGCCCGCCAATGTGCCGCAGTTGATCGACCAGCTCCGCCTCGAACCCCGTCGTCAGCAGGAACTTCAGCATTGCCTCAAAGGCATGGAACAGCGCGGCCTCATCATTCGCACGAAGGGAAATCGCTACATCGTCGCACGCGAGGCTGACCTCATCGCCGGTGTCATCCAGATCACTCGTGGCGGTCGCGGCTTTGTGCAGCCGGACGAGGCTGGCATCGGCGAGATCGGCATCCCGGAGAGTGGCACGCTCACCGCCATGCATGGCGACCGCGTGCTCGTGCGGCGGGACGTGCGTTCCCAGGGCCTGCGCAAAGCCACACCGGAGGAAAACACCGGCACCGTGGTGCGCATCCTCCAGCGTGGTCGCACGCAGTTTGTCGGTACTTTGCAAAAAGGCCGCCAATTCCTCTTCGTCACCCCGGATGATCCACGCCTGCCCGGTGCCATCCATGTGCCAGAGCCACGCGATGTCGGCACGAAGGCAAATGTTGGTGACAAGGTCGTCGTCGAGATCCTCCAGTGGGAATCACGCCAGACACCGCCCGAAGGCGAGGTCATCGAAGTGCTCGGCCCGCCTGATAAAGAAGGTGTCGATATGCTCTCCGTGTTGCGCCATTACGAACTCCCGCTGCACTTCCCGAAAAACGTGCTCGCTGAGGCCAATGCCATCGCCAAATCCAGGCCCGACAACCAGCCCAGCACCGAAGAATGCGCCGGTCGTGTCGATTGCCGGAAGCACGATGTCATTACCATCGACCCCGATGATGCGCGTGACTTTGACGATGCCATCTGCCTGCAAAAACATGGCAAAGATCAGTGGAAGCTCTGGGTCCACATTGCGGATGTCTCGCATTACGTGAAGCCAGGCAGCCATTTGGATGTGGAAGCCAAAAAGCGTGGAAACTCCACCTACCTCGTCGATCGGGTCATCCCCATGCTGCCGGAGGCGCTCAGCAATGAGCTCTGCTCCCTGAAGCCCGGCGTGGACCGCCTGACCAAATGTGTCGAGTTCGTGCTCAGTGGTGAAGGGCGTGTCATCAGCTCCAAGTTCTACTCCGCCGTCATCCACTCGAAGCGACGCTTCACCTACAAGGAGGCCTTTGCCACGCTGCAAAAGACACCCAGCGGCGTGATCGAGCAGATGCTCCATTATGCCAATGCCATGGCGCAAAAGATCCGCGAGCACCGCTTCAAGAACGGCTCACTCGATCTCGATTTTCCCGAGAACAAAATCCGCCTCGACGAGCATGGCAAAGTCATCCGCATCGAGCGCATCGAGAACGACGTCTCCCACCAACTCATCGAGGAATACATGCTGCTCGCCAATGAAGCCGTGGCCGGGCGCCTCATGCAGCTCGATCTGCCTGCCGTCTATCGCGTACATGAGTCCCCGAAGGAAAAGCGGCTCAATGACTACCGCGAGGAAGTGCTCAGCCACCGCGTCCAGTGTGGCGACCTCACGCACCGCCCCGAAGTACAGAAGCTGCTCGCTAAGCTCGGCACCATCCCCATCGGCCAGGCCTTGAAGATCGGCTTCCTGAAATCCCTCATGCGCGCACGCTACGCCGTCGAACCACTCGGGCACTACGGCCTCGCGAAGAAGAAGTACACCCACTTCACGTCTCCCATCCGCCGCTACGCCGACCTCGTCGTGCATCGCGCCTTGTTTGAAAAGACACCGCTCCAGGTCAGCGCAGCGAAGCAGATCGCCGAGCACATCAGCCTCACGGAAAAGAACAGCGCCGATGCCGAGCGCGACAGCAAGGAAGTCAAACTCTACGCCTTCCTCGAA
>CAYMHJ010000476.1:0-4243 GCA_964390165.1 uncultured Prosthecobacter sp. | reverse complement strand
AACAGCGACAAATACCAAAAGCCCCACCCGAGCGTCTGGATCACGAAACACCCGAAAGCCCGCGTCGTCGGCATCGCCCTCGGCCACGACGCCCGCACGCATGATCTGAAGCCCTACCAGCAGCTCATCATCAACGCCGCGAAGTGGAGCAGCGGAAAGTAGGTGCGGACTCGCCCATGAGCGATGCGGCCTGCGAGCCCGCCATGCAGCGCAAGTCATGGCTCGAAGGCTGCGTATGACTCCGCCGCATGAATCCAATGACTCCTTTCTCCCGCCGTGAACTGCTGACCCGCATGGGTGGCGGACTTGGAGCACTGGGTCTGGCATCGAGCTTGCAGGCGGGTGGTGGTGTGGCGACGCACTTTCTGCCGAAGGCAAAGCGGGTGATTCATCTCTTCATGAATGGCGGGCCGTTTGGGCCGGACTTCTTCGATCCGAAACCGCAGCTGACGAAGTTCAACGGCCAGCGTCCGCAGGGTGCCGACCTGCGCACGGAGCGGCCCACGGGCGGCTTGTTGGCATCTCCCTACGCCTATTCGAAGCATGGGCAGAGCGGGCTGGAGATCAGCGAGCTGCTGCCAAACATCGCCCGCCATGCGGACGACCTCTGCCTACTGCGTTCCTGCCACACGGACAATCCGAACCACGGCCCGGCGCTGCTGCTCATGAACAACGGCACCATGACCGAACGCGTGCCGAGCATGGGTTCCTGGCTGAGCTACGGCCTGGGCAGCGAGAATGCGAACCTGCCCTCCTACGTCGTGCTTTGCCCCGGAAGACCGGTGCGATTTTCCATCCTGTGGAGCAGTGCCTTCCTTCCTGCGCAGCATCAGGGCATCTACATCAATCACACGAACCCTGATCCGAAGCAGCTCATCCCCTGGCTGAACAATGGCCGCCTCGGCATGAGCGACCAGCGCAGGCAGCTCGACCTGCTTCAGGAGCTGAATGCGGAGCATCTGGCCGCTCGTGGTGGAGCCGATGTGGCGCTGAATGGTCGCATCCAGGCGATGGAGACGGCCTACCGGATGCAGTCCGCCGCCACGGATGCCTTTGATGTGAACCTGGAGTCCGAAAAGGTGCGCGAGATGTATGGCAAGAGCCATTTCTCGAATGGTTGCCTCATGGCACGGCGATTGGTGGAGCGAGGCGTGCGCTTCGTGCAGGTCTATTACGGCAACGGCCAGCCCTGGGACTCGCACTCGAACCATGACGCAACAACGAGGAGGCTCGCAGCAGACATAGATCGGCCCATCGCGGCGCTGCTCGGTGATCTCAAACAACGCGGGCTGCTGGATGACACACTCGTCGTTTGGGGTGGCGAGTTTGGCCGCACGCCCGTGAGTGAAAACGGCAATGGCCGCGACCACAACCCGCACGGCTTCTGCATGTTCTTCGCTGGTGGCGGCGCTCGCGGCGGCACGGCCTATGGCGAAAGCGATGACTTCGGCTTCAAGGCCGCCGTGGACAAGATGCACATCCACGACATCCACGCGACGATGCTGCACCTGCTCGGCATGGACCACGAACGACTGACCTATCGCTACGCCGGCCGCGACTACCGACTCACCGATGTGCATGGCCGCGTGCCACGCGCCATCGTGGGGTAGTAGCGGGCGCTTCGTTTGCTGCCTCCAAAGCCGCGGGAGCGTGACTTTTTCCATAGTCCATGACAGCAAATCATCTGTAGGAATCTGTGCCGAAACAAGCCCTTGGTGCGATTATTTTCTCGTCACACATGGGGCTTTCCCTGTATTTAAATCGAGTTCTGCACCTCCGCCTTCATGCCAAATTCCGCGTGAACCAGCTGATCTCCGATTCCCCTCCATCTGCCCTCACTCATGGAGCCCCTGCTAAAATCAGTCCACCGGCTTCTCTGCCTCCTGCTGCTCGGCTCAAGCTGCCACGCTGCTCCGGGGGATCTGGACTCGCTGGATCTCGAAATCTCCAATTTTCTCTGTGCTGCCGTGCAGCCGGATGGGAAGACCATCCTCGCTGGGAGGATCGAATATTTGCTGGGCCAGTCTGTGGATGGAATCGCCCAGATCAATGCCAACAGCACACTGGATGCTGGGTTCAATCCGATTGTGCATGATACTATTTATTGTGTGACGGTTCAGACGGATGGCAAAATTCTGCTCGGGGGCGACTTCTTTATCAACGTGAACGGGACCACGCGCTACGGCATTGCGCGGCTGGAAGCAGATGGCACGCTGGACATGGACTTCAATCCTGATGTCGGCCGGACGACGTGTATGGCAGTTCAGGCGGATGGGAAGATTTTGCTCGGGGGCCAGTTCACCAAAGTGGGCGGGACCACGCGCAATAGCATCGCAAGAGTGGATGCCAATGGCACGCTGGATGCGAGCTTTAATCCTGATGTGAGTGGCCCTGTCTCGTGCATGGCAGTGCAGGCGGACGGCCAAATCCTGCTGGGAGGCACCTTCACCGGTGTGGGCGGGACCACGCGGAATCGCATCGCGAGGGTGGGTGCAGATGGAACGCTGGATGAGAGCTTTAATCCCAATGCGAACGACTGGGTCAGTAACATTGCGGTACAGGCGGACGGTAGTATTCTAATCGCGGGCAACTTTACCACCGTAGGCGGGGAAACCCGCAACCGCATCGCACGTGTCGAGCCCAATGGCGGACTGGATGAAGGATTCAATCCCAATTGTGATAACCGCGTCGATAACATGATGGTGCAGGCGGATGGGAAGATAATGCTTGGAGGTACATTCTTCTATGTGGATGGGCGCAGACGCCAACACTTTGCACGACTGCTCAATGACCCCGCGACGCAGACGCTGAGTGCAGTGGACAGCAAGCAGGTACTGTGGACCCGTGGTGGCAGTGCGCCGGAGATCACGCAGACCACCTTTGAGCTGAGCACGAACGGCGGCAGCAGCTACACACCGCTGGGCATGGCCACCCGTGTTGGCGGCACAGCCAACTGGCAGCTCACCGGAGTAAACCTGCCAGGCAGCGGCCACCTCCGCGCCCGAGGCCGAACCACAGGCGGACGTTTTAACGGCAGTTCGGGTCTGGTGGAGCAGGTGATCAGCTTCAGCGGGCTGGTGCCCATCCCCGACATCAATGTGGCACAGGCCCATCCTTTGGCCGACGGCACGGGTAGCGTTCCATTCACTGCCTCGGTAGGTGGCAACACACCGCTGATTTTCACCATCACCAACCCAAGCTTTATTGACCTGACCAGCCTCGCTGTGACCAAGGACGGGCCAGACGCCGCCGACTTCACCATAAGCGAGTTGAGTTCCACGAGCATCCCGACTGGCCCAGGCACCGCCACCTTCATCGTGACCTTTTCCCCAAAAAGCGTTGGGGCGAAGACGGCGAGCCTGCACATCGCCAGCAATGTGATTGGTGAGAAGAACCCTTTTAATATAGCACTCACCGGCTCCGCCTACCCTAAGCCCACGGTCTCGGCCATCACCCCCAGCAGCGGCATCACCTCTGGGGGCACTGCCGTGACCATCACTGGCACGGACTTCACTGAAAACAGTTCAGTGACCATCGGTGGCACGGCAGCGACAAATGTCACGGTCGTCAACACTAGCACACTCACGGCCATCACCCCGATCGGCATTACTGGCAATGCGAGCGTCTTGGTGACGACTTACGGAGGCACCAATGCAGAGAACGCACTCTACACTTATGAAGTGCCAGTGTACGACATTGCTGTCGCTCAAGCCGGGCCTCTCGTCGATGGCATGATCAGCGTGCTCTTCAGCCAGGTGAAGCTAGGTGGCAGCAGCGCGCCGCTCACCTTTACCATCACCAACCCAGGCAACACCGACCTGACCAGCCTCGCGGTGACCAAGGGCGGGCCGGATGCCGCCGACTTCACCGTGAGCAAACTGAGCGCCACGAGCATCCCGACTGGCCCAGGCACCGCTATCTTCACCGTGACCTTTTCCCCAATAAGCGTTGGGGCGAAGACGGCGACACTCCACATCGCCAGCAATGCGTCGGGTTCCAAGAACCCATTCGACATCACCCTCACCGGCACCGTTCGGGTGATAGGCCAAGCCTCACAAACTCTCGCCTTCACTCCGCCTGCTAAGCTCCATCTTTCCGAGGGGCCAATCACTCTCACTGCCAGCGCCAGTTCAGGCTTGCCTATGACTTTCACTGTGGTCTCCGGTCCTGCTACAGTGCTGGGGAATTTGCTCACTCTCACTGGCCCAGGCGCGGTGAAGGTACGGGCGAGTCAGGCTGGTGA
>CAYMHJ010000475.1:0-4248 GCA_964390165.1 uncultured Prosthecobacter sp. | reverse complement strand
ATTCCATCGTCCGCAAAGAACCGGACACCTATCACATTCGCGCCCGCTGCCGAGAGGATCTCGACCAGCTCGCTCAGGCCGCTGGCACCGGCACGCCCATCGCCTCGTATGCCGGTTCTGATTACCCGTGGCGCATCCTTTGCCCTGCGGCGGATCTTCCCAGGTTCATAAGTGCGCTGACCACCAGCATCGACTACGGCAACTTTAAGAGCGCCATCGCTGCCAGTTCCACTCAGCGCCCCAAACTGGAGGCCTATCACGACATCCACCACCGGATGGTGGAGTGGCAGCAGGAACACGACCCCACATGAAACTTCAAACCACCGTTCAAGACCTTCTTTTTAAGAATGGATATTTTCTGATTGCGTGCCCAAAACAGTAAAAGTTGTGACATGCAGTCACTGACGGCTAGGATGGCTACATACGTCCTGTAATTGATCACATGATCCAGCACTTAGAACTTGGGTTTGATGAGTATACCGAGATCCGCAAAACCTTCCCTGCATTCTTAAAGCAGACTTTGCCCTCCTGAGCACGGCGCAGCCATCCTGTTAATCATCGATCAGTCTCCTCCCATTCTCATGAGAAAACAATCTTGCAGTGTGGTTTACTCCCCAAGCGATCTGGTTCGCTATTTCACTTCACCGTTTGCGTCATGGATGGATCGTTTTCATCTGGAAAATCCAGGCGTGTATGTTCCTAACGAGGAGACGGAGGATCAACGATTGATTGCGGAAACGGGTAATCAGCATGAACTTAATATACTCGCCGAACTGAGGGCCTCAGATTCAGGGTTACGCGAGATTGAAAAGAGTAATTTTGCCAACGCACTTGCGGATACCATGGCCGCCATCCAGTCCAAGACTTCCATTGTTTTTCAGGCGGCTTTGGAACACGACGGCTTTGCGGGCTATGCTGACTTTCTCATGCTGGGTGCCCATGGGCAGTATCAGGTCTGGGACACCAAGCTGGCCCGTTCTCCCAAGCCCTACTATGCCATCCAGCTTTGCTGCTACTCAGAGATGTTGGCGGCAGCGACTGGAGAAGGCTTGCCGGAGAAATTCGGCATCATTTTGGGCAGTCACGAACGCGTCGAGTTTCGAACCGAGGACTTCATTCATTACTATCGCCGGCTGAAAGCGGGTTTTCTTGAAATGCAGAGTGGGTTTACGGGCGACCTTTCCCAGCGCCCGGAGCCCCTGCCTCGTGCCGATCATGGAAGGTGGACAACCTATGCCGAGTCATTTTTCACAGAAGCCGATCACCTGATTCAAGTCGCTGGCATTAGTGTGGGCCAGATCAAGAAACTGAAGCATGCAGGGGTCTCGACGATGGCTGAACTGGCGGGTTGTAAGGCTGAAAGCATTCCTAAAATCTCTGGTGACACATTGACGAAACTCATCGCCCAAGCGCGACTCCAGTGTCAGACACGTGCCGACCGTATCAAGGTGCCGGACGAACCACCTCGATATGAGGTTCTCCCTCATGTTGGAATGAACGGCGAATCTATAGGCCTGGCAACGCTGCCTCCTGAAGATGACGCGGATGTGTTCTTTGACATGGAGGGCTACCCACTGATAGCGGGGGGATTGGAGTATCTCTTTGGTGTCTGCTTCCGTGAGAAAGGGGCAGAGAGGGGACTGGTCTTCAAGGATTGGTGGGCACATGACCGAGATGAAGAGAAAAAAGCTTTCGAGGGCTTTGTGGACTGGATCTATGAAAGATGGAAGTCCCACCCAAACATGCACATTTACCATTATGCTGCTTATGAGTTGAGCGCGGTTCGTCGGCTCAGCACTCGCCACGACACACGGCAGGATGAGGTGGATGATCTGCTGCGCGGGGAGGTTTTTGTCGATCTTTACCAGATCGTCCGTCATGGTCTGCGGATCGGAGAGGACAGCTATTCCATCAAGAAGGTGGAGCATCTCTATCGCCCAAAGCGGGTGACAGAGGTAGCGAATGCCGTCGAGTCCATCGTTCAGTATGCTCGCTGGATCGAATATGGTCAGGCCCGCGACTGGAAAGAAAGCCCCATTTTAAAGGGCATTCGCGACTACAATGAAGACGATTGTCTCTCAACAGCGGAGCTCGCGGGCTGGCTGCGGAATCTGTCTCTGAAGCACGGCATTAGGTCAGCTCAGTGGGCTTCTGCTGATGAGACACCGACAACTGCTCAACTGACTCCTGAGGTTTTGGCTCGCATTGAGACTGCCAGGCAGCTCCGGCAACAGGGTGATGCAGTTGCGGTCGCGCTGGGAGACTTGATGGAGTTTCATCGTCGCGAGGCAAAGCCCGTTTGGTGGCGGATGTTTGATCGCGCTGAGGCAACCCCTGAACAACTTCGTGATGATCCTGGATGCATAGAAGGGGTGCTGGCGCAGGGTGCCCCACGACCCGAGAAAAAGTCTCTGGTGCAAACCTACCGCTTCGATCCCGACCAGGAATGCAAACTCGCATCCGGAGACAAATCGAAAGTGATGTTCACACACGATCTGACGATGAAATTCACCCTTCTGGAAATGTCTCTCGGGCGAGGTGAACTCACCCTCAAGGCAAGCCAAAAGAGTCTGAATGAAAAGTGCGGTGGTAGTTTTCCGAGCGTCGGCTCGCTCTTACCGGACGAGTTTGTATCACCGGCTGGAATCCCTGACGCATTGAGAGAGGTGGCCGATGGTCATCTGCGGGCATCCCTTCATGCCCCGGTCGCAGCGTTGTTGTATCGTGTTCCACCTGCTTCCCCAATGATGACGGCCAACGAATCGCCTCTGGATGCAGCCATACGCATCACTGGAATTATGACTGGAGGTTGCTTGGTAATTCAAGGACCACCTGGCACCGGAAAGACCTACACTGCCTCGCATGTGATTGCTGCGCTGCTGGCTAAAGGAAAACGGGTGGGCGTCTCCTCCAATAGCCACAAGGTTGTATTGAACATTCTGGAAGCCTGTGGCGATGCCATAAGGAATGACGGTGGAAGTCTGCGAGGAATCAAAGTGGGTGGTGACGAAGCTAGCCCTGTTTTCTCCTCCAATCCCGGACTGAAGTATGTGGCTCAGACGGGTGATGCTTTTGACTCCTATTCTGCTGGTGTTGTAGGAGGCACTGCATGGCTATTCACTAGGCCTGAATGGCAGCAGCAACTCGACTTTCTATTTATCGACGAGGCTGGCCAGGTGCCCCTCGCGAACGCCATTGCCATGGCTCGATGTGCTAATAATCTGGTGCTTCTTGGCGACCAGATGCAACTTGAACAGCCTATCCAGGGCTCACACCCAGGAGACTCGGGTCTTTCCGTCCTCCAGTATGCTCTCAAGGACACCCTCGCAAGCCTCCCAGACGCCCCGGTTTTTCATGCTGTTGTGCCTCCTGAGCAGGGCCTGTTTCTGGGCGAGTCACGTCGTATGCACCCAGAGGTCTGCCAATTCATTTCTGACACCGTTTACGAAGGCAGGCTTCACTCTCACGGAGACTGCTCCAGACAGAGAATTGCCTCGCCGTCCGGTGGTGGCATTCATGTCACCAAGGAAACGGGCATCGTGTTCAGTGGAGTTGTCCACGATGGCAATATTCAGCAAAGCGATGAAGAAGTGATTCACATCAAGACTCTGTTCGATGAAATGCTTGGACGCGATTACACGGACAAGCATGGATTTACCAAGAAGTTGGAGCTGAATGACTTCCTCTTCATCGCTCCTTACAATGCACAGGTTCGTGCATTGCAGGCTGCACTTCCCGACTTGGCGCGTGTGGGTAGCGTGGATAAATTTCAAGGGCAGGAAGCTCCCGTCTGTATCTTCTCCCTCTGCTCCAGCTTCGGCGAGTATGGTTCGCGAGGCCTTGGATTCATTCTCGACCGCAACAGGGTCAATGTCGCCATCTCCCGTGCCAAATGCCTTGCGGTGGTGGTTGCAGATCCGCGCATTGCGAGTTCACCCGTTAATTCAATCGGTGAAATTATGCTGCTGAATCTTTTTTGCAAACTTACGAGCTGACGATTTAGAATAATCTGATCCCTCGAACAACACCATCGACCGCCAGAGGAACAAAGAAGCATGTCCGGCCTCATCCTCCATCAGTTCAGCCGGGATCGTGTGGAAGCCGGTGATGCGAAGGATTTCATGTCCCGGTTCGGTAATAGCAGCCTGCCGACAGGCAAGAAGCTGGAAGCCATGATGAATAGCGTGGCCTTGATGATCGACGGCTACAATCACGATCCCCGAGAGATCTACGCCATCCCAGAAGTCA
>CAYMHJ010000474.1:0-4251 GCA_964390165.1 uncultured Prosthecobacter sp. | reverse complement strand
ATGGAGTGCCGGTCGAGCGCAAGGAAGCCCTGCAAACACTGTGTGCCCGGCGCTGACTGAGTTCCTTTTTGGGAAGGTGAAGTTCGTCATCACCACCGTGCCCCGTGAAACGGATCTGAACAAGCTGTTCGAGGTGATCAACAACCGGGGTGTGCAACTTCAGCACCACGAGATTCTCAAAGCACGGATGCTGGACGCATTGGCCGAGCAGGAGCGTGCGCCGTATGCCTTGCTGTGGGAAGCATGCGCCGACATGGAGAATTTCGTCGAGCGCAACCTAGCCGGCAATTTCAAGAACTTTGCCAGCGAAGTGGCCGACTGCTATGAACGGGGTGAACTGACGAACGCCGTGGCCGTGCGGGAACTGCTGGCAAAACGGATGGTGAACGAGAATGAGCGACATGCGATGTCTCTGGAAGACATCCTGAAGTCCGAGGAGGAGTCGTCAGCACCGGAGACTGTCGCAGGTAGTGACGAACCCGAGCCAACGTGGGTGCGCAGCATTTTTGGATTTCCCCTCTTCCTCCAGCATACGCTGCGGATTTGGCTGCTTGAAGACGGGCGGGGCGACCTCCCTCGATTGCTCGATCGGGAACTGCTTGCGCTGTTCGAGGCTCACTTTTTCGGAGATGCAGACGGGTCCAAGAGGACGGAGAATGTTCGCTCGTTCATTGATTTGCTTTGGAGGCTGCGTGTCATCTTCGACGAGCACTTCATCAAGTGGGCGGACCATGGCGAAGAGGAGATCCACCTGATCAGCAGCATCAGCACGAGCACCAGCAGCGGGAAGCGCTACATGAGTCGGTCGCGAGAGACAGACTCCCATCGGGCCTTTTCCCTGTTGCAGAGCATGCTCTACCATTCTCAGGAAATCACGACGCAGTATTGGGTGACGCCGCTTCTGTTGTTCATGCACCGCAACGCCTGTGAAAAGGCTGGGCGGCACTTCACTTATCTCTGCCATCTCGACAATCACCTGCTCGGCTCCGCAGCCGATGATTCCTTGGTGGTGCGGACACTGGCATTCATGAAAGACCCGTGGCACCGCCGTGCCCTCATTCATCAAACAGAATTGTCGAATGCAAGCGGGGTGAAGTTTGCCCACTACTGGTTCTACAAACTGGAATTCGTCCTTTGGTTCCAGGAAAAGCGTAGCACCGAAAAGTGGAAAAAATTCAGGCTCACCGCGAAAAGCTCTGTTGAACACATCTCTCCCCAGACGCCGACTGAAAGGGATGACAATCGAGTCGAAAAAGCCCTGAATCACTTCGGGAATTTGGCGCTGGTCTCTCGGAGCCTGAACTCCGACTATAGCAACCTGCCCTTTAACGAGAAGCGGCAACGTTTCCTCAACAACAACAAGAGCCGACTGGACTCCCTGAAAATGGATCTGATTTATGAGTGCGAGCAGTGGAGTGACGAAAAGGCCTTCACCCACCAGCAAGCAATGATTGATTGTTTGGATTGCTACTGCAACGACACACCGGGAGAATAGCCACCATGCCTGAGATTCCCAGATCTGAAGGCAAGACGCAGACCTGCGTCCTCAAGTAGGCCATGATGCAGGAACTCCTCACCGGGAGGACGCGGTTGATCTAGCCAAAGAGACCTACTAAACTACCGCCATGTCTGACACCGATATCCAACTCCTCGAAAGCCAGTTTCCCGCCGTCTCCGGGCAGGCGTTTGCCGCCGCTCGTCAGCAGGTATTAGCCTCCGGCCAAAGTGTCTTGCAGTCCGAGGGCGGGTTTGTGGTCCGGGTGTATCCGGATGGGCGCAAGGAGGTGGTGAAGCCCATCGAGCCGCCGACGCGCGTGAAATCGGGCACGATCTACACCATTCGATGACACCCGAGACGCCCAGGCTGCGCATGTTTGCCGGGCCAAACGGCTCCGGGAAGAGTGTGCTGAAGTCCTACCTGCCGGAGCCGCTGCTGGGCGTGTATCTGAACGCGGACGAGATCGAGGCCGGGGTGAACCAGCGTGGTTATGTCGAGCTGCCGAGCTTTGGCATCGAAACGATGGCTGCGGAGGTTCTGCCCGTGCTGACCAGCTCGTCATTTCTTATGAAGGAAGGGTTTTCTGAGTCCGCGAACCGCGTCACTTTCGACGAGGGCAGGCTCAGCTTTCCTGCCGGGGTGATGAATTCGTATTTTGCTTCAGTGGTTGCCGACTTCCTGCGCCACAAGCTGCTCGCAGCGCAACGGACCTTCACGTTTGAAACCGTCATGTCCCACCCGGGGAAGGTGGAACTGCTCCAGAAGGCCCAGTCGGCAGGCTATCGGACCTACCTTTACTATGTGGCCACGGATGATCCGGCGATCAATGTGTCGCGCGTGGCGAACCGGGTGGCACTGAACGGGCATGACGTGCCGGAGGAGAAGATCGTGCAGCGTTACCACAAATCCCTGGAACTGCTCATGTCCGCCATCCAGCACTCCAACCGTGCTTACATCTTCGACAACTCGACGGACAATGCCGACCGCACGCACACCTGGCTGGCGGAGATCACCGAGGGCAGGACCCTGGAACTGAAGACGGATCAGATACCGGCGTGGTTCAAGCATGCCGTGCTGGATAAGATTTAAGTCGGCCGTGATGCAGGAACTCCTCACCGGGAGGACGTGGTTGATTTGAAATCTCCCTGTCCTACACTTCGCGCGAATCACCCGCACGGACTTATGACCATCACCCTTCCCGACGATCCTGCTCTTGCCGCCATGAGCGAGGAAGACATCCGCCTCGATCTGGCCTGCGGGGCCTTTGCCGCCGGGCACGTCTCGCGTGGCGTCGCCGCCCGCATGGCCGGGCTGGAACGCCATGCCTTTGACGAGGTGCTCTACACCCGCCGCATTCCCTCCTTCACGGAAGAGATGCTGGACGAGGACCTGGCAACCCTCCGCACCCTCGGCCTGCGGTGATCGTCGTCACGGACACCTCCGTGATCCTCAATCTCTGCCTCCTGCGGCAGGAGAGCCTGCTCGTCTCCCTATTCGGCACCGTGCTGGCCCCCACGCAGGTCGTGGCGGAGTTTCAGCGGCTCGCGGCGGTGGATCGCCGCTTTCAGGGCTTGGTGTTTCCGGCTTTCATCCAAAAAGCAGCGCCCGCAGGCATCGCTGCCAATCTGCTCAATCCTGCCCGCCTGCATGGTGGTGAGATCGCCGCCCTGTCCCTCGCCGTGGAGCGCGGAGCGGATGCCGTGCTGATGGATGAACGGGCCGGCCGGGCCGCTGCCGCCGCACTAGGACTCAAAACCATGGGCCTGCTCGGCATCCTCATCGACGCCCGGCAGCGCTCCCTGATTCCTAGCGTGGCTCCGCTGCTCGACCGTCTGCAAACAGAGGCCCGTTTCTGGATCGCTCCCGCGCTGCGCCAGGCGATCCTGCAAGCAGCCAACGAAGCTCACTGATGCGCTGACTTTGCCATTCACTCCCATGCCCGAAATCCCCCGCTCCGAACGCAAGACGCAGAACCGCGTGATCCAGCTCTTTACCGGGCCGGGTGGTCTGGGCTACGACTACCTCGGCGAGTGGAACAAGCGTGAGAACAACCGCTGCATCGAGGTGGAGCTGCTGAGGAAGAATTTACTCAAGCGCGGCTACTCGGAGGCACACACCTCCGCTGCCCTGCAAAAGCTGATGGCCGCTGCGGATGCCACGGGCATCACGCTCTACCAAGCCAACCTGCGCACCTACCAACTGCTGCGCTACGGCGTGTCCGTGCAGATCACCGCCGGAAAGCCGAACGAGCAGGTGCATCTGGTGGATTGGGAGAAGGCCGAGAACAACGACTTCGCCGTCGCCGAGGAAGTGACACTGAAGGGCGGCTACGAGCGGCGGCCTGATTTGGTCATTTACCTCAACGGCATCGCCGTCGGCGTCATGGAACTGAAGCGCAGCTCGGTGGAGATCGGTGATGGGGTGCGCCAGCTCATCACCAACCAGGAGGAAATCTTCAACAAAGGCTTCTTTGCCACGGTGCAGTTGGTCTTCGCGGGCAGCGACTCCCAAGGACTACGCTACGGCACGGTGACCACGAGGGAGGAGTTCTTCGTGGACTGGAAGGCGGCGACCCCGGCCGAACTTTCCGCTGGTGCCTTGCTGGACCGCCCGTTCGCCGAGATGTGCGAGAAGTCCCGGCTGCTGGACCTGATCCGCAATTTCATCATCTTTGACAACGGCATCAAGAAGGTGCCGCGCCACCACCAATTTACTGGGGTGAAGGAGGCGCAGGAACGGGTGCGCAAACGCGA
>CAYMHJ010000473.1:0-4266 GCA_964390165.1 uncultured Prosthecobacter sp. | reverse complement strand
TGGCGATTTCTGATGCGAAGCGGGCAATCACTTCGCCATCCGCCGCAGCGGTGAGGTTCGCAGCCCCGACCCTCAAAGCCGCGCGTATCCTGTCCTCAATTTTGGCTCGCAGGCGATCAAAGGTATCATTTATATGTTGGCAGGGTTGAGGTGAGAGATCCGAAATGAAATGAGGTAACCCAAAAAAAGTGAGGCGTTAAGGGACTTGGGTGAGTTAGGGTTAACCCAAAGTGGAGTCGTGGCACAGTGCCGCTCTACTTCCCATCCAGCCCTCTCCGCTTTCCTCCGATGCTCAAATTCTTTTCCGCCAGTACCCGAATGGTCAATTCAAGGCATGCCATCATTGAATGCCTCGAAGCCGCCCTAGGAACCGAAAAAAAATGTGACCTTGTCATGCTCCATGCCTCGATCGGTCATGATTACCATGCCTTGGCGGACGAGGTGCGGAGGCAGATTCCCGGTGTGCGGGTGGTGGGAGCCTCATGCTGCGGGATCGTGGGCAGCGAAGGCGTGAGTGAGTCGATAAAGGATGTGGTGATATTGGCGGTCCGCGGGCCGGAGCTTGCCATCGCCCATGTGGACGGCATCTACGGCCACAATGCTTTCGAAAAAGCGGTAGAACTGGCACTGCAGCTCAAAGCTCAGCAGCCCGGTATCACGATGATTCATTTCCTGGCGTCGGGAATCGACATCGCCAATGACAGGGCCATCGCGGGTATCGAGTCCGTCTTTGGGCCGGAGGTGACAATCTTCGGCGCGACCTCTTCGGACAACATGCGCGGTGTGATCAGCTACCAGATCGTCGATGATCTGGTTTTGGAGCATGGCGCGTGGGCAGTCGGATTTGCCGATCCCTCACTCGAGGTGGACACGCAGGCGACGCACGGCTTTCTTGCTGTTGGCGAGCCGATGGTGGTCACTCGGGCCGAAGGCACCCGCATCCTCGAATTGAATGGCCACCCGGCGTGGCAGGAGTACACCAGCCGACTGGGCCTCGACCCTGAAAAGGCCACCTGTGGCGACTCTATCCCTGTGGGTGCCCTGGCCGAAGAACTTTCTGCCGCTCTGGCAGAAGAGTATGGCAACCCGCACCTCCTGCGTGTAGTGACGAAACGGGATGCCGAGGGTGCCATGCACTACGCCACGACGATTCGCGAAGGAACGCGGCTCTGGCTCACCGTGCGTGATGAGGAGCGCATCTTCGCCGACATGGACCGTATGATGGCGGCGATGGTTGCGCGGGCGGGCGGGCGCAAGCCGGTGGCCGTTTTCCACGCGGACTGCCTCGCGCGAGGCCGTTACCTCTTTAATCGCGTGATGAAGGAGGAACTGGTGGGGCGAATGCAGTTCCCGCTAAGTAGTGACAGTGTCGTGCCCCCATGGCTGGGCATGTATGGCTTTGGCGAGTTCGCACGGCTTGGCGGCGTCAACACCTACCACAACTACACCACGGCCATCTATGCCATCTACCGCCGCTAAGCGAACGTCATCCAGAGAATGACTGACAAAGAAGAAACGCCCGCCTTTGAGGCGCTGAAGCAACGCTACGACGAGCTCCAGCGCCGCGTGACGCGTTTCTCTGTGGTCGAGCAGGAGCTCATTGACACAAGAAACCGGCTCGACTGCGAGCTCGGGCGTTTCGGCCGCATTCACGCCTTCAGCACCCAGGCGCTTCAGGCAGCATCTGATGAAGCCTTCGCCATCATGGTGGCGGACGCGCTCCTTGATGTGTTCGAACTCGAAGTGGGCTTGTTCTGGATCTTTGATTCGGAGGGACTCCTGTTGCCGCAGCCTGCCGCCTCATCGGGTTTTCGAGCAGGCCATGTTCCTTTTGAGAGCATCCGTGTCTGGCTCGAATCACGCATCGCGGTGGTTCGTCAGGACAATTCTTGCTTCTTTGCTGCGGAGAGCGCCGAGTTTCAGCAGGCAGGCCTGGATTTCTCCCACATGCTAGCCGGGTGTTGCAGGGATCCCGACGGGAAACCACTCGCGCTGCTGATCACTGGCATAACCACGGCGGCTGCAGAGTTTCATGAGGCGCTGAGCGATAATGAAGCTCAGTCGTTCCGTGTTTTCACGGCGCAGGTGGCCGCCTTGTATGCGAACCGTTCCAGCGCCGCGATCATCCAGAAGCAGATGATCGACCTGCATGAGTCGGAGGAGCGTCTCACCCTCGCCGTGAAAGGCAGTGAAATCGGTTTCTGGGACTGGTTTGTGGACGAAGGTGTCGTTGTTTTCTCCCACGAGTGGAAGGCGATGTTGGGCTATCGCGACGAGGAGATCATCGACAATCCAGATGCCTGGCATTCTCGAATTCACCCTGAAGATATCGACCGCAGCTTGCAGCTCGTGGGAGATCACATCTCGGGCATGACGGAGACTTATGAGAATCTGCATCGCCTTCGCCACAAAGATGGTCATTACGTTTGGATCATGGCCCGTGGTCGGTCTCTCCGGGACGAAAAGGGTCGAGCCCGGCGTTTTGTCGGCACGCATCTCGACATCTCTCGGCAAAAGGCCCTTGAAGAACGTCTGCGCGAGGCAGAAGAGTTCCAACGTCAGGCGCGCGAGCAGGCGGAGTCGGCCAGCCGGGCAAAAAGCATCTTCGTGGCCAGCATGAGCCATGAGATCCGCACGCCGATGAATGGTGTCATTGGCATGCTGCAGTTGCTGCGGGATACCTCGCTCACTCCGGCTCAGTCCTCCCTCGTTACGATTGCTGAGCAATCCGCCACGGCAATGCTCGACATCATCGGAGACATTCTTGACATCTCCAAGGTTGAGGCGGGCAGAGTGGAGATCAAACATGAGCCATTTGACCTCCGAGCACTCTTGCAAAACGTCATTCAGCCCATGCGCCATCGTGCCGAAGCCAAGGGCATCTTGCTAGAATGCCACATGACGGGGCAACAAGAGTGTCTGGTTCTGGGCGATGAAGGACGGCTCCGCCAAGTCCTGATCAACCTCATCGGCAATGCCATCAAGTTCACCGATCGTGGCAGCGTGCGGCTCACGGTCGAAAAGGGCCGAGACATCATCAATCAGCATTCGTTTACCTTCCGTATTAATGATACAGGTGTCGGGATCTCGCCACAGGCCCTGGAGCATTTGTTTGAACCGTTCAATCAAGGCGACTCCTATCAAAAATTTCGCACGCACACTGGCACCGGCCTGGGGCTGGCCATCTCGCAGTCACTTGCTCATCTGATGGGAGGTGACATCAAGGTTATCAGTGAGAAAGGCGTCGGTTCTGAATTTCGCTTCACCTTGGCATTGCCCCTTGCGAGCCCAAGCATATCAGCGCCTGTATTGGAGAACAACCTGCCCACCGCCATTCCAGAACGGTTGACCGGACGAATTCTAGTCGTGGATGACAGCCAGACGAGCCGCACGGTGGCGAAATTAATGATGGAGCCGACTGGATTAAAGGTGGATCTTGCCTGCGATGGTGAGGAGGCTGTCCGAAAGGTCAAAAAAGTTCATTACGACGTTATCCTCATGGACTGTCAGATGCCTGGTATGGACGGTTACGAGGCCACACGGCGAATTCGAAAACTGCAGGGCAAGCGCGGCAGAGTTCCCGTTATTGCTCTCACAGCCAACGTCGAAACCGGGTTCATCGCCGAGTGCTATGCATCTGGCATGAGCGATCACCTCAGCAAACCGGTCCAGAAGCTGGCGCTTCTAACCAAAATCGCGCATCAAATTGCTGAATCTTGATCGCAAACGGTGCTGGATAAGCTCATAAAACGGCTGCATCACCCATGCGCGGTTAAGGCAAGAGCTGCATTGGCTGCTAATAAATTGCTCTTTCGAGTGACGGGTCGTGTTGGCCCTGAGCGTGGAGCGGAGGCGTGTTGTGAGGGGCTTTCAATCACACGCTCGGCAGCACCATGTAGGTCACATGAGCACCCGGAAGAGCCATGATGGAACTGTTGGCGATTTCTGATGCGAAGCGGGCGATCACCTCGCCATTCGCCGCAGCGGTGAGCGTGCCTTCAATCACTGCCAGGTTGCCGGAAGTGAGGCTGCTGAGGTTGGCCGCGGAAGGCAGGTTGTAGGCGCTGGCAAAGTTCACCGTCTCAGAGGTGGCGGTCAGCGTGTAACGTGAGCTGTAATGAAGCTGGTTTAGAGCTGGGCCATTGATCGTCCATCGGCTGCCGGTCGCTGCGGCAGCGGCGTTGTAGGGGATGGTGAACTTGAAGGCGTATCGCTTGCCGCTCTGCACCGGAAACTTCAACCCCGTGACATCGAGGAGCGTGTTCG
>CAYMHJ010000472.1:0-4310 GCA_964390165.1 uncultured Prosthecobacter sp. | reverse complement strand
AGGCCGGGCGTGTGGGTGCCTATGCTTGAGCGGTTGAACGATTGCGTGCGGACGTGTCGCGCACTCGGCCAGCAGCACAGTTTTGAACGCGAACCAAGGCAAGCCCTTGCTGGGGGGTTAGCCCCAAAACTGTCCGAATTATGTCCGAAGCGATTATTTTCAGGTAATTTTAAAGCCCGCTTTAACATCGCTTAATGGCTCATAATCCATTGATTATGAACAAGTGCCGATGGCCGGACTCGAACCGGCAAGGGAGTTACCTCCCAGCAGATTTTAAGTCTGCTGTGTTTACCATTTCACCACATCGGCGTCGCGGGGGACGCGGGCCGCAGTGTTACCTGACTTGGTGCCAGACCGCAAGCTGCCAGAGCTTCGGGATGCCTCTTCACGCAAAAAAAACAGGGAGCTTTTATTCATTCATCTAGGCGACTGGGCCGGGCCGACGGGCATCGTCCACCTCGTTGGCTGATTCTTTCCAGGGGCGGTGGTCGTTCAGGACAAGGCTTGCGTCCGAGTTGGAAAGTCATCAGCTTTTCTGAAACCATTCCCCACCATGCCCCCCAACCCATGGCATTCAGACCGCCAGAAAGGTCGCCTGTCTCACCGCATCGCCGTGAGGAGTCTTTCCCTGCTTGCGCTCCTTGCAGGTGTTTTGTTTTTTGTGTTCCTGCCCACGGCCCACGCCGGCCTGCTGCCGCCGAGTTCGCCCTACATCGTCACCAATGGGGTCGTGGAAGGTCAGGCAGAGGATTATCACGCGAAATCACCCTCCGCCGAAGACACGGGCTGGCGGGAGATTCCCACCAACGCGGTCGTTCCCTCTGGGGTGACCTTTGAAAATGCCACGGGGACTGGAAACCTCGCCATGCAGGTGCCGAATGTGGTGGGCTCCAGTTCGGTGGACTTCGCCAGCGGGCCTTCCATTGACTACAACATCACCTTTGTCGTGCCGGGCACCTACCGGCTCTACCTGCGCTGGGATGGCTATGATGCCTCCTCGGACTCGATCTATGCCGGCTTTGCCACGGATGCGGCCTTCACCGGCATCCTGGACTGGTTTGAAGACTACAATCACACGACCTCGGACTTCGCCGCGCAGGGCTGGGATGGCAGCGGGCAGTCGCAGGTGAACATCGCCGCGCCAGCGCAGAATCCGATGACGGTCGTCATTCCCTCCAGCGGCACTTACACCCTGCGTGTCGTCGCCCGTGAGGATGGCGTGGCCTTGGACAGTTTCCGCATCCAACTCGCCTCGATGATCGATCCAAACCCCGTCGCAGTCACGGGTCAAAATGCCATCTTCGGCCAGGACAGCTTCACTTACACGAATGGAGCCATCGCGGGCAAAAACGGCGGCACCTACTGGGATTTCGACAACACGACGAACAACAACGCCTTCATCGGCTACACGCATCAAGCCCCCTCGACTTGGGACGCGGTGTTTGGCGCGCCCACGGTGACTGGAAACGCGCTGGTCACGCAGGATTCCGCCGCGAAACGTGAGCACAACGCCAGCGAGGTCGATGGAGTGGTCAACCCACTCGGCAGCACGCGCTACAAAACGGCTTACTACCGCGTGAAAATGACCCGCGCCGCCGGGGCGACGTGGAGCGGCCTCAGCGTTTATGATTTTAACAACGAGCGCATCTTCTTCGGCGTGCAGGACGCAGTGAATCCATCCAGTGGCGTGCGCGAGTTCATTATCGGTGAAGGCGGTGTCACCTACACCGGCGTGCCTGTGGTGGACGGCGTGGATTACACTCTTGTGGCCAAGCTCGACTTCGTGAATGACCGCCTATCGTTCTGGATCAGTCCCGACCTCACGCAGCCCGAAGGCCCGCCGAACGCCACGCGCGCCTACACTGGCGACAACTGGATGTCCGCCCTGCGCCTCGGCAGTGGAGGCACCGCCGCGACAACCTGGGACGATGTCGCCGTCGGCTCAACCTGGGGCGCGATACAAAAGGCGTATCCGCAGAGCACCGTCGCCAGCGGCGCGGACCAAATCATCGCCCGCGAGGAGTTCGATTACGACAACGGCAACATCGTCGGCAGCGACAGCGGCATAGGCTGGGACTTCGACAATCAAAGCGGCGACGCCTTCGTCGGCCGCACGCAGCTCCCGAGCAACTGGGACAACGCCGAAGGCTGGCCCTACATTTTCTCCAAGCGCCTCACCACCTGGAACAGCGCCGCGAAGCGCGAATACAACGCCACGGAAGCCAACGGTAGCTTCAGTAATGCAATCACCTCCGAGTACAAAACACTCTATTACCGATTCGAAATGCAGCGCAGCGCTGACAACGTCTCCTGGAGCGGCCTGAGTCTCTACGATGGCAACAACGAGCGGCTCATGTTCGGCGTGCCCTTCGCCATGAATCCAGGTAGCAACCGCCGCGAGTTCGGCATTCATAATCTGGGAGCCAATCAGTGGAACTACACCGGCATCGCCCCGGTGGCGGGCACGAAGTATCACATCATCGCGAAGGTTGATTACACGACCGGTTTTGCCTCTCTCTATATGAATCCGAGCCTCACCGGTGGCGAGCCCGGCTCGCCGAATGCCACGCTGGCCTTCATGAATGCGCATAGCGCCCTGCGCTTCGGTTCCGGGGGCGATTCGCCAACCTACTGGGACAAGCTCACCGTCGGCACGAGCTGGAATGCTGTCGTTGGACCGACGTATCCGGCTCCCGTCGCGGTCAGCGGAGCGGATTTGGTTATCGGAACGGATTCCTTCACTTATAGCGACGGCCCCATCGCGCTGCGAAATGGCGGCGCGCATTGGGATTTCCAAAACTCCTTCGGCCCGGCTTACACCAACGATCCGTCCTCCTGGAGTCACGAGTTCAATTCGCCTTACATCGTCACTGGCAAGCTGCGCACCTGGGATGCGGGCGCGCTGCGCACCTTCAACGGCATCGAGGCCGATGGCGCGATCAATGACGCCGACACCTCCGCCGCGAAGGCCGTCTATGTGCGCTACGAAATGAAGCGCGACGCGGGCGTGAGCTGGGGTGGCATGAGCCTCTATGATTTTGGCAGCGAGCGATTCCTCTTCGGCGTGCCCTTCGCGATCAATCCGGTGTCCGGCGAGCGAGAGTTCGCCATTCACGACCTCGCCAGCGGCCACACTTATTCTGGCATCGTCCCCACCGCTGACACGAACTACACCATCGTCGCGAAGCTCGATTTTGTGGCGAATAAAGCCGTGCTGTGGGTGAATCCCGATCTCAGCCAGCTCGAAAGCTCCAACGCACCCGCCGCCGAGCGTGCCTATACCGCTGCGAACTGGATCACCGCCGTGCGCATCGCCTCCAGTGCGGATGGCGACACGCAGTGGGACAATCTCGCCGTCACCACGAGCTGGCGTTCATTGCAAAGTGCTCTCGGTGCTCCCACCGCATTCGCGGATGCCATCACCATGCGCCACACGAAGAAGGCGCTGCTCGATGTGCGCAAAAACGACGCCGGTGTTGGCAGCGTGGTCATCGTCACGCCTCCGAACAGCGGCAATGCGAGCGTGGACAGCGCCGGGCGCATCTTTTACGAGCACACCACCGGCACTCCCGCGAGCGATTCGCTCACCTACAAGCTCGTCGGCACGAATGGCGAGTCCGCGCCCGCCACGGTGACTTACACCTTCACCTCCGCGATTCGCATCGCGAACGCCACGAGCACTGTGCCGCTCCTCCCGCCCACCACCGGCCTAGCCGTGGTTGATTCGACTCCGGGCATCAATTTCAACGCGCCAAGCTGCATGACGCATGTGCCCGGTAATCCGAACAAGGTTCTCGTTGGCGAACGCAACGGCAAAATCTGGCTCATCAACGACATCCACAGCGCCACGCCGAACAAGACGCTCTTCATTGACCTCGCCGCTGTGGTGAATGCGCGCACCGCGCAGAATGAAACCTTCCATGACGACGGCAATGAACTCGGGCTCAAAGGCCTGGCTTTGCATCCGCAGTTCGCCGCGAACCGCCAGTTCTTCGTCACCTACAATTTCCGCATCAGCGGTGCCATGCACGCCCGCGTCTCCCGCTTCACTGCCGTGAATGGCAATCTCGACCTTGGTGATATCTCGAGCGAGCAGCCCTTCATCACGCAGCCGAATCCATCCAGCATCCACAACATCGACTCCTGCCGCTTCGGTCCCGATGGCTACTTCTACTGGGCCGCAGGCGATGCCGGCGGGCTCAACGACGGCAACAACAACGCCCAGCGCATCGACAAGGACTTCTGGGGCGGCATCTTCCGCATCGACGTGGATCGCCTGCCAGGAAACGCCGAACCAAATGCGCACGCCA
>CAYMHJ010000471.1:0-4311 GCA_964390165.1 uncultured Prosthecobacter sp. | reverse complement strand
CCTTTCTCCGCAGCCTGCGCAGCACTGGCTGTGCGGCGGAGGTCGTCCTTATCGCGAACCATGGCAGTGCGGAAGATCAAAAATGTCTCGCCGACCTCATGCCTGGTGCTCGGATCTGGGTGCCCATCCCCAAGCAGCGTTACCGTGTCCTGCGCCGCCTTGCGAACACCTTTCCCTTCGTGGCGCGAGCGGTGGCCCGGCGCTTGCGCGAGGTCTGGCGGCGGAGTCCGGAACGGCGGCTGGCCATCGAGCATCGGGCCGCCTACCTGCTCAACATCACCTGCTCTCGTTACTTCCTCGCCCGCCAGTTCCTGCATCCCGTGGCGGATCGTTATTCCCACGTCCTTCTCGCGGACAGCCGGGACGTCGTCTTTCAGCGCGATCCTTTTGCCGGTCTTCCCGCCGGTCTGACCACCGGTTTGGAAAGCGTCTTGATGAAGGACCAGCCTGCCAATGCCGAGTGGCTGCGGCATCTCTATGGTGACGATCCCGGCTTCCCGATGGAGAGCCTCATGAATCAGAAGGTCATCTGCTCGGGCGTGACGCTGGGTGACACGGCCGCCGTGGCCGCGTACCTGGAAAAGGTCTGCGCCGAGTTCATGGAAAAGCTGCCTCGCATGGTCCACACGCCCTATCTTGACCAGGGAGTACACAACGGACTGCTGCGCACCGGCAAAATCGCGAAGGCCCATCTGGTTGAAAACGGAGAGCCATGGATCGCCACGGTGGGAACCAGTGATCTGGGCGAATTCTCACAGGTTGACGGTGAATTGCTGTCAGCAGGCGGCGAACCCGTTCGCATCATCCACCAGTATGACCGGCATGCCGTGCTGAAGACATCTCTCTCCGTTCTTTCCTGATGTCACCCTTTGTTGATCGTCTTCTGCTGCCGTTTGATCGCTTGATTTCGATTCCTGCCGTCTGGCGTGTTCTAGATGGCTCGATCATCCGCTTGGCGCGTGGTCTGCGCCGTCGTCGCAATGCGGTGCATGTTGAGAGACTGCGTCTGGCGTTGGCGGCAGCCAGTGTTGTGCAAGCGGGACCGTTTGCGGGCATGCGTTATGCATCCTTGCAGGCAGCCTGCAGCGCCATTCTCCCGAAGCTCCTGGGTACCTACGAGCGCGAGCTTGCTCCCGCCATCGACCGGATCTTGCAACAGTCGTATGACTGCGTGGTGGATGTGGGCTGCGCGGAAGGCTACTATGCTGTTGGCTTTGCGCGGCGCTTTCCCCAGACGCAGGTGATCGCATTCGACATTGACCCCGTAGCAAGGGAGCTTTGCCAGCGCAACGCTGCGGCCAATGGCAGGAGTGATCAGGTGAGCGTCCGCGGGTCGGCAACTTCTTCTGAAGTCGCCGACCTTTGTCGTGGAAGGCGGGCTCTCGTCGTCTGCGATTGCGAAGGCTACGAGAGAGACCTGTTCTCCGCCATTTCACCAGCCGACTTGCTCGCATCAGACCTGCTCATCGAAACCCACGACTTCATTCATGCGGGCGTCCACGATGAACTTCTCCGGCAATTTGCGCCGACTCATGAGGTGAGTCAGTTCCACAGCATTGACGACGTTCAGAAAGCCCGGACCTATGAAACGTCCTGGACCTCTCGCATGGATCAGGATCTCCGTGAACTCGTCTTCGCGGAAAGCCGCCCCGTGATCATGCGCTGGCTGTTTCTAGCCGCGCGTAGTGGTCTAAAACAGGTTGAGCCGGGCCCCACTACCCTACCCAATTCATGAAAAATATTGTTCGCAATCTGATACGCAGCGTCGGTTTTGATCTGGTCCGCTACAGCCCTCCTGAGGCTGGCTCCGTCAGTACTGATCCGGCAGATGCAGCCAATCAGAGGATCCTAGACGCGGTGACACCCTTCACCATGACCAGCAGGGAGCGTCAATTGGCGTTGGTGGATGCCGTGCGGCATTTATGCCGTCGTGGCGTTCCGGGATGTTTCGTGGAATGCGGTGTTTGGCGTGGCGGCAGCAGCATGACCATGGCATTGGCGCTTCTTGACGAGGGTGTCTCGGATCGGGACCTTCACTTGTTCGATACATTTGAAGGAATGACAGCCCCGACGGATCTGGACAGCACGAGCGACGGTACTCTGGCCAGCGCCCACCTTGCCCGAGATTCCAAAAAATCCGGCGGCAACTGGTGCGTGGCGGACTTGAACGATGTGCAGTCCAACATGGCCTCAACGCGGTATCCGTCGGATCGACTGCACTTCATCAAAGGTCCGGTTGAAACGACGATTCCAGCGCAAGCACCCGAGGGCGCTCGTTGTCTGAAGAAACGAGTTTTTAAAAATGCGAATGGTGCCACGCCGAGGTCCTGAATTAAGTAAATGAGTGCCATCCTCCAATCAATTCCGTTTCTTGGCCGGATGCTTAGCTGGCTTCGCCAACTACCCAAGAGATGGCATGCCCGTTGTGTCGACCCTGGTCGTCGCCTCCGTAAAATCCTCGGGCGGCTGGATGGCCTGTCCGTCGTCCAGATCGGCTCCAACGATGGCAGGGCTGGTGATCCGGTTTTCTCGCTCTTGCAATCACATCCAACTTGGACTGCTCTGCTGGTGGAACCCGTGCCGGATCTCTTCCTGCGGCTGATGGAAACCTACCAGGGGGGCTCCAACGTCCGTTTTGAGAATGTAGCGATTGCTGATCAAGAAGGCTCAAGTCCATTTTTCATGGTCAATCCTTCTGCTTTGCGCGCAATACCGGACCTTCCTCCTTGGTGGGATCAGTTGGGCTCCTTTGACCGCAATCACATCCTCAAGCATTTCGGCCCAGTCATTGAAACCCACATTTCCGAAATCACCATACCAACCCTGCCTCTGGCAGACGTTCTCGCTCGCAACCACGTTTCCCGCATTGATCTCCTTCATATCGACACTGAGGGCTTTGATTGGCATGTTCTCCGCCAGCTCGACCTCACCCAGTTCCAACCCAAGGTAATTCTTTTCGAATACAGACACCTTCCCGAGGCTGAGCACGCTGCGGCGATTGCTTACCTCCAACCTCTCTACCGACTTTCGCATTTGGATGTCACCGGGGATCTGTTATGCGAACTCAAGCGCTAGCTGTCAGGAATCCGGTCGGCCGATCTATGCACACCGCCTCCAGACTTTCACCGACTGGTGCTGATGAGTCTCTCAATGCTCCCGGTCGTCACCGACCGACAGCCTCGCCCCCAAAGGCACCTGTGAAGGTTCATCTGCTCAGTGCCTATGCACCATCCGGCACCCTTCCTAACCTTGGTTGGCTGCGCTGGTTCTGTCCGGCGGATCTTTTCGAATTTTGTAACGATCCCGCCCCGGCGGATCTCATTCTCTTTGCCGAAACATATGCGAGCCTCGATCCCTACTTCTTGGATGTGGTGCGCCATCCGCTGTTCCGGGCGCACCGCCAGAAGTGCGTGCTCCACCACATCAGCGACGTCATGCTGACTCTCTGTCGCACCATCTCACCCTCCATCGACAGGCATCATCCCAATGTCCATGCACGACGCTCCTTCAGTTACCTGGTGCGCGTCCATGACAATCCCTTCTTGAATGCGATTTCCGAAGCCGTCATCGCGGCCTCCGAACGGGCGCATTTGTTTTCTTTCGTCGGCGATCCCGAGACGCATCCCATTCGAAAGCGTCTCCTGACTCTGCATCACCCTCAGGCGCTGCTCAAAGCCGCCACCGGCTCTTCCGCCACTTTCATGGGGGCGGACGAACGGGAGCCCTTCCAAAAAAGCTACCTTCAAACCCTTCTCGCTTCGGACTTTGTCTTGTGTCCGCGTGGTCTGGGGCCCACTTCCATGCGCTTGTTTGAGGTCATGCAACTCGGTCGCGCACCGGTGATCATCAGCGATGAGTGGCTGCCCGTCTCCGACATTCCGTGGGAGGAGTTTGCGCTCTTTGTTCCCGAGGCGGAGGTCGAACAGATTCCCCGATTGTTGGAGGAGAACCGGCACCGGGCTCCTGCCATGGGGCGGCGGGCGCGGGAGGTCTGGTTGGAGCACTTCTCCCCCCAGCGTGCTGCGGAAGGTTTGCTCCAGCGCGCCCTGGAGTTGACCCGGATCCCTCTCACACCGCGTGAGCGGATGACCGATCTGCTCACGCTGCTGCCTCCCCGCCACTGGCGAATTTTGACCGCCTGCCTGCGTCGCCTCCTGTTCCAGGGCCGTTGTGCCGGCAGCTCCCCGGCTTGAACGGGCCGCTTTCCGCCGAAGTTTTTATGAAGCTCGAGTTTGTCGCCACACTGGCCAGTCCCGAGGTGCGTCTGCGCTTCCTGGCCATGGAGCGGTCTCTGCGGGCTGTCGGCTGTGA
>CAYMHJ010000470.1:0-4348 GCA_964390165.1 uncultured Prosthecobacter sp. | reverse complement strand
GCGCATCGACGAAACTCGCGCTGGCATAGTAGCCGTGAATGAGCTGGCGCTTCAGGTCCGGCGAAAACTTCGGATCCGGCCCCTCCGGTACCGGTTTGTAGGCCGCAATTTCCCCACCACGTTTCTGCGCGACCTTCGGCGATCCGGCAGGCAGATCTTCAAATGCCGGCATGGGCAACTTCGCCGGATCGTAGAGGTCCCAATACTTCTTCGGCGCACAAAACGGCAGGTGCGGCCGGACAAAACCCGCCGCGATGAAAAACGGTTGTCCCGTACGCGCTTTCGCCGCTTGCAGCCGCTTCATCGTCTCCGCCGCGATGCGTCCATCGGCGTAGTCTTCGTCCTTTGCCACGGGCGACTCAAACGCCGCGCCCCGCGGCAGGGACTTGATCTGGCCAAGCTTCTGATTCGTGAACAGCGCCTCCTCGCGCGTGAGCTTGCCGCCGTCCGTGCTCGTCGGATCGAGGTATTCGATCACCTTGTCCTTCAAATGCGGCACGCTGAAGGACGCCGGATCGCCCTCGTTGCCATGGCCGATGTGGAAGACCTTGCCGAGCGATTCCGTGCGCCAGCCATGCTTCGCGAAAAACTGCGGCATCGTCACCGCATCCGGCACCAGCTTGCGCAGGTGACTTCCCAAGCCATACAGCCCCGTCGAAGTCGAATGCGACCCCAGCATCAGCGTGAAGCGCGACGGCGCGCACACCGCCTGATTGCAATACGCCAAGTCAAACCGCATCCCACGCGCAGCGAGCCGGTCAATGTTCGGCGTTTTCGCCGTGGCATCGCCGTAGCAGCCCAGCGCGGGCTTCAGGTCATCGACAAGAATGAGCAGCACGTTCGGCTGAGCCGAAAGCACCGACTCGCAAGCCAGGACCGACAAAAGAAAAGTTAATCTGATCATGTTCCTCATGGGAACGCGGCCAAGGCGACAGGCTTTCCCCCACAAATCCGCCGCCACCTATTCAATCAGCACATGGAACTTTGGCGGGTGAAGGAACATGACGAGACCGAACACGCTGAGCCGAAAACCAGAATGGCTGGCCGCAAAAGAGCGCATAAGGCGCAAAATTAAGGAATGCGACGTCGTGAGCACCTCGCCGATTGGGTGAGTCAGTTTAGGCCGATTTTTCGATCTCAAATCCTTCTCTCTGCGATCTCTGCGTTCGTTCACGGCTACTCCTCACGCCCGGATTTTGGCTAAGCTCACTTGGAGGCTGGCACGAGCTTGATATAGCCCCGCTTGCCATCTTTCTGGTGCGCCTTTACGGTCACAGTGCCGGGGGCTTCTTGAATCCGAATCCTAGTGTCAGGAGCTTTCCATGGCACTTTGGTGAGGCCGTCCTTGGTTTGAATAAACAGGGCGTCCGAGGTTCCAGCTCCAGCGCTGCCTTTGAACGCGGCCACGATCTCGCCATCGGGAAGGGCGGAAGGGTTCGTGATTTGCAGGTCATCGAGAGGAAGACTCACTACCCAAGATGCAGGTTCCACTTCTTTGCCAGTGGCATCGATCAGGCCATAACCACCTTTGTCTTCGCTATACTTCGATACCAAGAAGTAGTCGGGAGATGCGCTGCGGGAGACGCTCGTCCACCACGCCTGCCCTAACGGATTTCCATTCAAATCGGCCAGAGCCTTCTTCACATCGGCCTGCATTATCGCCTTACCTCGTTCGACATACATGCGTTTGAGGGCTTGAGCGTTGATGTTTTGCGCAAGGCGGATGAGCTTGCCGCTCGCAATCTTGAGCTGCTGCTTAGGTCGGTCGAAAAGCCCGCTAAACTCCCAAGGGGTATCCCCCTCTGGTAGTGCCGTGCCATCCAGACGCCACCATGCGGTTCTGCCATCCTTGGTAGCCTTGATGCAGTCGCCCTCACGCTGCGGCGTGCTGTGATACTTGTTCTTGCCTTCTCCTTTCCATTCCCCCTCCCATGTAGGCTCCAGCACCACCTTCCCGGTCAGGTCTATCATGCCAAACTTGCCATCCCGCAGCACCCAGGCTCTGCCATCTCTGAAAAGGTGAGCCGAGCTAACCGGTTTATCCCACTGAATCTCACCGACGGGCACGTTTTTCGCAATATCGTAGAGACCCCACTTCTCCTTTAGCGACACCCAGAACAAGCCGGACGGGAGTGTAGCAGGGCGATAGTCGGAGATCGACACACCCTCCGGAAAAAATCCATAGCCAAATATACTGTGCTGCATACGGAGCTGCCGCACCTCGTCCCACACAGCGTCGGAGATGATTTTGCCGGTCTTGTCGATCACGCTTGGTTTGCCGCCTTTATTTGACCTCGCAATGGCATAGCCGCCGGAGAAAGGGGATGCCTCAGCCCATTGAGGCTGGATAACGACTTGACCCGTGAGGTTGGCGTAGCCTTCCTTTCCGGCGAGCCTGAAGTCGAACAGGCCCTCACTGAACGAGCCGACCTCATCCCACTGTGGAGGCACGACTTGGCGGCCATCCACATCCACAAGGCCATACTTACCACCGCTGAGTTTCGGCAGCACACGATGATCCCGGAAGTAGCTGGCGATGTGCCGTGGGCTTGTTGCGCTGTCTTTGGACAGAAAGAACGGAGGAAAGCTTTCATCCTTGTCTGGGTCGCAGAGCACCACGCCATCGCTGCGGATCAGCCCGACGCGTTTATCTCGCGTGTATTGTCCAGGAAAAGAGGCCTTTTCAAAGGTTGCAAACATCAATCTGGCTCCCCCGGACGGCCCTGTAAACCCCCCGGCGGACTGATACTTCGGCGGCACAACCCAGGACTCTGGCAGAGCTGGGTCGGCCATGACGAGAGGCACGGGCTTCGTCCCCCACACCTTCACGAAAGCCTGATCCGCCGCGCTGATGCGGTCCAGCGGCAGCACGAACTCCTGCCCATCCTCCGCCCGGCGGATGGTGACGGTGGTGTCCGTCTTTCCCACGATCGTCGCCGTGAGCTTCCGGCCATCGGTGGCCGTGAAGGTATGCGGCTCCGCAGCGGGCTGCTGCGCGTGCAGGGCGGCGGTGAGGCAGAGAGTGAGGAGTAGGCGTTTCATGGTGGTGGCGGACGACTTGGCTGCGTTGGTGCTACGGCTTGGCAGGTGGACTGACGGTGATCGCTTGGGCGGTCATGGCGCGGAGTTCGTCGGCGAGTGCGGCATCGCCCTTTGACTCGGCGATTTGCGTCATGAATGCTGTCAGTTCATTGAGTCTTTTGTCGAGGTATTGAATGTGTTCCGCCTCATACGAGCGTCCTTTCGCTCCTTTGGCCTCATCGGCACGGTGCTCGACCGCTTGTGCTAAATAGCTTTTCAGATCGCCTGCGTGCTTCACGAACAACTCGGTCTCGTTCGTTTCCATGAGATCTTCCTTCACCACTTGGAAGCACCTTTTTGTAAGCGCGGGATCCGACTCATCCAACTGCTTGAACAACTGGATCGTTTCTTCCTTTCCCGCATTGCCATGTCCGAGCAGAGCACGATTGAACGAGCGGACCTCTTGAAACAGGTCAAAGGTGCCAGCCGCTGAAAGCAAGGTCTTGGCACTGGAATCCCTGAGCTTTTTCAGTGAATCGAGTGCCGGAGGGTATTTATCACCAAGACGCTTCCAGTTGGCGAGTGCAAAGGAAAGCCGCACGCCACTCATGGAGGGACTGATCTTGAGAGCGTTCGCATGGAACCATTCGTGGCGTTCAAGCGCCTTGGCATACTCACCTGATGCGGTGAATCTCCGAGCATCATCGAGCGCTTGTTTTGCCTCATCTTTGGACGGAGAGGCGAGCGGAGCAGGTGTTGCCGCCGCCTTCGTCCCCCACGCCTTCACGAATGCCTGATCCGCCGCGCTGATGCGGTCCAGCGGCAGCACGAACTCCTGTCCATCCTCCGCCCGGCGGATGGTGACGACGGTGTCCGTCTTGCCAACG
Organism: uncultured Prosthecobacter sp.; assembly: GCA_964390165.1. Taxonomy (GTDB): domain Bacteria; phylum Verrucomicrobiota; class Verrucomicrobiia; order Verrucomicrobiales; family Verrucomicrobiaceae; genus Prosthecobacter. Next base: position 440 of record CAYMHJ010000470.1, on the reverse strand, counting down.
ATCGTCGCCGTGAGCTTCCGGCCATCGGTGGCCGTGAACGTGTGCGGCGCAGCGGAGGGCTGCTGCGCGTGACTGAGGCTGGTGATGCTGAGACTGAGGGTGAGGAGCAAGATGCGGAGGTGCATAGGTTTGGCGCTTAACGTTTCCAAGCGGAGAGCCTGCAACCAACCGTCTATGGCCAACAACTCAAGCCCGTTTCCACGAATCCCAGCAACGGAACGTGCTGCTTGTACCCGATGATCTGGTCATCGATCCGCTTGCACCTCTTGCCCTGGTTGAATTTGGCTATGGCAGACCCATGCGCGTGCACAATCACCGATTCCACGCCTGCTTCACCTTCGTCTCCTCCAGCATGCGCTTCGGGTCGAAGTGCGGATTCTCGCCGGGGATCGGTGCGGGAATGGATTTCATCCACGCGCGGAGTTTGGCCTGCATGGCCT
>CAYMHJ010000469.1:0-4350 GCA_964390165.1 uncultured Prosthecobacter sp. | reverse complement strand
CGGAGACCTGCATGATCTGGGTGCCTATCCTGCTACTACTCATGCTCCTTGGACTCACTTTTCCTCGGCGCAGTCTCCTGGATCGACTGGCGGGAACTTGGTTAGTGGCGCGATAAAGCATTCGGCAAAACGTTTTCATCTCATGATTCGACCCCTGCTCTCTATTCTATTCATCCACGCCGTGACGCTTCACGCGTTGGACCGCCCGAAGCTACAAATCCTCAACGCAGGCGAAAAAGCCGTGGTGGTGTTTTGGATCGCGGCTGATGGCAAACGCGTACCCAATGGCAAGATCGAGCCGGGCAAGGACAGCATCATCGGCACGTCGTTGGGACACCGGTTTGTCATCGTGGATGAGGCGAAAGAGATGGAAGTCGTGAGCCGGGTGCCAGTGCAGACTTTCCGCTATGATCCCGCCGCGAAAGATGGCGTGCCAGCGTTTTACACTCAGGTCGTTCATGCACATGGCTACCCGATCTGTGGTTCGGCCAAGGTGAGTCTGTATGCGTTGAAGGAGGCGGCTTACCTGGCCGATCTCATGCTGGCAAAGCGGCCGGATGTGCGGGAGGCGATGATCGCCAGCGGATCTCGGCTTTGCATCCTGGCACACGATGAGTTCACGACCGATCAGCCGGAGTGGAAATGGCTGAGCACGGTGCCGGTGCCGGGCTTCGAGAACATCCCGACCAAAGACTACCGCGATGCGCGTGCTCGTGGCATGGGCGGCAGCGCCACGGACCCTTTTTGCTCCTGCGCGGAGGAAAATCTGCTGGCTTACGAAGGCGATCCTTACTCGACCGAATGCATTTTCATTCACGAGTTCGCTCACAACATCCACCTGCGTGGGCTGGCGAATGTGGACGCCAGCTTTGACCACCGAGTGAAGTCAGCCTTTGATGCGGCGATGAAAGCCGGGCTGTGGAAGGGCAAATACGCCAGCGTGAACCATCACGAATACTTCGCCGAGGGCGTGCAGAGCTGGTTCGACAACAACCGCGAAAACGATCACGATCACAATCATGTGAACACACGCGCCGAGCTGCTGAGCTACGATCCAGGTCTGGCTGAACTTTGCCGCGAGGTGTTTGGAGACACGGAGCTAAAATACACGAAACCGACGACGCGACTCACCGGACATCTCGCAGGCTACAACCCTGCCAAAGCGCCGAAGTTTGAATGGCCTGAGCGGCTTAAGAGAGCCAAAGAAGCCATCCACGCGGCAGCACTGAAGCGCTCTGAAGCCGCGACGATCACGAAATTGCATGAGGAGAGTCTCATCGCGGGTTGGACGGTGCATGTGAGCACACAGGTCGATGCTACTGCGCTCGCCAAAGCGCTGCCGCTTCTTCAGGCACAGCTTGATGAGATAGTGCGCGTGGTTCCGGCCAAGGCTGTGGCTGAACTGCAGAAGGTGCCGCTGTGGATCAATCCCGAGTATCAGAACTCGCGTCCGCGAGCCGAGTATCATCCCGATGCGGGGTGGCTGCGCGAGAACGGTCGCGATCCGGTGATGGCGAAGGCCGTCGAGTTCACCAACGTGCGCATCTTTGAGGAAGAAACACGCCGCATGCCGAACTTCGCGCTGCATGAGCTGGCGCATGCCTACCACAACCGTACCGTGCGCATGAGCTTTGGTAACTTGGAGATCAAAGCGGCATACGAGAAGGCGAAAGCGAGCGGCAAATATGACCGCGTCGAGCGCAAGGACAGCGAGGGACGCAGCCACATGGAGCAGGCCTATGCGATGACGACTCCGCAGGAATACTTCGCCGAATGCACGGAGGCCTACTTCAGCCGGAATGACTTCTTCCCGTTCACTCGGGATGAATTGAAGCAGCATGATCCAGAGATGGCCGCGCTGCTGGAGATGCTGTGGGGAATCGAGTGATCGTGCGGACAGGTTGACCTCCGACAAGATGCACACGTTGTGCTGCAATTCCTCCCCCCCTCAGATCGTTGCCAGCGCCGCCATGATCCGCACTGTGCTACTTTTCTATCTCTTCGCCCTTTGCTCTCCGCTCTTCGCCGCCTCGCAGCCCAACGTCGTCCTCTTCCTCGTCGATGACATGGGCTGGATAGACAGCGGCGTGTATGGGTCAAAGTATTACGAGACGCCGAACATCGACCGCTTCGCCACGCGGGCGATGCGCTTCACGAACGCGTATGCACAACCGCTGTGTTCGCCAACCCGGGCTTCGATTCTCACAGGACAGTACACGGCGCGCCACGGCATCACCACGGCCAGCGGTCATCAGCCGCCGCAGCCGGAGGGTCATTTGTTTTTGAAGGAATCTGCCCCGCCGAATGCGCCAATGCTGCTGCCGGAGAGCAAAAACTACCTCGAGCCCTCACAGATCACGCTGGCGGAGACTTTAAAGCAAAACGGCTACCGCACTGCCCACATCGGGAAGTGGCATCTCGGCCTCACGCAGCCGCATTGGCCGGAACAGCAGGGCTTTGACGTGGCCTTTCACTGCCATCCAGATCCCGGCCCACCGGGCGAGTATTTTTCACCCTACGGCGTGAAGCCCGATGGCGTCGCCAATACCAAAAACAAGGTCGGCACCATCACCGACGGCCCAGCGGGAGAATACATCGTGGATCGTCAGGCGGCGGAGGCCGCGGAGTTCATCCAGGCGAGCAAAGGCGGGCCGTTTTTCCTCAATCTCTGGTGCTACGGGGTGCATGGTCCGTGGGGGCACAAGGAGGAGTACACGAAGTACTTCGCCGCGAAAAAAGACCCCACCGGACGACAGGGCAATCCGATCATGGCCTCCATGCTCAAGAGTGTGGACGACTGTTTTGGCCGCGTCCTTGATGAACTCGATAAACATGGCCTGACGGACAACACGCTCATCCTTTTTTACTCCGACAACGGCGGCAACACGCACAGCAACGTGCCCGGAACCGGCAAGACTGCGGCGGCTGAAAAAAACAAAAGCGCGTTCCTCGCCGACTGGCGCAAATGGGCGGGCGAGCAGCCGCCCACGATGAACACGCCGCTGCGTGACGGCAAAGGAACGCTCTATGAAGGCGGCACCCGCGTGCCGCTGATGTGGGCCTGGGCCGGAAAAATCGCCCCAGGCATCACCAGCGAAGCCGTCGTCGGCCCCATCGATGTTTATCCGACGATTATCGACCTGCTTGGTATCGCCAAACCGGAGAAGCAGCACTTCGACGGTGTCAGTTACGCCAAGGTGCTCAAAAGCGAAGGCCAGCTCGACCGCTCCGCCTACTTCAACTACCACCCACACGCCGGAGCCAGTCGCGCAGGCGGCGTCTGGGTGCGCAGCGGTGATTTCAAACTGCTTCGTTGGTTCGGCAATCCGAGCACGCACGAACTCTACAACCTCCGCAACGACCTCAGCGAAGCCAGCGACCTCGCCGCGAAGATGCCGGACAAGGTGAAGGAACTCGACGCCCTCATCGACGGTTTCCTCAAAGACACTGGCGCGCAGCATCCGCGCCCCAATCCCGCCTACAAACCCGTCGCTGGCAAATCGCCCGCGAAACCCACCGATCCTCTCTCTGGCTGGAAAGAGCGCGGCTGCAAGACGACGATCACCGACGGCATCCTCAGCATGAAAGCCACAGGCAAGCCGGGCGTCGCCTTCCTCGGCCATGCCACGGCCAAAATGACCGGACCTGCCACGATCAACCTGCGCATTCGCAGTCAGACCGGTGGTGCAGCGAGGATCGAAAGCTACCCCAACGGCTCCGCCGACACGAACGGCATGCTTTCCCTGCCCTTCGAGGTCAAAGCGGCTGACTGGCAGGACGTAAAGCTCGAAGTCACCTCCAAAGCACTGCTTGGCACGCTGCGAGTTTATCTTCCAGACTGTGACATCGACCGCATTGAAGTCGTGCCGGTAAAAGGCAGACCGATGAAGTTCGACTTTTGATTCACCGCCACACTCCTCGTCGTGTGAATGAGGTCAACCATTCGCTTGGCTGCAAGCCAAGAAGGCATCAGACGTTCTGATTGGATGCGTCTCCTGTTACTCCTAGCCCTCTGCCCTTCGCTCTTTGCAGCAAGGCCGAACGTCCTCTTCATCATTTCCGACGACCTCACCTCCACCGCGCTCGGCTGCTACGGCAACAAGGTCTGTCAGACACCGAACATCGACCGTCTCGCGGGGCGGGGGATGCGGTTCACGCGGGCGTATTGCCAGGGCACCTACTGCGGGCCTTCGCGTGCTTCGTTTCTCTCCGGCTACTATCCTCATGCCACAAGCGTGCAGGGGTACATCAGCCCACGGGCCGCGATTGGTGACCGTGCGACATGGCCGCAGCATTTCAAGAATGCGGGCTACTACGCGGCCCGCGTCAGCAAGATCTTCCACATGGGCG
>CAYMHJ010000468.1:0-4352 GCA_964390165.1 uncultured Prosthecobacter sp. | reverse complement strand
GGTCACGAAGCCGTGCGCGGCGTTTTCCACGTCGGTGGTGCCGCCCACACGGTCAGGGATACCCCAGGGGCCTTTGAACTGCTTGTCCTGGATGAAATCGGAGAAGGTCTGACCGAGCACATAAGCAGGCTCGGGATAGTCCATGAAATACATGGCGAGGTCCACCATGTGCAGGAGGTCGATGAGCGGACCGCCGCCAGAAAGCTCCTTGGTGGTGAACCAGCCGCCAAAGCCGGGAATGCCGGTGCGGCGAATCCATTTAGCCTGCGCGGAGTTGATTTTGCCGACCACTCCCTGCTTGACGTAGTTCATCATCGCCTGGGATTCAGGGCGGGCGCGGTTGTTGAAGTTGAAGAGCACTTTCTTACCGGCCTTCTTGGAAGCCACGATGATTTCCTTCACTTCCTTGGCGTTCAAAGCCGGGGGCTTCTCGGAGAAGACGTGTTTACCTGCCTTGAGGCACTGGATCGTCAGCGGCTTGTGAAATTTGTTTGGCACGATGACGCTCACAGCTTTGATCTCCGGGCTGCCCTTGAGCATGGCCTCGACAGACTCATAGGACTTGGCGATGCCATACTTCTCTGCGGCCCTGGCTGCTGCTCCGGGGGCTGCATCTGCCACCGCCACGATTTCCGCGCCTGCCTGGCGGAAGCCCGCCGCGTGATACTGCAACATGCCGCCTGCTCCGATGACTCCGACTTTGATGGACATAAAGATGTGTGTTTGGGTTGGGTTAATGGATGGATGTAATCCGGGCGCGAGAATGCTGGGCGCGGGCAGCCGAGTCAAGAATGGAAAGGCTCCAGCTAAAACCCAGGCTTGCATTGTTTCCAGAAATTTGAAACATGGGCCTGCCTATTGCTTCGATTAAATGTCACGCAGGGCATGACACTGCCGCTTCTGCCTTTACTACACCCCTTCCAATTTACCCATGACAGAACTGATTTCCAAAGGTGGACCGCTCGTATGGCTGCTCATGGCCTGCATGGGATTTGCCGTGGCGATCTTCCTGGAACGGCTGGCCTACTACCATCGGGCGAGCATGAACGTGGGGGAATTCCTTGCCGGACTCGCAGCTCTGATCCGGCGGCGAAACTTCGCTGAAGCTCTGCAGGAATGTGTGGCCACGCGTGTGCCTGCCGGCCGGGTCGTCCATGCGGCTTTGCTCCGCCACCATGCGCCTCGTGAGCAGTTGAAGGAGATCGTCCAGGAGGCGGGCCAGCTTGAGGTGCCCCGCCTGGAGCGCTATCTTACCATTCTCAACGCCATCGCCCATGCCGGTCCGCTCATCGGACTGCTCGGCACCGTGATCGGGCTGCTGGACAGCTTTACCAATCTGTCCTCGGCGAACGGCATCACCACCCCTGCTGAAGTGGCTCGTGGTGTTTATCAAAGTCTGGTGACTTCCGCGCTTGGGCTCGTGGTGGCCATTCCTGCCTACCTTTTTTATGCTTTCCTCAGCGCCCGCGCCCAGTCCATCATGCATGATCTGGAGCGCGCCGGAGTGGAGATCGTCAATCTGATCGAGGACGCTAAGTCGGCGGACAACATCGTCGAGTTCCGCCAGCCCGCAGAGGAAGCGCCTGCCCGCGGGCGTGCGCGGAAGTCGCATTCATGAAGCCGGTCAAGTCAGTGTCATGAAACTCGTGAGTCATCTGCCAAAGCAGAGCCCCTGGCTCTACATCACGCCGCTGCTGAACGCGATCCTGCTGCTGCTGGTTTATTTCCTCTTTAGCAGCGGCTTCGTCGTGCAGTCCGGCATCACGGTGGAAAAGCCGCGCTCCAGCAGCCGCCTCACAGGTTTTGACCGCGCCCACATCATTACCATCGCCAGCGGGCAGGATGCCCCCATGTATTTTGATGGCCACCGTGTGACTTTCGAGCAGCTCCGCAGCACTCTGGAGCAGCGCCGTGATGGCGAGCGCCGCATCCTCCTCCATGCCGACAGACACGCTCCCACGGGGCGCTTCACGGAGGTCAGCAGCCTGGCCATGGGGCTGGGCTATGAGGTGGCGCTCTCAACCAATCCCAGTCAGCAGCCAGCTGCGACGAAATGAAAAAAGCGCCATCACCCGCATCCGAGCTGCTCTTTGACTGGAATCGGCGGGAGCGCACCGCTCCATGGTTGATTTCATTCCTCCTGATCACCTTCCTTGGCATCGCATCCATGTTTCTGCTGTTTCGCATCGTCACCCCGGACGCACCGAGGCTGACTTCCCGCCCGCAGCAGATGATCGTCCTGAATCCCGACGTGCCTGCCGAGCGCGCCCTTATTCATCGTGCTGTGGACCGCAGTTTCACCCTGCTGCCATCGGAGACATCTGGCAGTCTCGCGGCGCCTGCCAGTGCCAAAATGCCAGACTTTAAACCAGGCTCTTTCGAGATGAAGCTGAAAGCGGCCAGCTCCAGTCTCGCCGCACGTGGGCGTCCGGGTCTTTTGGATCAAAATTTCCTCGATGCGCTGCCTCCGCTTCCCCCTGCCAAAGCCGCCAAACAAAGACCTGCATCCCGGTCCACACTCCAGGCACGCATTGAAGGCATGGCGAAGCGCGAGCTGATTTCGGGGGGTATTCTGCGGAATATTCCGCTGCTTGATCCTGCCAGGGCCCGCTACCGGGTTGGCATCGGTCAGCTTGGTCAGGTGCTCTTGGCCGTGCCCGTTTCCTCCTCCGAGGATCCTGCGGTCATGGTCAAGCTCCACGCCGCGATGACCCAGCTCCGCTTTCAGCCTTTGCCCACACAGACGCAGGACATGGATTGGGCTGAAGTCAGTTTCGCCTGGGTCAGGGGGGCCACGCCATGATTCGCATCCATCTTAGCGGTCTCATCGTCACCGTGATGCTCATCGGCGTCTGTCTCGTCTGTGGTTTGTGGATGTGGTCGCTCTGGCGCGAGCGACGCCGCGAGGTGGGCAGACGCCGCATCGCCATCCAGTGCCGAATTTGCAACTGCACCTACGCCCTGCCGAAAAAGAATCCACCCATCTCCCTCTGCCCCTCCTGCGGCAGCAAGAACCAGCGCGGCGCCCTAGAGCCAATTTAAAGGGCGAATGATCCTCCTGCTTGCATCACCGCCGCACCGCTTCACTCTCAGCACTCCCGCCGCCTCATCGCGGCTCTTTTTGTCCCCATGTCCAAGCACACTTACAAACAAGCCGGCGTTGACATTCATGAAGCAGCCTCCTTCGTCGATGACATCGGCGCGCTCGTGAAAGCCACGCAGAAAAAGCGCAAGCTCGCCAACGCCTTCGGCCTCTTCGCCGCCGGTTATGATCTCAGCAAATACAAGCAGCCCGTCATCTTCACCGGCTGTGATGGCGTGGGCACGAAGCTCGAGCTACTGCTCAAATACGACCTCCTCGAAAACGCTGGCAAAGACCTCGTCGCCATGAACGTCAACGACGTGCTCACCTGCGGTGCCGATCCCATCATGTTCCTCGACTACGTCGGCGTGAACCAGATCAAGAAGCGCCAGCTCACCCGCATCATCGCCGGCATGTCGGAGTATCTCCAGGCCTGCAACTGCATCCTCGCCGGCGGTGAGACTGCCGAGATGCCCGGTGCCGTGCTCGATGGCATGGTCGAACTCTCCGGCTTCGCCATCGGTGCCGCTGAGAAGTCTGACGTGATGAATCCTGCCGAGATCAAGGCAGGCGATGTCCTTATCGGCTGGCCCAGCGCTGGTTTCCATGCCAATGGCTTCAGCCTCGTCCGCCGCATTTTGGCGAAGGAAAGCATCAAGTTCAGCAAGAAGGATGCCGCCCAGCTCCTCACGCCCACCCTCCTTTATCACGAGCAGTGCTGGGGCCTGCGGAAAGCCAAGATCAAGCCCGCCGCCATGGCTCACATCACCGGTGGCGGCCTCGTCGAGAACCTCGGCCGCATCTTTACCCGCAACGGTTTCGGCTGCCATCTGAAGGTGCCCTTCTGGAAGAACGACGTCGTTCAAAAAGTGCTCCGTCACGCTGATCCGAGCGATGCCTGGGACACCTTCAACATGGGCATCGGCTGGGTCGCCATCATGGATGCCAAGCATGCCCGAAAAGCCCTCAAAGTCGGCAGCGGTGCCGTCGTGCTCGGCGAGATGGACAAGTCCGCGAAGGTCACCTGCGAGATTGCAAAGTAAGTCTCGGCCTCAGAGCGGCTGCCATGCTTGTTCGATGGCACAAAAAACGGCGGGGTTCACACCCCGCCGTCTTTATGTAAGGATTGAAAGGGAAGTGCGGCTTATTTGCCAACGACGCCGTTGAAGCCAGCCTTGTTCATCGCAGCGACGAGTTCGGCCTCGGTGAATTCACCTTTGACGGTGAAGCTGGTTGCTTTGGAGGCAATGGTGTTCTCGGTGATGCCTGC
>CAYMHJ010000467.1:0-4355 GCA_964390165.1 uncultured Prosthecobacter sp. | reverse complement strand
GGAGAGTGCGGAAAGATCAGACATCCAAGGCAGTACGGCCCGAGAACCCGCTCGCTTGCGACAAACCGCTCCTGCCATCGAAACCACCGCCTCCATGAAATCAAACGCGTTCACTCCCATGCATCATTCCCTTGTCAGCCCCATGGGATTCGCGACAGACTGCGCGTCATCATGATCGAATCGCTTGTCTCTCTCCCGTTGCTGGCCAAAGCCGCGCCGCTGTTGATTCCGGTCGCTGCCACTTTGGCAAAACATTGCCTCGGTGAGGACAAATCGCTCTTCAACGAGTTGCTCGAAACGCTCATCGACCACGCCAAGGACGCCACCACGGACAAACTGGAAAAGGCGCTCAAACAAAAGCCCGACGCGGCGCTCGCCCTCAATCAGCAGGTCTTCATGCGTTACACCGGCTGGGTGCTCGGCGCGCTCATCCGCCAGTTCGCCGGCAAGCCGCAGTTTGAAGACTGCAATGCGGACCTCGAGAAATTCGCGGAGCGGGCTCCCGACGGCTGGATCACGTTCGTTCAGCGCGGCTCGCCTGGGCTCACCCCCGTGCAGCAGGATGTCTTTCTGCGTCAGATGGCCGCCAGCATGGCCCGCGACGGCACGCTCCCTCCGGTGGACAGCGTTCCCTTCATCACCTTCATCAACTGGCACGTCCGCCTGCCTGCGGCCATGCAGCAGAAGCTCGACGCCTACCTGAAACAGCACCTCGACAACGCGCTGCATGTCCTTTTGCTCGATGAAAACAAGGAAGCCCAGAAGGCCTACAAGCAGATCCTCCTCTCCGGCATCCATGGCATTCGGGCATCGCTTCAATCGCTCCATCAAAAGATGGATGTCACCGTGCCCCTGATCGTCGAAACGCATCACACGGTCAAAGCCGCGCAGCAGGAGAACAATCTGGTGCTCGGCCAGCTCTTGAATGCAGTCACCAGCAACAACGCAGAGGCCCGCCTCGCCGCCTACAAGCGCGCCCTCCTTAGCGCCTTCAAGCCCTACCAGGAACTTGCGATCGACAACTTCGCGGCGGCGGAGCAAGCGGCACCGGATATCTGGGACATCTTCGTGCATCCCGCCTGCTCGGCAGAGCATCTGCGGTCCGAGGACATGGACGCGGCACAGCGGGAAACGCCACCGCATTTGCCGGCGCAGGATCTGCTGCCGCTGCTCGCACAGGACGACCACCGCCGCACCGTGCTGCTGGCCGATCCGGGCATGGGCAAGAGCACGCTCATCCAGTCCCTCATCGCCCACCTCGCCAGCGGGCGTCCGCTCAGCGTGGCACCCGCGCTCACCGGCCTGCTGCCAGTGCCGCTCATCCTGCGCGATCTCGTGCCCCTGTTGCCGCAGGATCAGGTCGAAAGCTGGAGCTGGGACAGCCTTCTCACCGTCCTCATCGAAACCTACCAGCGCGACGAGACCGCCCTGCCACTTTGCGATGCCTTCAAGGACCACCGCGACGAATTCCGCCAACTCCTCCACTCCGACGCCAATGTATTCTTCCTCATCGACGGCCTCGACGAGATCGGTGACCTCGCCAAACGCCGTCAAATCGTGGCGTGCATTCAGGATGGCATCCGTTCAGTGGACAAAGAGGCGCGCTGGCTGATCACCTCGCGGGTGATTGGGTATGAAGATGCGCCCGTGGATTTTGTGACCGACAAAATCAAGGTTCACCTGGAAGGAGAGTATGTTGGCGCGGCTGATGTGCGGCGAATGGAGGAAATCTACAAGCTTCTCCGCACCAAGCTTCGACTGAAATGGGGAAAGGTTGAACTCATAGGGCTGCGCGTTAATCACGGAAAGGTAGGATTCATTGCCGAAGGTGGAGACACACAATTAACGTTCACCAGCACATCAGCCGCAAATGTGGGCTGGCACCAAAACGAGAAGTCGGCCAAGGCATCCGTGTGGGCAAGTATTCCCATTGCCCAGCGCATCCACCTCGCGCCCTTCGATGACCAGAGGCAAGATTTGTTCACGCAGCGCTGGTTCCAGCACCGGCACAGCACCGATTACTCCAAGGAACTGATGCGGGAGGTGCGGGCGCATCATCATGACGGCGTGCGCATCATCTCCCGCGTGCCGAATCTGCTGTGCATGATGAACATCCTCAAGCGCAGCGGCAAGCCGCTGCCGGATGGCCGTGCCGCGCTCTACGACGCGATTGTCCAGGCTTACCTCGGTGGTATCGACAGCGCCTATAGGCTCAAGCCCATCCTTGGTAATACCTGCCCTTTGGATGCAACAGATCGCCGTCATCTGTTGGCACTATTGGCCGCTCATATGCAAAAAGTTCGGACAGCATCTCATTCACAAGAGGACGCTGGCAGCATCATCATTGTTTTATTTGAACTCGAGTTAGTTCTCATTCCAGCCATTGAGATAATGCAATCCAAGGGGCAGGTGAAAAGCACCCACTCGGCCAAAGAAGTTCTCCATGAGCTGCTTAAACACATAGCATCTCGATCTGGGCTCCTCATTCCTCGGGGGACAGACTCTCATGAAAGGGAAGTATATGGTTTTACACATCTGTCTTTCCTGGAGTTCTTCGCCGCCGAGTGGCTGGGCATGGAGTTCGACCGCCAGCGCAACCGTCTGTCTCGTGAGTCCGAGGCCCGTTTGGATGGCCAGTCCATTACGGAGGCCGATCTCGACAGCGAGTTCCCTCCCCTCGGCCCCATCCAGCACACCCGCGAGTCCTTCAAGGACCTGCCCGCCCTTCCCGCCTGGCACGAGCCGCTCGTCTTCTTCCTTGAAAACCGCAATGCCGAAACCCCCACCCACCAGCGCTGGCTTTTCCCCGCGTTGCACAGCAGCAAGCCTCACATTGTCCCCGAAGACGATCCAAACCCCACCCCGCTTCTACCACTAGATGCCGTTCAACTTGTTGTCCAACTGGCTCAGGATCCTGAAATCCCAGTGGCTGCCGCCACCCGCGAGTCGTGGTGGCAGATTCTCTGGGCTGCGTATCTTAACTGGTCAAACCCACCGTGGGATATTGACTGTAAAGGGTGGCCGATTGCCCCGTTGCTGCTGGGTGGAAAAACACATCGGGACGAATCCCTTCGATCTCTTGTAAACAGGCAATGTGTGGTCCCGCAGCATCCGCTATATTTGGTTGGCTGCGACAATCTGACCAGCGCGGATCTTTTTCAAATCTCACAGATGAGAGGCTTGCAAGAGCTTTATCTGGATCACTGCACTGGGCTCGAAAGCACGGAGGGTATGGAGAAGCTCAAGCATCTGCGCAAGTTGTCATTAGTCGGGTGCAAAGGCCTTTCGAATGCGAATGCTCTAAACGGTCTCTCTGGACTGGACAACTTGGAGGAATTGTTGCTCTTCGACTGTGTCGGCTTGTCAAACACCGACGCTTTGAATGGGCTGAACAAGTTGAAATACCTGAATTTGGTCGGCTGTATCGGCCTCAAGGATGAAAGCGCATTCCGCGGAATTTCAGACTTACAGAATTTAAGGCGTCTTTGGCTGAATGCATGCAGTGGAATGAAGGATACCCAATGCTTAGCCAACTTACGGAGTCTGCAGTTTCTGAATCTAAAATATTGCACCGGCCTTGTCGGCCCCCATGCGTTCCAGTCTCTGGCTGCACTGAAAGACTTGGAAGAGTTGGATCTTTCGGGGTGTGTTGGATTGGAGAACACCGCCTTTATTTGTGACCTCAAAAAGCTGCACACTTTATGGTTGAAGGGCTGTACCGGCCTTAACGGAATTGACTCACTTGGCGGGTTGGTAGGTTTGCAAAGCCTGAAAGTGATCATTCTAGATCTTTGCACGGGCTTGAGCGATTCGGACATTGCAGGGCTTAGAAGGGAATTGGGCGAACAGTGTTTTATTTCCAAACGATAATCATAAACTCCATGCCATGGACAATTTTCATTCCATCTGCTTCGATCAATCTACCGCTGCCACGCAGCAGGCCTTCAAGTAGAAGCTAAAATCACGAAAACTCAGTGGTCAATACGTCAGTGGGTTTCGTCACCCTATCACTCAAGCCCCGGTTGCCTTGGCCTGCTTCTTCTCCTTGGTGGCGGCTTTTTTCGCCTTCAAATGAACGGCGACGAGAAGGGTTTGCTGCTTGGTTTCGTATTCGGGAGGGGGCCTTCTACCGGGCGACGGCACAGAGAACGCGACCTTTCTTAACGGCAGCATTGGCTTTCTGGCGCTCGCGTTTCCTGCGTGGATGGCTATCAGATTAGCCTCGAACTTTCCTAATCCCATGAGCCACGAATCCGAAGACTGGCGCCCCGAGCCGGAGCCGCAGAACGAACTGGAACGCCTGATCAAGCAGGCGGCGGAGGATCCGTCGCTGCAGGGACGGATGTTTCGGCTGC